>NZ_CP096658.1:1222788-1528485 GCF_023238445.1 Halorussus gelatinilyticus | reverse complement strand
CGCCTCAGAGTCCGAGCGCCCGCCGAATCCGCGCCACCACCCCGACCCCGCCGCCGGAGACCGGTAGCTCCCCGCGGAGCGCGTCGAGTTCCTCGTCGTCGAACCGCTCGTCGGCGCGGGCCTCGCCGAGCCACTGCTCCCACTCCTCGTCGGTGAGGGTGCCCTCCGACCCGTCGCCCCACTGCTCGACCAGCGCCTCGCGCTCGCGGAACGGGATGTCCATCTCGCCGCCGCCCCAGTAGAGCGGCGAGAGCCAGAACTCCGTCTCGGCGTCCTCGCTCACTGCCTCCTCACCCGGGAACTCGACCCGGTAGGGGTAGTCGTTGTAGAGGAACACGTCGTCGGGCGTGACGGTCTCGCCGTTCGGGAGCGTGAGCTTTTGGGC
The DNA here is from genome assembly GCF_023238445.1 of Halorussus gelatinilyticus. Classification (GTDB taxonomy): domain Archaea; phylum Halobacteriota; class Halobacteria; order Halobacteriales; family Haladaptataceae; genus Halorussus; species Halorussus gelatinilyticus. The sequence continues at coordinate 1,528,100 of NZ_CP096658.1, read as the reverse complement.
CATTCTGTCGGCCGGAGCTACGGGTCGGTGACCCTTGGGCGTTCGGTTCGCCGGTTGAGTCGAACCGAGACGCGACGGCCGCGAAAGACTTAGATCCCCGGTCTCGGTACGGGAGCGTATGACGACCGCGGCGGCACGGGAACGACTCCGCGACCGGATGCTCGACCTCGACCCGCAGGAGTTCGAGGTCCTCTGCAAGGTCGTCCTCGGCGACGAACTCCGGACCGCCGGTCTGGCGGTCACGCCGGCGTCGCAGGACGGTGGCATCGACATCGAGGGGCGACTCGACTACGACTGGTTCGCCGCCGACTTCGGCGTGCAGGTCAAGCGCTACGCCCCCGGAAACGTCGTCGGGAACGACCGCGTCCACCGACTCGCGGGCGCGCTGGTCGAGAACGGCTACGCGCTGGGCACCTTCGTCACGACGAGTTCCTACTCCGACCCGGCGAAGCAAACCGCCGAGGACCTGCCGATTCAGTTGGTCTCGGGCGCGGACCTCGCGTCGTCGATGCTCCGGACAGGTCTCGGGGTGACCGAGCGGGACGGCGACTACGAACTCGACGCGACCTTCTGGCAGGACCTGCACGAGAGCGACGAGCGAGTCCCCGCCGGCGAGGTCCCGCTGGGCAACGACCTCGGCAAGGTTCGCGCGGTCCTCCGGGCGATACGGGCGACGGGTGGCACCCGCGACGAGGTTCGGCGGTGGATCGCCGCGAACGCCGGCTACGACCTCTCGGAGCGCCACGTCTACATCAACGCGAACTCGGCGACGGTCCTCGGGTTGGCCCGGAAGGAGCCGTCGGCGGGAGACGAGGCGACGCGCTGGGGTCTCACGGCGACCGGGGCCGAGTACATCCGGGCGCAACCGGGGTCGGTCCCGGCCCGGCAGACTCTCCGACGAGCGGTTCGGAGCGTCGAACTGGTCGAGCGCGTCCTCGCGGCGGCCGCCGACGCCGGCGAACTCACCAAGGCGGAGATAGACGACCTCATCGCCGCGGAGACGACCGGTCTCTCGGAGTCGAGCGTCGAGCGCCGGGGGAGCGCCGTCCGGACGTGGCTCGAACTGCTCCCCGAAATCGAAGTCGAAGGGCCGCGAACCGCGAAGGCGTACGTCTACGACGCCGAGCGCGGCGATTCGTCTTCTCCGGAGTCGTTCTGAGGACCTACTCGCTGTCACGTTCGCAGAGCGCGAGCCGCCGGTTTCGGGCGATCGCGGGGCGGCCGAAGGTCGGGGTCGGCGTGCCGCCCGGTCTCAGAGCAGGTCGCGGTTCCGGAAGTAGACCAGTCCGGCGAGCGGCGCGAGGACCGTCCAGCCGAGTAGGACGACCGCCGCGAACGGGTAGGTGGTCGCCACCGTCGAGACCGAATCCGCGGGCGTCGTGATGAGAGGGTGGTGACTCACGTCCGCGAACAGGGTCGTGAGCTTCACGTAGGCGTTGATGGGGTTGAGCCGACCGACCCAGAAGTACCACTCCGGCTTGGGGTAGGTGTCCTCGACGCCCGACAGCAGCAGGAACTGGAGCGCGGGCCACCCCGCCCGGAGGACGGTGAACGCCGCGACGACCACCGCGACCGAGCGGTTCGAGGTGTCGGCGTACGCCGAGGCGGTGAGACCGATGCCGACGAACAGCAGCGCGTAGGGAATCGAGACCAGCGTCAGTCCGACCATCCCCAAAAAGGAGCCGTTTCGGAACGTGAGCGCGACGACGACGCCCGTCAGGAGGAGCGAGACCACCAGCGGGACGAGGACGACCGTCGCCCGCGAGAGGTACTTGCCGACGTAAGCGTCGTCGCGGGAGTTGGGCAGACCGAGCAGGAACCGGACGCTCCCGGTCTCGCGCTCGCCGACCAGCGCGGCGTAGCTCCCGACCAGACAGACCAGCGGGAGCAGGACCGACAGCGCCGACCCGACCGCCGTCACCGCGAGTTCCATGTTCGGTCGGGCCGCGCCCGACCGGGGGTCCGAGAGCGCGAGCGTCGCCACGACCGCGAGCGCGGCGAAGCCGACGACGACGCCCGCGATTTGCTTGGGGTTGCCGAGGAAGACGAGCGCGAGAATGGACGCGATGGCGGCGAGGCCACCGACGCCGCCCAAGAGCGCCACGTCGCTCGCCAGCGCGAACAGGCCGACAGCGACCACGGTCGCCAGCGCGACGATGGCCGAGACCGCGGCGCCGGTCCGCGACCGGTAGACGCTGGTCAAATCGCGACGGAACACGTCGGCGCGGCTCACGCCGGACCCTCCGTGTACTTCGAGAACACGTCCGACAGCGACGCGTCCCGGACCTCGAAGTCCTCGAAGACGCCCGCGTCGGCCACCGCGTTCAGCGCCCGGAGCTTCGTCTCGCCGCCGCCGTCGCAGGCGATTTCGACGCGGCCGTGGCGCGCCCGGACGTCGCGGACGCCCTCGATGCCGCGGAGGTCCGCGAGGAGCGCGTCCGACACCGCGGAGACCCACACCGAGAGGGTCGCGCCCGCGCCGAGTTCCCGCTGGAGTTCCCCGACCTCGCCGACCGCCGCGAGCGACCCGTCGAGGAGAATCCCGATGCGGTCGGCCACCGCGTCCACCTGTTCGAGGATGTGCGACGAGAAGAAGACGGTCGCGCCGCGGTCGGCCTCCTCGACGACGACCTCCCGGAGCGTCCGCGCGCCGTTGGGGTCCAGCCCCGTCGAGGGTTCGTCCAGCACCAGCAGGTCGGGGTCGCCCACGAGCGCGACGGCGAGCGCCATCCGCTGGCGCATCCCCTTCGAGTAGCCGCCGGCGCGCCTGTCGGCCGCCTCCCGGAGTCCCACCCGGTCGAGCAGTTGGTCGGGGTCGTCGTCGGCGTCCTTCGTCTCGATGGCGTGTTCGACGTGTTCGCGCCCGGTCAGTCGGGGGTACGCGCCGTAACCCTCCAACAGAAGCCCGGAGCGCTCGCGCACCGCGACCGACTCGCGGTTGGCGTCCCTGCCGAACACCCGAATCTCGCCGCTGGTCGGCTTCGTGAAGTCGAGCATCGCGTTGATGGTCGTGGACTTCCCGGCACCGTTCGGGCCGAGGAAGCCGAACACCTCGCCCTCCTCGACCGACAGCGAGAGACCGTCCACGGCGGCGACCTCGCCGAATCGCTTCGTCAACTCGTCTATCTCGATGACTGACATTGGGGACCTTGGTATCGTTCCCTCAGCGACGCGGAATAAGTCTTCTTGCAATCAGGGAAGCGAATCGAGACGGTGCGACCGACCACCGGCGTCGCTTGATGACGCGTCCACCCCCTCGGCGGACTGAAAGGGCGAGGGCAGTTCCGGGAACCCCGGCGACGTAAGCACCGCAGGAAGGAACGGAGTGACGACCGAGGAGCGCAGCGAGCCGCGGGACCGGAACTGACCGAGGGCTTTCGAGGCCACTATCACGGTGTCGTCCGTGTGCGAGGAGAGCGATACCCCGCGGTCACCGAACCGCCTCGAACCCGGTATCACGACTCGGAACTCGCGACGAACGGACACCCGGACCGAGAACCGACGGACGAAAAGGCCCGCACCGAGTACGACCCACCAATGAACATCGAGTTTCTCGGCGGGGCCCGCGAAATCGGGCGGAGCGCGATTCTCGTGGACGGCTCGCTCCTGCTCGACTACGGGATGGCGACGGGCAACCCGCCGTCGTTCCCGGTCGGGGACCCCGACCCCGACGCCGTGGTCGTCAGCCACGGCCACCTCGACCACGTCGGCGCGATTCCGTCCCTGCTGTCGGGCGACGCCCGGCCGCCCATCCACTGGACGCCCCCGACCCGCGACCTGACGCGCGTGCTAGCCGAGGACACGCTCAAGCTACACGGCGGAAGCTACGACTGCCCGTTCACCCACACCGAGGTCAAGCGCATGAGCCAAGTGTCCGAGACCCACGGCTACGGCGAGACCTTCACCGCGGCCGGGTACGAGGTCACCTTCTACGACGCGGGCCACATCCCGGGGAGCGCGCACGTCCTCGTGGACGACGGCGAGACCCGCCTGCTCTACACCGGCGACTTCCACACCGAAGACACGCAACTGCTGTCCGGGACGACGGCGCGCCCGGAAGCGGACATCGTACTCACCGAATCGACCTACTCCGACGTGGACCACGACCCGCGCCAGCAGGTCGAGGACTCGTTCGCCGAGAGCGTCCGGACGACCGTCTGGGAGGGCGGGACCGTGATAGTGCCGGCGTTCGCCATCGGGCGCACGCAGGAGATGCTGATGGTCTGCGAGGCCCACGATATTGACTGCTACGTGGACGGAATGGGCCAGAAGGTCACCGAAATCGCGCGCCAGTATCCCGAGTTCGTCAGGGACGCGAACGCGCTCGGCCGCGCGAAGTCCAACGCACGGTTCGTCACGGGACGCGACGGACAGCGCAGGCGCATCGCCGAGAAGAACACCGTCGTCGTGACCACCTCGGGGATGCTCTCGGGCGGTCCCGCGATGACCTACGTGCCGGAGATTCGGGCGAATCCGACGAACAAAATCGCGTTCACGGGCTACCAAGTCGAAGGGACGCCCGGCCGCGAGTTGCTCGACTCGGGCCGCGCGGAAATCGACGGGCGCGTGATGCCCGTCAGCGCGCAGGTCGAGGCCTACGACTTCTCGGCGCACGCCGACCGCGACGGTCTCTTCGACTTTCTGGACGCGTACCGCGACGCCGAGGTGCTGGTCAACCACGGCGACCGCTGTGAAGCGTTCGCCGAGGAGCTACGCTCGGAGGGCTTCGACGCGAGCGCGCCCGAACTCGGAGAGTGCGTCACCGCGGAGTGACGCGTCGGGTGGAAGCGCGACTCGACAGCGAACGAGGGAGCGCCGACCTATCCACCGCCACCGTCCCCGCCGAAGCTTCCTTTCTCCACCTCTAACTCTCTCTCGCGGCGAGTTCGCTCCTCGTCCGGTTCCGGCGTCGGGTCCGGCCGCTCCCGTGCGGACTGCCGGGCGGTCAGCGCCCAGCCGAGACCGTACACCGCGACGGCGCATCCGACTCCGGGCACCGCTCCGAGGAGAGCCCACCCGACCAGAAACGACAGGACGCCCAGCACCGGGCCACCGAGGAGCGCGTACCCGAGATTCTCGACTACGAGTCGTCGCATCGTCGTGTCGAAGGTTCGGAGTCGGACTGCAAATGCTTTGTCCACCGACCGACGAAGCGCGAGGTGTTTCGCCGACCGGAACTCCCGGTGTCCGTCCCGAAACGGGGAGTCACTCCGTCTGCGGATCGACGTGATGTACCGCGTTGGGCGACAGCAGGCGACCGGAGGGAAGTTCGACCCAGCCGTTCCCGAGGACCCTGATGGGACCTTCGTGGAGAACCGTCTCCTGCTCGAAGTCGGCGTAGACGACGGCGTCCTCGCACTCCGTGGTGAAGTCGTCGGACACCTCGCTCCAGACCGGTTCCGTGGAGAATACCATGCGGTCGCCTTCGGGTGACAGCCTGATAACAGTATCGCGGACGTTCGGTCCTCGCCTCGCGCTCCGCGACGGCGGCGCTACTCTCCGTCCACCAGCGTCTCGGCGAGTTTCGGGACGAAGGTCCCTACGTCGGTTACCATCCCGATAGCCTGCGCGCTCCCGCGGTCCAGCAGTTGCGTCACCGTCGCGGGGTCGATGTCCACGCAGACGACCCGCGTCGTGGAGGGCAGGCAGTTACCGACCGCGACCGAGTGCAGGAGCGTGGAGAGCATGATGACGAGGTCGGCCTCGCGGGCCTGCTCGCGGATGGCGTTCTGGGCTTCCACGGCGTCGGTGATGGTGTCGGGGAGCGGGCCGTCGTCCCGAATCGACCCCGCGAGGACGTACGGCGCGTCGTTGACGACGCACTCGTACATCACGCCGTCCTCGACCAGTCCCTGCTCGACGGCCGCCTCGATGCCGCCGGCGCGGATTATCTCGCTGATGGTGTAGATGTGGTGCTTGTGGCCCTTCCGGGGGCTTTCGAGCGTCTCGACGTCCAAGCCGAGCGACGTGCCGTACTGGCCGCGTTCGAGGTCGTGAACCGCGAAGCCGTTGCCGGCGGAGAGCATGTCCACGTAGCCCTCGCGGACGAGGCGGGCCAGCGCGTCACCGGCCCCCGAGTGGATGACCGCCGGGCCGGCGACCGCCAAGACGGTCCCGCCCTCGGCCTTCGTCTCGGCGACCGACTCGGCGATTTCCCGGATGAGCGACGCGGACGGGCGCTCGGCCGACACTCCGCCCTGCATGAACCCGAAGGGACCTTTCGACCCGCGGGGTCGCTCGGGCGGGTCCACGCGGACGCCCGCCTCGTCGGTCACCACGAGGTCGCCCTCCTCGATGGCGTTCAGGACCTTCGTGTAGGCTCGCGGGCCGTCGTCGCTTCCGTCTCCCCCGGTCTCGACCACGATGGCACAGTCCATCTCGACGTTCTCGACGGGAAGCCACTCGCCGTCGTATCTGACCTTCGTTGGGTGATTGGTCGTGGAGTAGAAGCCCTGCGGAACCACCTTGTCGCGGGGCGCGGGCGCGAGCGTCGCGTCGGGCGGGTCCGAGAGGTGCGCGCCGTGCTGGTGGAGTTCGTGCAGAATCTCGCGGAGCGAGTCCTCGTCGTCGGCCGTGACGACCATTCGGCAGTACGATTCGGCGTCCTTGTGCGTCCCGACGTCGAAGACCTCCACGTCGAAGTCGCCCCCGAGGTCCATCACGACGCCGAAACACTGCTGCATCATCCCGGAGTCGATGATGTGGCCCTCCAACTCGACCGTGCGCGCGACTGTCATACCCGGAGAACGGAAGGCCGAGCAATCAACGTTGCGTTGGCGGTGGTTCTTCGTCCCGTCCGGAGTCGCCGTGACTCCGCCGTCGGGGAGTCGCGTTCGCGGAGTCGTGGCCGTGGAGTCGCGGTCGCGGAGTCGTGGCCGTGGAGTCGCGGTCGCGGAGTCGTGGCCGTGGAGTCGCAACGACGCGAGTGACTACGCCACGTTCCGCTCGACCAGTTCGCCGCCCTCGTCGTCGAACCGGTCGCTCGACAACTGACTCACGTCCACGAGCGACGCCTCGCCGTCGAGACAGAGCTGTGCGACCAGTTTCCCGGTCGCCGGGGCGTGCTGGAAACCGTGGCCCGAGAAGCCCGCCGCGGTGACGAACCCCGGCACCGTCTCCTCCACGACGGGGTGGTGGTCGGGCGTCACGGCGTAGAGTCCGGCCCACCCGCGGCGGATGCGCGAGTCGCCGTCGAAGTACGCCGCGCAGTCGGCCGCGCGCTCGACCGCCGTGGCCGCCCACTCCAAGTCCATCGACTCCGAGTAGGCGTCGGGGTCCACGTCGGGGTCCGCCTCGTCAAACTGCCCGCCGACCAGCGCCGCGCCGTCGCGCTCGGGCCGGAAGTACGACCCCGTGTCGAGGTCGATGGTCAGGGGCACGTCCTCGGAAACCGGCGTCGTCGGCTCGACCGTCGCTATCTGGCGTCGGCGGGGGTGTATCGGGAGGTCGAGACTCGCCATCCCGGCGACCCGGCCCGCCCACGCGCCGGCGGCGTTCACCACGAAGTCGGCGTCGATGCGCTCGGCGTCGGTCTCGACGCCGATTACGCTCGAGTCGTCGGTCAGCACGTCGCGGACCGCGGTCTTCGTCCGAATCTCGACGCCCGCCTCCCGACACGCCTCGGCGTAGCCCTGCACCGCGAGGTTCGGGTCGGCGAAGCCGTCCGCGGCGTTGTACTGGGCGGCGACGAACCGCTCGGCCCGGAGTTCGGGGCAACGGTCTCGCGCCTCGGCGGGCGAGAGATAGCGACTCCCCACACCGAGGTCGTTCTGCATCGCCACGTCCGCGCGGAACCGCTCGGCCGTCTCCTCGCTCCGCGCCAGAAAGAGGTAGCCCGGTCGCCGGTGGGCGATGTCCACGCCGAACTCCGCCTCGAAGTCGTCCCAGACCTCCAGGCTCGCCAGCGAGAGCTCGACGTTGACCGGCGTCGAGAACTGCGTCCTGATGCCGCCCGCCGAGCGCGCGGTGCTTCCGGACCCGAGGCTCCCCTTCTCGACGAGCGTGACGTTCGCGCCCGCCTCCGCGAGGGAGTACGCCGAGGCGAGTCCGACGATTCCGCCCCCGACCGCGACGACGTCCATATCGCCACACGTTCGACGGCACGGCTAAATAAGTGTGCTGTTACCAAGCGTCTCGCGTCTCAGTCCGCCGCTATCGGCAGGTCGTACTCCCGCGCTCGCCGTCGAATCGCGTCGGCGTCGCCGGTCCGCAACTCGCCGTCCTCGTAGACGACGTTTCCGTCTACCATCGTGAACTCCACGTCGTCGCCGTGCGCCGAGAAGACGAGGTGCGAGAACACGTCGTGGAGCGGCGTGGCGCGCGTCAGGTCGGTCGTCAGCCCCACGACGTCGGCCTTCCACCCCGGCCGGAGTCGGCCGACGTCCTCGAACCCGGCCGCCTTCGCGCCGTTCCGAGTCGCCATCTCGAAGACCAACTCGGCGGGCGTCGTGGTCGGGTCGAGGTGTTCGACCTTCTGGAGGAGGCTGGCCTGTCGCATCTCGGTGAAGGGGTCGAGCGTGTTGTTACAGGGCGGGCCGTCGTTGCCTAGCGCGACGTTGATGCCCCGCTCGGCGTAGTCCATCACCGGCGCGATGCCCGAGGCGAGTTTCATGTTCGAGGAGGGGCAGTAGGTGACGTGCGTGCCGGTCTCCGCGAGAACCTCGCGCTCGGACTCGTCGGTCCAGATGCAGTGAGCCAGCACCACGTCCTCGCCGGTCAGCCCCACCTCGTCGAGCCAGTGGATGTTCCGGCGGCCGGTGCGCTCCTCGACGGTCGCCACCTCGTCGCGGTTCTCGCTGGCGTGAGTGTGAATGCGCACGCCGTCGTAGGCGTCGGCGAGTTCGCGGCATCCGCGCAGGCACTCCTCGGTGCAACTCACCGCGAAGCGCGGCGTGACCGCGTACTGGATGCGCCCGCCGCGAGTGTCGTGGTACTCCCGAATCAGGCGCTCGGTCTCGTCCAAGCCCGCTTGAGTGTCTTCCAGCAGACCGTCGGGCGACTCGGTGTCCATCAGCACCTTGCCCATCCGGGCGCGGACGCCCAACTCGCCCGCGGCCTCGAACGCTTCGTCGGCGTGGCGCACCGACAGGTGGTCGATGGCGGTCGTGACGCCGGATTCGAGCAGTTCGAGGTAGCCCAACTCGGCCGCGATGCGCATCCCCTCGGCGTCGAGTCCGGCCTCCATCGGCAGCACGTAGTCGAACAGCCAGTCCAGCAGGGACGTATCGTCGGCGATGCCCCGGCCGAGCGACTGGACGGAGTGGACGTGGCCGCCGACCACGCCCGGCGCGAGGAGGTCGTACTCCTTGCGCTCGCGGTCCGGATACGTCTCGACCAACTCCTCGCGGTCGCCGACGGCGACGATTTCGTTGCCTTCGACGACTACCGCGCCGTCTTCGACGACCGTCTCGGCGTCGGCGACGACGGTTCCCTGTAGTAGCATCCCGAAACGAGTAGGGCGCGAACTCGGAAAATAGCTGTCGATTTCGGGAGCGGACCCGGTGCCGTCGGCGATTCGGCCCGCGATGCCATTGACGGGTTAGCCACCAGTGCCGTCGGCGGTACGGTTTGGCTGGCGTCGGCTGTCGGTCGTTCTACAGCAACGCCCCCTCGCCGTTACTCGTCGTCGGCGAGCGACCGAACCTCGTCGTCCAGTCGCTCGAAGTGGCGTCTGCGCTGGTCGTCGTGGGAGTCCGAGATGCGAATCGTGGGGCGCTCGTCCACGTCGAACACGTCGTCTTCTTCGAGGTCCGTCTCCTCGATTGCGTCCTTGAGCTTCGACTTGTCGAAGCTCCGGACCTCCTCGGGGTCCACGCCGGCGTCGGCGAGCGCGCGGTGGACCGTCGTCTCGTCCGCGACCCGCCGGTAGTTGTAGGTCGTTCGGCTGACGCTCCCGAGGTCCGCCGCGACGGTGCGCTCCTCGCGGACGTTTTCGAGGAGTTCGTCCCGGACCTCCTTCCGGGCGTCGTCGGCGGAGTTCTTCAGGTCCGCCAACAGGGAGTAGAGGTCGGCCAACTGCCACGTTCCGAGGTCGTCCAGCGACGACAGGTCGTACTCGCGGGCGAGTTCCAGCAGGACCAGCGCGTCGCGCTCGAAGCCCAACTCGAAGGGCGTCTCGTCGGCGGCGTCGGCGGTGTCCGACCCGCCGCCGGACGGCTCGGATTTGCCGCCCGACGACCCGGCGTCGGACCCCGACACCTGCGACGCGGCGGTGAACCCGCCGCTTCCCGCGGCACCATCGGCCGGGTCGCGGGGGTTCTCGCCGGTCGAGGATTCGCCGGTCGAAGGTCCGCCATTCGAACTCGGGTCGCTCGAACCGCCGTCGCTCGAACTGTTACTCCCACCGCCGCCGTTCTGCCGCTGGCGACGCTTCTCGGTCTCCACGAAGTTGCGCGCCCCGGCGTAGCCGAGTCGGTCCCACTCGTGGGCGTCGTCGTCGGCTTCGGCGACGTGGGCGGCGACCGAGCGCACCGCGTCGCGGTACTCGCAGTCGCTCACCGGACAGCCGACGGGGTCGTAGTCGGTCGCGTCGGTCATCTGGGAGTAACTGACGCGCCATCGGGGATAAACCTTCGTCGCGGACCCGCCGCGAGAACGTCTCCGGAACCGAGTAAATTATTGCGCGTCGGGGCGAGAGCCGACGTATGACCGACCTCGTGACCTTCGGCGAGACGATGCTCCGGCTCTCGCCGCCGGACGGCGAGCGACTGGAGACGACCGACGAACTCGAATTCCGGGCGGCGGGCGCGGAGAGCAACGTCGCGGTGGCCGCCGCGCGCCTCGGCGCGGACGCGGTGTGGACCTCGAAACTCCCCGACTCGCCGCTCGGACGGCGCGTGTCGTCGGGCCTCCGGCGACACGGCGTCGAGACCGACGTGGTCTGGACCGACGAGGGGCGACAGGGCACCTACTACCTCGAACACGGCGGCAAGCCCCGCGGGTCGAACGTCATCTACGACCGGTCGGGCGCGGCGGTCACGACGGCCGAGACCGACGAGTTACCCGTCGAGCGCGTCCGCGAGGCCGACCGGTTCCACACCACCGGCATCACCCCCGCGCTCTCGGACACGCTCGAAGCGACGACCGCGGACCTGCTCGCCGCGGCGCAGGACGCGGGCACGACGACCTCCTTCGACGTGAACTACCGCTCGAAGCTCTGGAGTCCCGAGTCGGCCCGCGAGACCCTCGAATCGCTGTTCCCCGACGTGGACCTCCTGCTGGTCGCCGAGCGCGACGCCCGCGAGGTGCTGGCCCGCGAGGGCGACCCCCGAGAAATCGCGGCGGGGCTGGCCGACGAGTTCGGCTTCGAGACCGTCATCGTCACCCGCGGCGAGAAGGGCGCGCTGGCGCTCCACGACGGCGAGACCTACGAGCAACCCGCCATCGAGACCGAGACGCTGGACCCCATCGGGACCGGCGACGCCTTCCTCGGAGCGTACCTCTCGCGGCGCATCGCGGGCGACGGCGTACCCACCGCGCTGGAGTACGGCTCCGCGACCGCGGCACTCAAGCGCACGATTCCCGGCGACGTGGCGGTCGTCACCCGCGAGGAGGTCGAGAGCGTGCTGGCCGAAGAAGGCGGCGAGATTTCGCGGTAGGTCGGGGTCGCGCGGGCACCGCGAACCCGGTCGAGCCCGTCGATTCACTTCAGTTCTGGGGCCGACGTGCCACGGCACCCCAATGTACTGGTGTGGGCTCTAATGCGCATATTCGTGCCTCTGTGGGCGGTTCTTCCATCACTCGCGTTCCACGAGGCCAAAAAGCGTATGAAGGCGTGCTGGGTCACCGCCGACCGCCATGAAACGACTCGCAAGCGCGCTAGTACTGCTCGTAGTGACCACGAGTGTCGTACCCGCCGCGACCGCCGGTGGGGTGCCCACCGCGACCCAACAGACCTCCGGCGAGGCGTACTCCGGAACTCACGTCTCGTTCGAGGTCTCGAACAGCGCCGTAACCGACTACGCCGTCGATAACGAGACCGTGCTGGACTCCGTTCGGGTCCAGTCCCAGAGCAACGTCGAAGACGGCGGCCTCGTGGACCTCGGGGCCTCGCTGTCGGCCGTGACCCGAATCGAGGGCGCCGGCCTCAGCGTCGGCGCGAAGACGACCACCGAGGCCAGCCTGCAGGCCGAGACCGGCGCGAACCTGACCGTCCACGACAACGGTCACGGCGTCCTCGTCGTCGAGTCGGGCACCACGTCCGACTACGTGGTGGCGAACCTCTCGTCCGGCGCGGACGCCTCGGCCGAGAGCGACTCGCAGGTCGAGGTCACCACCGAGAGCGGCACGAACGGGACCTTCCTCGTCGTCGGTGAGGGGAACGTCACCGTCAACGACGAGGGCGACGTGACCGCCTCCCTCGGCGAGGACGGCCGCCTCGTCTTCCGGTCCTACCCCGACGGGAAGGACGACGGCGACGAGAAGCAGGAGCAACTCATCGCCAACGGCGAGGCCAAGGCCGAGGCCTACGTGATGTCCGACGGCGGGGAGACCGTCGTGGACACCGTGAGCTACGGCGCGAACACCACGGTCGAGACGACCGAGACGGCAGAAGGCGAGGTCTCGTTCACCGTCAACCGGACGACCCACGAGGGGACCGTCCTGCTGACCAGCGTCTCGGAGACGGTGCTGAACGCCTCCGACGACCTCGAAGTCACGGTGGACGGCGAGGCCGCGGCGGAGGCCCGGACCTACACCCAACTGAAGAGCGCCATCGGCAGCGACCGGTCGCGCTACGTGGTCGAGAGCACGGGCGGCGCGTCGGCCGACGCCAGCGCGGACGTGCTGGTCGCGGTCAATCACTTCTCCGAGCGGACGATTTCGATGCAGTCGGCCGATTCGACTTCGGAGACGACGAGCGACGGCGAGACGACCACCGACGACAGCCAGACGACCACCGACGACAGCCAGACGACCACCGACGACAGCCAGACGACCACCGACGACAGCCAGATGACTACTGACGGCAGCCAGACGACCTCCGCCGACGGCGAGAGCGCCGGGGCGGAGACGAACACCACGACGGTCGTGGACGACGAGACCGACAACGGCGCGGGCGTCCCCGGATTCACCGGGGCGGCCGCTATCGTCGCGCTGGCCGGCGCGGCGATGCTGGCCCGACGCCGCTAACCGTCCGCTTCCGCGTCTACTTTTCCGCTTTCGCCCGGCCGGGCGTGCCGTCGGCCGAACCTCTAAATCCGCCGGGCGTCGTGGTTTACGCATGACCACTCACGTCGTCATCGTCGGGGCGTACGGGAGCGCCGGCGTCGCGGCCGCACAGAAGTTGGCGGACGCCGAGGACGTTCGACTGACGCTCGTGGACGACGGCGACCCCGGCGGCGGTCTCTGCATCCTGAAGGGGTGTATGCCCTCGAAGGAGATTCTCTCGGCCGGGAAGCACCGGTTTCAGGCGCGCCACGACGACCGCGTCGAGGGCGTCCCCGAGGTGGACCTCGAATCGGTCGTGGCGACCAAGGACGAACACGTCGGTAACTGGGCGGAACACCGACGCGCCGCGGTGCGAACGCTGGCCCAGCGCGAGAACGTCGAGTTCCTCCACCGGACCGCCCGGTTCGTGGACGACCGAACCGTCGCGGTCGGCGACCGCGAAATCGAGGCCGACTACGTCGTCGTGGCAACCGGGTCGTCGGTCAACGTGCCGGACCTGAACGGCATCGACGAGGTGGACTACATGACCAGCGCGGACGTGCTGGACGCGACCGATTTCCCCGACTCGGGTCTCGTGATGGGCTTCGGCTACGTCGGACTGGAGATGGTGCCCTACCTCGCGGAGGCCGCCGAAATGGATATCACCGTCATCGAACACCACGACTACCCGCTGGACGAGGCCGACCGGGAGTTCCGGGCGGCGATGCTCGACATCTACCGCGAGGAGTTCGACGTGGACGTGCTGACCAACACGTACGAGCAGTCGGTCGAGGAGACCGCCGACGGCGGAGTTCGGCTCCACGTCAGGCGCGGCGTGTCGGGACAGGACTCCTCGGGAGGACGACGCGAAACGGTCGAAGCCGGCGAACTGTTCCTGTTCACCGGTCGCAGGCCGAACGTGGCGAATCTGGGGCTGGAGAACGCCCGACTCGACCCCGGTTCGGGGTGGGTCGCCGACACGATGCAGGCCCGCGACGACGAGCGAATCTTCGTCCCCGGCGACGCCAACGGCCACGAACCCATCCTCCACGTCGCCAAGGAGCAGGGGTTCCTGACCGCCGAGAACGTCCTTCGCCACCGCGCGGGAGAGGAGTTGGAACCGTACCGGAACGTCCACCACCACGTCATCTTCTCCGGACTCGGCGTGTACCCCTTCGCTCGCGTCGGCACCTCCGAGGAGGCGCTGGCCGCCGAGGCGCGCGACTACGTGGCGGTCACGCGCGAGGCGAGCAGCGACGGCGTATTTGCGACGAAGGCGGTCCCGCGCGGGCTGGCGAAACTCGTCGTGGACGCCGACGACGGGACCGTACTGGGGTATCAGGGCCTGCACTACGACGCCGACGTGATGGCGAAGACGATGCAGGTCGCCGTGGAGATGGAGTTGGACGTGCGCGAGATTCCCGACCGGGCGTACCATCCGACGACGCCCGAGATTCTCGACGGCCTGATTCGAGAGGCGAGCGAGAAACTGAGCTAAACGTACTCCTCGGGGTCGGCCTCGAACGTCTCGCGGTGTTCCTCGCTACAGAACCGATAGGTCTCGCCCTCGTACTCGACCTGCGCGACGGCGAACTCGTCGTCTCGGTAGTCGGTCTCCTCGGGGCTGGTCTTCTCCACGTCGGCACCGCAGACGGCGCACTGGGCCATGTCGGGTGTCGGTCGGCCAGCGCGGAAAGGGTTCGGGCCGGACTGGGGGTCGGCGACTCGTCGCTCGCTGCTCGCGCCAGAACGAGTAGCCGCAACCTATTCCTATCTGACCGGCGAACTGTACGACATGGCAATCTTGGAGATAAATCTGGAGAAGCCCGCGCTCGTCGAGGAGTACCAGTTCCCCGAAGACTCGGCCGTCGGAAGCGCCGTCGAGTCCGAAACCACCACGTCCGAATCTGGGGCGTCCGAGTCGGGCGACTCCGGGTCCTCGGGCGGTGTCAAAGGCAAACTGCTCGGCCTGCTCGCGGTGGCCGCGGGAATCGGCCTGTTGGTCTGGAAACTCAAGAGCAGCGGCGACGAACAGACCGAGTTCGAGGACTTCGAGACCGAAGCCGAGGACGAAGACGACTCTCCCGAGTGGGAGATCGAAGAGGACGGCGGTAGCGGTGGCGGGAGCAAGGGCAAGGTCGCCGGTCTCCTCGGTCTCGTCGTCGCGGTCGTCGGTCTCGCGGCCGCGGTCCAGAAGCGTCGAAACTGAACGGGGAGGCGTTTCGACGTCTGGTTTTCGTTCGGGTTCGAGAACACTGCACCGGCGGCTGTTTTCCGAGATGTGGCGCCTTCGCGGAGCGGAAGGAAACGTGTCGAAATTCGGAATCTAGTGGAGACTACGCCCTCCGTCGGTTTCGGGCCGCGGGCCGGGAAGCTCTCTTTGCCCCGTCACTCGAATAGCAAGAAAGTTTAAATGGGCCGTCCGAGATAGCCGAACTACCCGAGTACCATGCCGACGACGCCCGGAGATTACGACCTGCGCGAACTGCGTCGCCTCGCGGACCCGCACCGCGAGACCCCCGAGGAGTTCGAGGAGGGCGGGGACCTGCCAGCGCCGCCAGACGAAGTACTGCGCCACAGCGAGCGAAACGAACTCGTCCAGTTGCAGAGCCAGTTCGCCGCGGCGGGCGCGCTCCCCGAGAAGCCGTATCTCGACGCCCTGCCGAACCAGTACAGTACCGAGGTCGTGGTGTTCGAGTGGCTCGACTTCCTCATCAACAAGGCCGGATTCGAGAACACCGGCAACGCCTTGGCGTACTACGAGGAGGTCGAGTGGATAACCGAGTCGGTCCGGGAGGGCCTACGCGACTACATGCGGGGGTTCTCGGAGGTCGAGAGCTTCGACCCCGACAAGCCCGGTCCGGCCGACCTCGACGTGGACGACCACGTGTTGAGTCTGGTGTACATCGCGCGACTCGCGTCGGTCTGAGGCCGGCGGGGGTTCCGGTAGTAGCGGCCGGCGGGGGTTCCGGTAGTAGCGGCCGGCGGGGGTTCCGCGAGCGTCGCTTTCCGCCGGCGCGGATTTTATAGAAAAAGGCGCTCAGGCGTGAGACTATTGAGTCCCCGGTGTGTATCGGGGATAAGAGATTCGTAGACCATGAGCGGCCACAGCGAACAGTCGGCGGGAGAGGGCGAGAAGCCAATGGCCGACTTCGGCGACGACTTCTTCGAGCGGATGGTGGCGTCGGCCGGCGACGCCGTGGTCACGGCCGACGAGGACGGGACGCTCGTCTACGCGAACGCCGCGGTCGAGGACCTGCTGGGTTACGACCCCGCCGAGGTCCGCGGCAAGCGATTCGCCGAGTTCGTCCCCGAACGGCTTCGGGACAGGTACGACGGCTGGTTCGACCGGTACACCGACGGCGAGGGCGGCACGCCGCTCGACGACGAGCGCTACGAGTTGACGTGGGTGGGTGCCGACGGCGAGGAGGTCCGCCTCTCCGTCTCGGGGTTCGTCCACGAGAGCGACGACCGGCAGTGGTTCACCGGGTTCCTCCGCGAAGCCGACGACGACGCGTCGGCCGAGCGCCTCCGCGAGGAGGAGGCGCTCATCGAGGAGATATTCGACACGAGTCCGATAGCGTTCGCGGTCCGGGACGAGGACGGCGACCTCCTGCGGGCGAACGAGCGGGCGGCCGAGCTGGTCGGCGTCGGGGGCGACAGCATCCCGGACGACGGCGACCGGGAGTGGACCGTCTACGACGCCGACGGCGAACTGCTGCCCGACGACGAGTACCCCGTCAACCGGGTCTTGGAGACCGGCGAACCGGTTTACAACGAGACGGTCGTCGTGGAGCAACCGAGCGGGCGGCGGGTCCACCTCTCGGTCAGCGCGGCCCCGGTCCGGGAGGGCGACGAGGTTCGCCGAGTCGTCAGCGCGGCCGAGGACGTCACCGAACTCAAAGAGACCCAGTTCGAACTCGAACGCCGCCGAGAGGAGTTGGAGACCGAACTCTCGGAGGTGTTCAGTCGAATCGCGGACGCCTTCTTCGCGCTGGACGAGGACTGGAACTTCACCTACGTCAACGAGGAGGCCGAAGAACTGCTGAACGAGTCGGAGGAGGAACTCGTCGGCGAGTCTATCTGGGAGGCGTTCCCCGAGTCGGTCGGCACGACGTTCCAAGAGGAGTACGAGCGAGCGATGGAGAACCAAAAACCCGCCTCGTTCGTGGAGTACTACCCGCCGCTCTCGGCGTGGTTCGAGGTGCAGGCCTACCCCTCCGAGTCCGGTCTCTCGGTGTACTTTCAGGACGTGAGTGGGCGCATCGAGCGCAAAGGCGAGTTGCAGAACCACGTCAAGCAACAGCGGGCGGTCGCCGACTTCTCGCAGGCCGCGCTCGAGGATCGACCGTTGGACGACCTGTTCGACGAGGCGGTCGAACTCGTCTGCGAGACGCTCGGCCACGACTACTGCAAGGTGCTGGAGTTGGACCCCGAGGCGGAAGAACTCCTGCTCCGGAACGGCGTCGGCTGGCGCGACGGCATCGTCGGCGAGGCGACGGTGGCGAACGACCGCAGGTTGCTGGCGGGCTACACGCTCGTCTCCGAGGAGCCGGTCGTCGTGACCGACCTCGAAAACGAGGACCGCTTCTCCGGGCCGGAGCTACTGACCTCCCACGACGTGACCAGCGGTATCACCGCCATCGTCGGGTCGCCCGACGAACCGTGGGGTGTTCTGGGCACGCATCACACCGACGAGCAGGACTACGCCGACCACGACGTGCAGTTCGTCCAGTCCATCGCTCACATCCTGACGACCGCCATCCAGCGCCGCGAGCGCGAGCGACGGCTCGAACGCTACGAGACCATCGTGGAGACGGTCGAAGACGGCGTGTACGCGCTCGACTCCGAGGAGCGATTCGTGATGGTCAACGACGCGCTCTGCGAGTTGACGGGGTACGACCGCGAGGAACTGCTCGGCGAACCCGCCTCGGTCGTCCACAGCGAGGCCATCAGCGAAAAGGCCGCCGAGATGAGCGACGAGGTCACCGACGACTTCGGGAGCGTGATGCTGGAACTCGAACTCACTCGGAAGGACGGCGACTCCGTGCCGGTCGAGAGTCGATTCGGGCCGTACCGCGACGACGGGGGCGCGTTCGCCCGGACCGGCGTCGTCCGAGACATCACCGAGCGCAAGGCGCGGGAGGAGGAGCTTCAGAACCGCGTCGGTCAGCAGCGCGCGCTCTCGGAGTTCTCCCAGCACGCG
Organism: Halorussus gelatinilyticus; assembly: GCF_023238445.1. GTDB lineage: Archaea > Halobacteriota > Halobacteria > Halobacteriales > Haladaptataceae > Halorussus > Halorussus gelatinilyticus. Next base: position 1,509,748 of record NZ_CP096658.1, on the reverse strand, counting down.
CTCGAAGACCGACCGCTGGACGACCTGATGGACGAGGCGACCGAACTCGTCGCCGAGACGCTGGACCACGAGTTCAGCAAGCTGCTGCAACTCCGGCCCGAGGAGGACGACCTGTTGCTCCGGGCGGGGTACAACTGGGACGAGGCGGAGATCGGGTCGGTGACGGTCGGCACCGAACACGACTCGCAGGCGGGCTACACGCTCCTGGCGGGGGAGCCGGTCGTGGTCGAGGACTTCCCGAACGAGGACCGATTCTCGTATCCCGACCTCAACGCGTCGAGGGGGATGAAAAGCGGCGTCAGCATCATCGTCGGGTCGCCCGACGACCCGTGGGGCATCCTCGAAACCCACACGACCGAGCGCCGGAGCTACGCCGACTACGAGGTCCAGTTCGTCCAGAGCATCGCCCACATCCTCTCGACCGCGATTCGTCGCCGGGACCGCGAACAGCAGCTCGAGCGGTACGAGACCGTCATCGAGACCGTCGAGGACGGCATCTACATCGTCGGTCCCGACGGGACGTTCTCGATGGTGAACTCGTCGTTCGCCCAACTGGTCGGCTACGACCGGGCGGACCTCGTCGGCACGTCGCCCGCGAGACTCTACGACGGCGAAATCGTCGAGAAGGTCGAAGAGCTCCAGCAGGAGATACGCAACGGCGAGCGCGCTTCGGCGACCGTCGAACACGACTTGTACACCGGGAGCGGCGGGAGCTTCCCGGCCGAGACGACGTTCACCCTCCGGCGGACCGAGACGGGCTACGAGCGCGTGGGCGTGACTCGCGACATCACCGAGCGCAAGCGCTTCGAGCAGACGCTGACCGCACTCCACGAGTCGAGCCGCGAACTCCTCCAACTGGAGACCGCCGACGCGGTGGCGAAGTCGGTCCTCCAGACGACGACCGACGTGCTGGGCATTCGGGGCGCGGGAATCTACCTCTACGACGAGGAGCGCGAGAAACTCACTCCGGCGGCGGTCTCGGAGTACGTCGCGGACCTCTTCGACGACCTGCCGGCGTTCGAGGAGGGCGACGAGGCGCTGACGTGGCGAGCGTTCGCCGACGGCGAGACCATCAGGTTCGACGACGTGGCGAACACCGATTTGACCTACCGCGACGACACGCCGCTCCGGAGCGGCCTTTGGATTCCGCTCGGCGACCACGGCGTCCTCGCGGTCGTCTCGACAGAAATCGGCGCGTTCGACGCCGACGACCGGACGCTGGCCGACCTCCTGGCGGCGACCACGGAGGCCGCGCTCGACCGGGTGGAGCGCGAGCGCGAGCGGCGTCGCCACGAGCGGGAACTGGAGGCTCAGAACGAGCGACTCGACGCCTTCGCCAGCATGCTCGCGCACGAACTGCGCAATCCCCTCGAAATCGCTCAGATATACCTCGACATGGGCGTCGAATCGACGGTCGGCGGCGACGCGGACGCCTCGTCGTTCCGGGAGGTCGAGCGCGCGCTCGACCGCATCGAGGAGATGATAGAGACCCTGCTGGTCGTGACTCGGCGCGGCGGGTCGGTCGAGACGACCGAGGCGCTGAATCTCGGCGGGGTTGCCCGCGAGTGGTGGGACGACTTGGCCCCCGGCGGGACGCTCGTCGTCGAGACCGACCGCGAAATCGTCGCCGACTCCTCGCGGCTCCGGCAACTGCTGGAGAACCTGTATCGCAACGCCGAGGAACACGCCGGGCCGGACGCGACGGTCCGGGTCGGCGACCTGCCCGACGGCTCCGCGAGCGAAGCGAGTGGAGCCTCGACGGACGAGTCCGTCGGTGGCTTCTACGTCGAGGACGACGGGCCGGGCATCCCCGAAGACGAACGCGGCGAGGTGTTCGACCCCGGCTACTCGACCAGCAACGTTGGCATCGGCTTCGGTCTCGCGGTTGTCGAGCAGTTGGTCGAGGCCCACAGGTGGGACTGCACGATTACCGAGAGCGAGGCTGGCGGCGCTCGCTTCGAGTTCACCAACGTCGAGACGCCCGACGAGTGACCCTGCTCGCCGCGACACAGCAGATGCTCGCACCGCTACGCGGCGCTCGCGGTTCGTGTCGGCAGAAGTGGGCCCACTCGGATTCGAACCAAGGAATCGCCCGGTGTCCCATGACGCTGGCGTGCCAGTCGCCAATATGAGCCGGGTGCTTTACCAGACTTAGCTATAGGCCCTCGGGTGGGGATAGCGTCTCGATTCTTTAAATCACTTCGGTTCGCCGCGGTTCCGCGGTGGCGGAACCGCGGCGACGACTCGCTGCGCTCGTCGTCGCTCGGTGTCCGCGAGAAAGTAGCGCCGTCGCCAGGGCTCGAACCTGGGACCACCACGTTAACAGCGTGGCGCTCTACCAGCTGAGCTACGACGGCTTCTGGCTGCATTTGTGCTTATGCGCGAGTCATTTGATAGGGCTTTCGTTTTCGCCCGACGGGAGTCAGTCGTTGACGGGGCGGGACGGGCGAGGCGACACGTTTTCGGCCGGGGACCGAGAATCCACGGACGATGACCGGCGAGGAGACCGACGACGAGTTCGAGGCGGTGGTCGCCGGGGTCGGCGAGCGAATCGACCCCGACGAGCGCGAGCGCGAGCGGATGCGCGACGCCGTGGCCGCGCTGACCGAGCGCGCCGAGGACGCCATCGCCGACCTGCCCGTCGCGGGCGACGTGATGCAGGTCGGCAGCACCGCCCGCGGGACGTGGATCAGCGGCGACCGAGACATCGACCTGTTCGTGCGGTTCCCCGCCGACGTGGAGCGCGAGGAGTTGGAGTCCTACGGGCTGGCGGTCGGCCACGCCGTCCTGCCGGAGGGCCGCGAGGAGTTCGCCGAACACCCCTACGTGACCGGCGAGTACGACGGCTTCGACGTGGACCTCGTGCCCTGTTACCGCCTCGACTCGGCGACCGAGATTCGGTCCGCCGTGGACCGGACGCCGTTTCACAACGAGTACCTCGACGCGCGCATCGACGCAGACCTCGCCGGGGAGGTGCGCCTGTTCAAGCAGTTCCTGAAGGGCATCGGCGCGTACGGGAGCGACCTCCGGACGCGCGGCTTCTCGGGCTACCTGACCGAACTGCTCGTCGTGGCGTACGGGAGTTTCCGCGCGGTGGTCGAGGCCGCGGCCGAGGACTGGCACCCGCCGGTCCGGTTCGACCCCGAGGACCACGGCACCGCCACGTTCGACGACCCGCTGGTCGTCATCGACCCGACCGACCCCGAGCGCAACGTGGCGGCGGTCTGCGCCGCCGAGAACGTCGCGCGCCTCCAGCACTACGCCCGCGAACTGCTCGCCGACCCTCGCGCCGACTACTTCTCCCCCGAATCCGCCGCCCCGCTCGACGCGGCGGCGGTCCGCGAGTTCGTCGCGGACCGCGCGACGACCCCGGTCGCGGTGCGTTTCGACGCGCCCGACGTGGTGGAAGACCAGCTCTACCCGCAACTCCGGAAGTCGCTCGGGGGCGTCCGCGACGAGTTCGAGCGCCGCGGGTTCGACCCGCTCCGGGCCGCGACGTTCGCCGACGAGTCGGCGGTCCTGCTCGTGGAGTTGGAAGTCGCCGAGCGCCCGGCGGTCGAGCGCCACGACGGGCCGCCGGTCCACGTCCGCCAGCACGCCGAGGGCTTCTTCGAGAAGTACGCCGACGACTCCGAAACCTACGGCCCGTTCATCGACGGCGACCGCTACGTCGTGGAGCGGAGACGCGAGTTCGAGACCGCCGCCGGGTTCCTGGAGAGCGACGCGCTGTTCGACGTGGCGTTGGGCGTCCACGTCGAGTCGGCGCTCGAAGCCGACTACGACGTGCTGGTCGGCGAGGAAATCGGGCGACTCGCCGACGAGTTCGGCGCGCGACTCGCCGACTACTTCGGCCCCGCGCCGTGAGCAGAGTCGCTCCTTTGAGATAGGTGTAGATTCACTCGAGCAATGTATATAGTCATTTTAGCAACCTTCACCGTTTTCTCCGGTGCCTAAGGTCACTTTTCGCCCACGACGACCACCGAGGCGACTCGGAACGAGTCGCCTCAGAAGCCCAGAATCTCGTCGCCGCGCTCGCGCTTCTCGTCGTCGTCCATCCCCTCGCTGTCGAACGACCCTTGTGGCATCCAGCCGTCTATCTCGTACAGCAGGACGTGGGCCGTGCCGTTCGTTTCGAGAATCCACGCGTCCACCATGTCCCGGCGCTCCTTGACGCCCGTCCGGAGGGGTTCGACCCACTCGACCGATTCGCCCTCGGCGAGGCGGTCGAGTTCCGAGCGCTTCATCGCCCGGTCGGGAAGCGAATCGAGCACGTGCTGTTCGGACATGGCCGTCGGTTGACCGGGCGAGGGCAAAAACCCACCCGTCGAGCGAGCGGTCCGACCGCCGAGCGGCCCGCACTTTCTTTGGGATTCCGTCTCCGTTTTTCTGGAGGGTCGAACTCGGTCTCGATTCAACCTGTTACTCGGCGAACGAGAACGGATAGCGCAACTCCGGGCGAGAAGGGCGCTTTCCGGCCGTAGCTCATTACAATCCCTCGTCCGTAAGACCTATCGAATGCGTGTACTGGTGACTGGAGCGACGGGGTTCGTCGGCGGTCGCCTCGTACCCGCCCTGCTGGAGGCCGGCCACGAGGTCGTCGCGCTCGTGCGAGACGCCGACGGGTACGACGCGCTGGACGGTATCGAAGTCGTAGAGGCCGACCTGTTGGAGCGCGAGAGTCTGGACGGCGTCTTCGAGGGAATCGACGCGGCCTACTACCTCGTCCACTCGATGCGGACCGGGGGCGACTTCGCGGAGCGCGACAGACTCGCGGCCCGGAACTTCGTGGCCGCCGCGCGCGGCTCGGACCTCCGGCGCGTGGTCTACCTCGGGGGTCTCGGCGAGACCGGCGACCACCTCTCGGAGCATCTGCAGTCCCGGCGCGAGGTCGAGACGATTCTGGCCGAGGACGCGGCGTTCGAGTTGACGACGCTCCGGGCCGCCATCGTCGTCGGCGACGGGAGCGTGAGTTTCGAGATGATACGCGAGTTGGTCGCCAAACTGCCGGTGATGGTCGCGCCGAAGTGGGTCCACAACGAGTGTCAGCCCATCGCCATCGACGACGTGGTGGCGTACCTCGTCGGCGTCCTCGACCACCCGGAGACGGCGGGCGAGACCTACGAGGTCGGCGGACCGGACGTGCTGACCTACGCCGAGATGATGCGGAAAACCGGACGAATAATGGGCGCGGAACCCCGAATCGTCTCCGTGCCCGTGCTGACGCCAAACCTGTCGGCCTACTGGGTCGATCTGGTGACCGACGTGCCCAAGTCCATCGCTCACCCGCTCATCTCCGGGCTGAAGAACCCCGTCGTCGCCGACGACGGTCCCATCCGCGAGCTACTGCCCGTCGAGTTGACGCCCTTCGAGGCGGCGGTCGAGCGCGCGCTGGCCGACGCGGAATGAGCCGAGAGCGCCGCGAGCGTGCCGATTCCGGAGAGGCCCCCGTGACGCGGTACGGCGAGACGTGGGTCTACGAGAGCATCGTCGGCGCGATTCCCGGCCTGTCGCTCTCTCAGCCCGTCGCGGTCGGCGTCCAGTTCGCGGTGTTCGAAGGGTTGATTCTGGCGTTCGCGGCGATGTACGACCTGTGGAGCGCGGTGCCCGCGGGGACCGCCGCGGTCGCGGTGGCGGCCGCGGGGAGCTACCTCATGCTGGCGCTCGGCGAGGAGATTCGGCGGTTGGAGACGCCCGCGACGTACCGGCGACTGCTGTTCTCGTCGAACATCGAGGTCGTCTTGGGCGTGGTGTCGTTCGTCGCGCTCCTGACGTACCTGTTCACGCTGGACGCCCGGAGCGGGCAGGTGCCCCTGCTCGCGGTACTCCTCGGCGAGACCCCGCCAGCGCCCGCGGTCTTCCTCACCCTGCTGGTGCTGTGGGACCTCTGTTACCGCATCGGAACCGGGTGGTGGGCCAGCCTCACCGGACTCGTCCGGACGGTGCAGTACGGCGGGGAGTTCGACGAGGCGGGCCGGAGACAACTGCTCCGCATCGACCTGCTGACCGTCGGGTTCGCGCTGGTCCAACTCCTGTTGGTGCCGTTCGTCTGGGGCCGGAGGCCGTTGGTCTTGGCCATCGTCGGCCACGTCGTCGCGGTGACGCTGGTCTCGGGGGCCTCGATGCTTCTGCTCGCGCGGTCGTAGTCCGCGCGGTTCGGCCGGCACGGGCCCAGAGACCCCTATCCTTTTCCGCGGCGGCGTGGTCGTCGGTGGCGGGGGACACGGGAATGAGAACGATTCGACAGCTTGGAGCAGTACTGCTCGTCGCGGCGCTGGTCGCGGTGGGGCCGGCCGGGCCGCGGTCGACGCGACCGACGCGCCGGCACCCGACGCCCGGCCGACCGAACCGCAGGCGACCGGTGCGGCGGCCGCACAGGCGAACGACTGCAACTACACCGCGCTCTACCGACAGACCGAGAGCGCGGTCGTCGCGGTGAACTCCTCGAACGCGTCCGGGAACCTCGGGGAAGGGTCGGGTTGGGTCTACCGGCTCTCGAACGGGGTCGCCTACCTCGTGACGAACTGGCACGTCGTGGCCAACGCCACCGACTACGACGTCCAGTTCAACCGGGGCCGGTGGCGCGAGGCCGAACTGGTCGGCGCGGACTTCTGGACCGACCTCGCCGTCCTGCGGGTCTCGGACCCGCCGGCGTCCGCGACGGCGCTGGACGTCGCCGACGGGTCGGTGCGGCGCGGCCAGCCCATCGCGGTCCTCGGCAACGCCCTCGGGTACGAGGAGTCGATATCGCCGGGCGTCGTCACCGGCACCGACAGGGCGGTGAGCGTGTTCGTCCGTCCGGGGCTCAACCTGACGATTCCGGGGACGCTCCAGACCGACGCCTCGGCACCGTTCGGGTCGAGCGGCGGCCCGTGGGTCAACTGCGACGGGGAGGTCGTCGCCGTCATGCACGCCGGCACGCTCCCGTTCGACGTGAGCTTCGGCATCCCCGGCGCGCTCGTCCGGCACGTCGTGCCGACGCTCGCCGACGGTCGGAACGTCACGCACCCGCTGCTGGGCGCGCGGACCGTCGACCTCGGACCGGAACTCGCCGAGGCCAACAACCTCTCGGTCTCGCGGGGAGCGTACGTCGTGGACGTGCCTCCGTGGGGTCCGGCCGCCGGCGAACTGGAGGGCAGCCCCGCGATTCACCGGCGCACGTGGCTCCCGTACGGCGGTGACGTCATCCTCTCGATCGAGGGGACGCCGGTGCTGGACAACGAGGACCTCCAGTCGTACCTCCTGCTGGAGACCCGGCCGAACGAGACGGTGACGATGACGGTGCGCCGCGACGGGGAGAACGAGACCGTGAGCGTGACGCTCGGCGAGCGGCCGCAGGTGCCCCCGTGGCCGGGCCTGAACGCGACGGTACCCGACGAGACGACGACCGGCGCGAACGAGACGACGACCGCGGCGGCGAACAGGGACGCCACTCCGGGGACGACCGGGTAGCGCCGGCGGACGTCGGGGAGTTCGCCGGACGACCCGGTCCGGGACCGGCCACCGAGGCGAGCTACACCGCGTCGGCGATTCGCTCGCCGGTCTCCAGTCCGGACCTGAGCGCGGCGTGGACCCGGCCCTCGCCGGCCACCCAGTCGCCGGCGAAGAACAGGTCGGCCTCGGCCCCGCGGTCGAGGACGTCGCCGTCGGCCCCGTCGTCGGGGAGCGCGTCGCGCCACCGCACCACGTCGGCCCAGTCGAACTCGTAGCGGTCGGGGTCGCCGAGCAGTTCGGCGGTCAGGTCGGCGACCCGCACCGCGATTTCCTCGTCGGCGTCGTCGTAGCGGTGGCGCGACCACTCCGGCGAGGGCTGGACGACCAGCAGGCTCTCGCCGTCGGGGACGTGGCCGGGCTTGCACTCCTCGCGGGAGACCCAGCCGAGTTCGTGGTCCTTGTCGGCGTTGACGAGCGCGTAGTACGGCGGGTCCGCACGCTCGGGGTAGTGGAGCGCGACCGAGAGCAGGGTCCGGTAGGGCACGTCGGCCACGGCTTCCACGAGGTCTTCGCGGAGCGAGTCGCCGGCGTCGCTCTCGCCCCAGTCGGCGCGGTCGAGCAGGTAGGCGGTCGTCGGCGCGGGCGGCGTGAGGACCACGGCGTCGGCGGTGGCGTCGCCCGCCATCGGCGAGTCGGGGTCCGCATCCTCGAACTCGACGCGCCAGCGGCCCCCGTCGCCGGCCGCCGTCTCGTCGGCGTCGCCCTCGCGGGCGAGACCCGTGACCTCGGTTCCGGTCCGGACCGTCGCGTCGCTCGCGTCCCGGAGTCGCTCGCCGAGCGTCGCCAGCCCCTCGCGGTAGGTCCACTTGCGGTCGTCGTCGCCCCTCCCCTCCGAGATTTCGCCGTCGGCGTCGAACGTCCAGACCGGTCCCGCGGTGTCCACGAGTCCGTCGGCGAGGTCGCCCGACAGCAGGTCGCTGACGCGCTCGTCGTCGTCCTTGCAGTAGTTCGCGCCCACGTCGTACGCGCAGTCGTCGCGCCGGTGGGTCGCGGCCCGGCCGCCGACTTCCTCGCGGCGCTCGAACACCGACACCTCGGCGTCTGCCTCGCGGAGCGCGTACGCGACCCCGAGGCCGGCCGCGCCAGCGCCCACGACGGCGATTCGGTTCATGGTGGAATCGACGGACTCCGGCGGGAAAAGGGTACGCGTCCGACCGCGGAACGCGAACGCGGCGCGTGGCGCGCGGTGTGCAGTGCGCGGCGAATCTCGAACGACCGGACCGGGCGGCCGGCCGCCGGACCGCGGCAGAACCGGGAAGCCGGCCGCAGGACCTCGGTAGGGCGAGCCTACTCGACGGTACGCGACGGGTGAGTATCCGGCAAGGGTTCGCACGGTCGGTAGGTCTTTGTGTGGGTGTCGCATGGTACCGAGCGCATCGCCATGAAACCGTGCCAAAACTGTCAGGCGGTCATCGACGAGTACATCTTGGACAAACAACTCGAACCCCTGCGCGAACTCACAGTCGACGACTTCAACGTCTGCGGTAACTGTGCGACGGTCGTCCCCGACGCCTGCGTGGAGTGCGGCGGTGCGGTCTACGTCCCCCGCGATTCGAACGGCACGCCAGACTACTGCCCGGCGTGTCGCTCCGACCTCATCGAGCGCACCGGTCACGACCCCGGTTGGCACCTCGATACCGCGTCCTCCTGAACGGCGCGCGGCCGCCGTTCGGGTCGTCAGTTTCTCGCGCGTCGGTCAGTCCAGCAGTCCCTCTTCCTCGAACAGGTCCCGGAGCTTCTCCATCGTAGCGACCACCACGTCGCAGGAGGGCCGGACCGCCGATTTCGGGACGAAGCCGACTGCGAGGCCCGCGACCTCCAGCATCGGGAGGTCGTTCGCGCCGTCGCCGACCGCGACGGTGTCCCGGATGTCTATCTCGCGCTCGCCGGCGAGACGCTCCAAGGCGTCGTCCTTCGTGCCCTCGATGAGCGGGCCTTCGACCTCGCCGGTGAGTTCGCCGTCCGCGACCGGCAGGCGGTTGGCGACGATGGTATCGACCGAGACGCCCTCGCGCTCCAAGGCGACCTCGACGCCGCGCTCGAACCCGCCGGTCAGGACCGCGGTGGTCACGCCCGCCTCGTTGAGTTCCCGAATCACGGTCGCGGCGTCGGGCCGGAGATACACCTGCTCGAAGGCCTCCTCGGCCTTCGCGTCGGAAAGCCCCTCCAGCAGGGCGGCGCGGTCCCGGAGGCTCTTGGCGTAGCTAATCTCGTCGTTCATCGCTCGCTCGGTGATGTCGGCCATCTCGTCGGCCACCCCCATCTGCTCGCCGAGGAGGACCGTCATCTCCGAGTCCGAGAGCGTCCCGTCGAAGTCGAACGCGACCAGCGTCATGGCCGGGGGTTCGTCTGCCGGGGGCTTGAAACGAACGGAAGGCGCGGTTAGTGCGAGAGCCGTCGGAGAGTCGAGAGGTGTTACCGACCGACGACCGTCTCCACGTTCGGTTCCACGTCGAAGTGGTCGCCGCCTCGAAGCACGTCGTAGCCGAAAAAGAGCAGCGAGAGCGCCCCGACCGCGGTGACGACGAACAGCGCGACCTCCGCTCGAGAGGCGGTCCCGGCGAGGACGCCCGGCAGGTAGCTGGCGGGGAGCATCACCCCGAAGAGCGCGTAGGTGAGCGCGACGAAGTGCCGCCACGAGAGCGCGAGCGGACCGACAGACACCCGCCTGACGCTTCCCGCGAGGATCGCGGAGACGCCGGCCAGCGCCATCGCCGGGACGGCGGCGCTCTCGGTGAGCGCCCGGACGCCGAAGACGGCGAGGAACACCGCGACCAGAAGCAGGTCGAAGGCGCCGAGATACCGAAACGAAGACTGTTTCATACCGACACGTCTACCGGAAGCGACCTAAAGGTAGCGTCCGGCGGGCGCGAATATCGGGTGGCCGCGAGCGCCCGCCGAAGGGTGAGCCTTTAACCGGCGCTCCGCCTATCGACCGCTATGACGCAGTTCCCGGAGTTCGAGGTCGTCCCCGCGGTGGACATGCAGGACGGCGAGGTCGTGCAGTTGGTCGCGGGCGAGCGCGGCACCGAGAAGACCTACGGCGACCCCGTGGAGGCCGCCGAGCAGTGGGTCGAGCGCGGTGCCGAGACCCTCCACCTCGTGGACCTCGACGGCGCGTTCGAGGGCGAGCGCGAGAACGCCCCGGCGGTCGAGGCCATCATCGAGGCGGTCGGCGAGGACGTGGACGTGCAGTTGGGCGGGGGCATCCGGACCGTCGAAGACGCCACCGACCTGCTCGCGCGCGGCGTGGACCGCGTGATACTGGGCACCGCCGCGGTCGAGAACCCCGCAATCGTCGAGGAGATTTCGGCGGAGTACCCCGGTTCGGTCACGGTCAGCCTCGACGCGAAGGACGGCGAAGTCGTCGTCTCGGGGTGGACCGAGGGCACGGGACTCGACCCCGCGGAAGCCGCGGCGCGCTACGAGGAACTGGGCGCCGGCGCGATTCTGTTCACCGACGTAGACGTGGAGGGCCGACTCGCGGGCGTCCAGACCGACCGCGTGCGCGAGGTGGTCGAGGCGGTCGATATTCCGGTCGTCGCGTCGGGCGGCGTCGCCACGCTGGACGACGTGCGCGCGCTCCGCGAAGCGGGGGCCGCGGCCGTCGTGGTCGGGACCGCGCTCTACGAGGGCGAGTTCACGCTCGAAGAAGCGAAGTCGATTTGAGTGCGGGTCAGCGAGCGAGCGCGCCGATGGCGGCGGTCAGTCGGGTGGTCAGCCGCCGTTCGGTCGGTCGCGTTCGTCGTTCGGCCAGCAGGTACGCGCTGGCGACGAGCAGTGGCACACCGAGGAGTTTTCCGTCACCGAGCGACAGGAGTCCGCCCACGAGCAGCCCGAGGAGCGTCAGAGCGTCTATCTTTTGCATCTCCATCTTCCCGACAGAATATACAATCAGCTATTTAATATAATTTCGTCAGACGTTCGTCATGCTCCGGCGCGAACGAGTCCGCTCGGGAGGGCAACGACCATGTGGCTCGGGACGAACTGTCGGGTATGAGCGACCGAACCGCCGCGGTGACACGCGAGACCGCGGAGACCGACATCGACGTGACCCTCGACGTGGACGGCGACGGCGACGCCACGGTCGAGACCGGCGTGGGCTTCTTCGACCACATGCTCGAAAGCTTCGCCAAGCACGGCCTGTTCGACCTGACGGTGCGCTGCGACGGCGACCTCGAAATCGACGACCACCACACCGTCGAGGACGTGGCCATCACGCTCGGCGACGCCATCGCCGAAGCACTGGGCGACAAGCGCGCCATCGAGCGATTCGCCGACCGCAAAGTTCCGCTGGACGAGGCCGTCGCGGGCGTCGTCGTGGACGTGAGCGGCCGCCCGCTCTTCGAGTTCGACGGCGAGTTCTCGCAGTCGAGCGTCGGCGACATGACCAGCCACATGGCGAAGCACTTCGCGCGCTCGCTGGCGATGAACGCGGGGCTGACGCTCCACGTCGAAGTTTCTGGGGAGAACGCCCACCACGAAATCGAGGCGATGTTCAAGTCGCTGGCGCGGGCGCTGGACGACGCGACGCGGATAGACGAGCGGCGCGGTGACGTGGCGAGTACGAAGGGGCAGTTGTAGGGCGACGGTACAGCCGAACCTCCGGACCGGGATTACTCGTCGGCCTCGGTCGCGATTCGGTACGCGTCGCCGTCGTACGCGACGAAGTACGGCTCGTCAACGCCGAACGGCGGCTGACCCGAGTCGTACTCCCGTATCGTCACCGCTTCGGCGTCGTGCTCGCGGAGGAGTCCGATCGCGTCGCGCAGGCGGTCGCGCCGCAGGACTTGCTCGGCGATTAGCCGCCGCGGTTCGGCGTCCGCGGGAGGGGTATCGACTCGGGCGAGCGTGTACGTCGCGGGCCGACTCCACTCCTCGTCGGGGTCGCCGCGCGCCGACGTCGCGGTCAGCGAGTCGCCGTCGCGCTCGACGCTCACAATCGCGTCGCTCGGCGTCACCGCCACGGGGTCGCCGAGCAGATCGAACGCGACCGCGTGGGTCACGCCGTCGTCCATTCCGACGGTGAAGGCGTACCGACCGCCGCCCAGATGCCCCACGTCGTGGCCGTCCTCGCAGGGGACCGGTTCGCCGTAAAAGACGCGCAACGCGTCCGTTCGCGTGTTTCCGGGATAGAGGTGCGTCGCCGGAAGCGGCGTCATCTCCGGTGCGACCCGGTACCACTCCCCGTCCGAGAGTTCGTAGAGGTGCCACTCCAGCGGATTCCCCTCGACGACCTCGTGGGAGCGGTTGACGAACTCGAAGTCGAGGCGACCCGGAACGACCGTCGCCTCCGCGCTCGGTTCCAGATACACCTCGGTGGTCGCGTCGGCCTCGTGATACCACGCCATCGCGTCGGCGTCCGGAAGTGGCGGGAAGTCGGCTCCGGCGAACTGCGAGTCAACGTTCGGGCCGGGAGCGTCGGTGTCCCAGACGGCAATCGAGAATCCCTCGGACGGACTACCGAAGTGGTACCGACCCGGCGCGACGTCGGCCTCGTCGGGATGGCCGAGCAGGTAGTACTCGCCGACGACCGACTCGTCGGGGTCGAGCCAGAGGGATTCGGGTTGTTCCGGCGGGACCTCGGTCGCGTGCCAGTGGCCGTTTTCCCGGCGTTCGTACCCCGGGGACTCCTCGACGAGCGGATTCTCCTCGGTCGGCGCGAGGTATATCCCCTCGGCTTCGGAGTGTTGCGGTTCGCGCAGCCGTGCGAGATTGACGCGGGCGAACGGCGGGAGCGAACTCGTTCGGAACTTGGTCCGAAACTCGTTCAGATTCGTCACCGTCGCTCGGAGGACGGCGGGCGAATCGCCGGTCGCCGTCGCGACCCACTCTAACTGGACGCCGGCCCCGGTCTCGACGCCGTAGCCCGTCGAGACGAGCGACGCGGTGCGAGGTCCGGTCCGCAAATCGACGACCTCCGGTTGCTTGTGTGACATTATAGGGCGGTACGGTCCGGCGCTACATGAAGATGGCAGGAGCGACCGGGAGACCCTTAAGAAACGCTTCCGTTAGCAAAGCCATGTTCGACGAGATTATGCAGAAGTTCGAGGGGAGTCCCTCCCAGCAGGCGGTCATCCGACTGCTCCTCGAACGCGGGTTCTCGGTCAACGACGACGGGCGGGTCGTCTCCGGCAGCATCGAGATTCCCAACACCCAAATCGCCCGCGAAATCGACGTGGACCGGCGCGTCGTGGACTCCACGACCGACGCCATCCTCGAAGACGAGCAGTTGCGCCGCATCTTCCAGAACATCTCCTCGATTCCGAGCCTGATGGACCTCGCGCCGGTCCTCGACCTGCACGTCCTGACGGTGGACGTGTCCGACGCCGACCGACCCGGCATCGTCGCGACCATCACGACCCTGCTGGCGGACGACGGCATCTCCATCCGCCAGACCATCAGCGAGGACCCGGAGTTCACCGACGAACCGCGGCTCTATCTGGTGACGGACGCGGAGGTTCCGGGAGACCTCCTGAACGAACTGAAGAACCTCGACTTCGTGCGGAAAATCGAGTTGCAGTAACTTCGGTGGTCGATTTTTAGCGGTGGATTTTGAGGGAGTCGATTTTCGAGAGGTCGGGTTTCGGCGTGAGAGGGGACGAATTGCGACGAGGAGCGAAGTTCAGCGACGAACCCAGCTATTTGTAACTCCGACCCTTAGAAGACTGCCATGACCTTCGACTCGAACCGACGCCGGTTCCTCGCGCTCGCGGCCGCCGGGGGTGCGGTCGGTCTCGCCGGCTGTTCGGGGGGCGCGCCGTCGGCCGGCCGGGACGCGACGGCCGAGACGACCGCGACGACCGATTCGGGCGGCAGGGAGACGGCGACCGCGGCGGAGGGCGACTCGCTGCCCGAGGCCGTCGGACTGGAGACGCTGGCGACCGGGTTCGAGGTGCCGCTCGACGTGGCGTTCGCGCCCGACGCCGACCGGCGCTACGTCGCCGACCAGCGGGGTCGCGTCTTCGTCCACGAGTCGGGTGGCCTGCGCGACCGGCCGTTCCTCGACCTGCGCGAGACGGTCACGGTGGGGAGCGAGACTGGCCTGCTCGGTATCGCGCTCCACCCGAACTTCGCCGAGAACCGCCGCGTCTTCGTCCGGTACAGCGCCCCGCCGCGCACCGGCACGCCGGACGGCTACAGCCACACCTTCGTCCTCTCGGAGTTCGAGGCGACCGCGAACGGTCGGCGAGCGAGACGCGACTCCGAGCGAACGATTCTCGAAATCCCCGAACCGCAGGGCAACCACAACGCCGGGTCCGTCCTCTTCGGTCCGGACGGCTACCTCTACGTCGGCGTCGGCGACGGCGGGTCGGGCGGCGACCGAGGCACCGGCCACGTCGAGGACTGGTACGACGCCGTGGCCGGCGGCAACGGACAGGACGTGACCGAGAACCTGCTCGGGAGCGTCCTGCGAATCGACATCGACAATCAGCAAGGCGACAGGAACTACGCCATCCCCGAGGACAATCCCTTCGCGGGCGACGACGAGGGTCTCCCCGAACACTTCGCGTGGGGCTTCCGGAACCCGTGGCGGATGGCGTTCGACCGCGGGGACCTGCTGGTCGCCGACGTGGGCCAGAGCGCCTACGAGGAGGTGAGTCTGGTCGAGAAGGGCGGCAACTACGGCTGGAACGTCGAGGAGGGCGCTCACTGCTACTCGGCCGACGACTGCCCGGACAGCACGCCGAGCGACGTGCGCGGCGGGGAACCCCTCCGCGACCCCGTAATCGAGTATCCCCACTCGGGCGAGGGCGTCACCGGCGTCTCGGTCATCGGCGGGGAGGTCTACCGCGGGTCGGCGGTTCCCGACCTCTCCGGAACCTACCTCTTCGCGGACCTCTCTGCTCGCGGGCGACTGTTCGCCGCGACGCCGCCGGAGTCGCGGGACGGCGGCGGAACCGCGGACGGAGCGAACTCCGACGACGGTCTCTGGCCGACCGCGGTCGTGGACGTGGCCGACGACGACGCCGGGAAGGTGAGTCGGGTCTACTCGTTCGGCCGGGACGCGGACGGCGAGGTGTACGTTCTGTCGAGCGGCGACGACGGCGGCGGTCTGCACCGCGTCGCCCCGGCGTAGTCGAGTACCGCGGGCGTCGCGTTCGGGGGCGCAGTTCCTCACTGCGGCGACTCGCCGTCCGCTGGCCCGCGGAACTTTACCGTCTCGGTGACAAGACAGAGGTATGGTCGGACTCCCCGACGAGCGCGAGCGTCTGGCGTGGTGGGGCCTCACGCTGGCGGTCGCGGGTCTCTTCGCGTTCGTCGTCTGGTCGTTCGTCGGAACCATCGTCCTCGGCGTGTTCATCTACTACGGCGCGCGTCCCCTCTACCGACGGCTCAGGACCGAGTTCTCGTCGGACCACGCCGCCGACCTCACGCTGCTCATCGTCCTCGTGCCGGTTCTCGCGCTGGTCGGCTACACTGTCCTCGTCGGTCTCGACCAGTTCAGCCAGTTGACCGGCACCGACTTCGAATCGTACGCCCAGTTCGTGCCGGGGTCGCCCGAGCAGGCGACAGCGCTGGTCGAGAAGGTTCGGGGGGTGGTCGGTCCCGGCCCGGCGCAGGGCCAGATGCAGGAGGTCCTCTCGGTGGCGGTGTCGGCGTTCACCACGCTGACCGCGGGGCTGGCGCATCTCATCCTCTCCGTTCTGCTGGCGTTCACGCTCCTGCGCGAGGACGCCCGCATCGCGGCGTGGTTCCGCGGCCAGTTCGGAGCGGAGGGGTCGGCGGCCTACGCCTACTTCGAGGCGGTGGACGAGGACCTCCACACGGTGTTCGTCGGCAACGTCCTGACCGTCTTCGCGGTCATCGTGATGGGACTGATGGTGTACAACGGACTGAACCTCCTCGCGCCCGCGAGCATCGGCGTGCCGGTGCCGACCCTGCTCGCGCTCCTAACCGGGTTGGCGACGCTCGTTCCCCTCGTCGTCGGGAAGATAGTCTACGTGCCCGTCGGCGTCTACCTCGCGTATCAGGCCGCGACGGGACCGGGACCGCTCTGGTTCCCCGCCGCGTTCTTCGGGGCCTGTTTCGTCCTGCTGGACCTGCTTCCGGTCGCGGTCCTCCGGCCGTACATCGCGGGCCGGAACATCCACGGCGGATTGATGATATTCGCGTACATCGGCGGGACGATGCTGTTCGGCTGGTACGGCCTGTTCCTCGGTCCACTGCTGGTCGTAGTGAGCGTCCACCTCGCCAGAATCGTCTTGCCGGGGCTGGTACACGGCGAAACGGTCACCGGCGCGGTCCGGACCGCCGAATCGCTCGGGGCCGACCCGAAGTCGGTGGTCGAGAGTCCCGTGGCCGACGACGCGGTGGCGGCAGAGCCGACGGACGACGCCGACGAGCGCACGACCGACGGAGGCAAGGCCCCGGAGGGTGAACCCGCGAGCGAACGCGAGGAATGACCGACGACACCTACCTGACGCTGGCGGGCCGGGGCCGAGCGACCTTCGAGATTCGCGGCTCTGAGTTCGTCGGCCACGCCGCGCCCGCCGCCGACCGCGAGGCGGCCGAGGCGTTCGTCGCCGAGGTCCGGGCCGAGTACGACGACGCGACCCACAACGTCCCGGCCTACCGGGTCCGGGAGTCCGGCGGGAGGGCGTCCGGCAACGACGCCGGGGCCGGTCGCGGGATGCTCCGGGAGTACGGCGACGACGACGGCGAACCCTCCGGGTCGGCGGGCAAGCCCGCGCTGAACGTCCTCCAGCAGGAGGACGTCGAGAACGCCGTCGCGGTCGTAACCCGGTACTACGGCGGGACGAATCTGGGCGTCGGCGGACTGGCGCGGGCCTACTCGCGGGGCGTCAAGGAGGCCATCGAGGACGCCGGAATCGTCGCAGAGCGCCCCCACGAGCGGTTCTCGGTCGCGGTCGAGTACGACGACTCGGGAACCGTGCGCGGGATTCTGGAGAGCGCGAGCGGCGACGAGGGCGCGGCGTTCGACGCCGACTACGCCGAGCGCGTGAGCTTCGAGGTCCGGGTACCCGTCGCGGAGGCCGAAGGGCTTCGAGACCGGATCCGGAGCGCGACGAGCGGACGGGCCGAAATCGACGGCGGCGAGTGAGTGGAGTCGATTCTCGTCCGACTCACCCACCTAACGGCACTCCGCCGAACGCCGCGAGCGCAATCACCCAGTAGGCGACGTAGAGACCGCCCAACAGAGCGCCGTGCCAGCGCTTCAGGCGGCCCTCGTGGAAGAAGTAGGCCGCGAGCGCCGTGACGACGACGACCGCGGGGAGGTGGAACGTCAGCACCGACCGCGAGATGGTGAGGTCGCTCAGGAGCATGACGACGCCGACGTTGCCCGTCACCGAGAAGAGGACGCTCCCGACGACGTTGCCGACGCCGATTTCGGGGACGCCGCGCCGGACCGGTTCGAGCGTGAGCATCACGTCCTCGAAGGTCAGGATGGCCGTCAGCACCGTCGCGCCGAAGACGGTCCCGTCGATTCCCGTGCCCTCGACGACGGCCTCCGACCCGGCCTCCAACAGCATCGAGGCGAAGACGATGCCCGCGAGCGCCGCGACCGCGAGCGATATCCAGAGCCACCCCGACCCGGTGCGGCCGGCGACCACGCGGTCCTCCGGAATCGAGGCGACCGAGTTCGGCAGGGCGTGGCCGCCGTCGGCCCGCTCCGTTCCGCGGCGCGAGTCGCGCTCGCCGCCGTCCGAGCGCACCGACTCGCCGAGTTCGGTGTTCCGAAAGACGGGCGTCTCGCGCCGATACTCCCGGACGAGAACGTAGCCGAACGCCAGCACGAACGCGCCGACCAGCAGGAGTCCGTGGACGAACGTGAGCGTGCCGGCCAGCACGAACGGCACCAGCACGAGCGGTCCGAGCGCGAACAGCGCCACGTAGTCGGTCGGCAGGTCCACCGAGAAGGGGCGCACGACGGCCGCGAGCGCGAGCGTGACGCCGACGATGGCGAGCGCGGTCCCCAAGGCGGTGCCGAGCGCCGCGCCTTCGAGGCCGCCGCCCGAGAGGACGAGCGCCACCACCGTGTCGTCGAACTCGAACCCCGTGAAGAGGATGGCGAGCGCGAACAGCGACACCCGGAGACCGAACGCCGCGCGGGTCAGGTAGCTGATGAGCTTCTCGACGCAGGCCGTCAGCAGGAGTCCGCCCGCGCCGAGGACGAGTATCGCGCCGACCAGCCCCTTCCCGTCGAGGAAGCCGCCGACGAGACCCTCGATGCCGCCCTCGCTCCCTCCGCCTCCTCCCGCGCCGTCCGGCGCGACGACGCCCGCTTCGGCGACGCTTCCCGCGGCGACTCCCCCAGTGACCCCGGCGACCAGCAACGCGACCGCTACTAGACCGACGCCGACCCCCCGACGTAGCATATCCACCTCCACGACGCGGAGCCTCATGTAACCTCGATTTCCGGTAGACGAGTCCATTGAAAGATTATACACGCAAGCGGGCGGGGGCTATACGCGACAGACCACCAGCGAAAGCTCCGGACCAATCCATCGTCGGGGGATGAAGGGGCCGCGCGCTCGCGGCCGAAGGCCGTGGTCGTCTGAGCAGGCCAGTATTCGAGGCGAGCGCTAGCGAGCCGAGAGTATCCTGCTCAGCGACCGCGAGCGCGCGGGGGCTTCGTGAGGCGCGTTCGCGGGATTTCTGTCGATGTTGCTATTTCCAGTGATCGCAACCGCGTCTCGCCCGGCGACACACAAAACATATCGCCGGGAAAGCCGAACTACCGCGACATGAGCGACGCCCACACCGCCGAGACCGACGGCGACGCCGAGCGCGACCCCGAGGGCGGGCGCGAGGACGCCCTCGACGCGGCCGTCGAACTCGACTTCGGCGAGACCGGTCGCATCCCCGCAATCGCACAGGACGCCGACACCGGCGACGTGCTGATGCTGGCCTACGTCACCCCCGAGGCCGTCGAGCAGACGCGCGAGACCGGTCTCGCGCACTACTACTCGCGGAGCCGCGAGGAGTTGTGGCAGAAGGGCGCGACCAGCGGGCACGTCCAGCGCGTCCGGGAGGTCCGCGCGGACTGCGACGGCGACGCCCTGCTCTACCTCGTGGAACAGGAGGGCGGCGCGTGCCACACCGGCTACGAATCGTGTTTCTACCGCACCCTCGACGGCGAGGTCGTCGGCGAGAAAGCCTTCGACCCCGACGACGTGTATGAGTAGCGCGACCCACTCCGCCGCCGACCTGCCAGCGAAGTTGGCCGACGCCGACGCGGCCTACCGCGACGTAGAGAGCCGAATCGCCGACTACGGCGAGGAGACCGTCGAGCGCGTGGCCGACGCCTACGACCGGGCGACCGACCTGCTGGACCGCTACGAGGGGCAGGCGACCGGCACCGGCAAGGAGAACTTCAAGAACTTCATCCAGTTTCAGGAGCAGTTCACGTCGCTGGTCGAGGACCTGCCCGACGACCTGCCCGAGCGCGAGGCCTTCGAGGACGCCGACGACCGCTTCGACAAGCGCCGACTGAGCGAGTCGGACTTCGCCGCGGCCCGCGAGCGACTCGCCGACGCGAGCGACATCGCCGGACTGCTGGACGAGCGCCGGGAGGCGCTGGCGGCGTACCGCGAGGTCCGCCGGGAGGTCGGCCGTGCGCTCGCCGACGTGCGCGAGGAAATCGCCGAGCGCGAGCGACTGGTCGAACTCGGCGACGCCGACCTCGACGCTCCGGTCGAAGAGATTCGAGACCCCATCGAGAGCTACAACGAAGCGGTCGGCGAGGCGTTCCGGGAGTTCCGGTCGTCGGCCGGCGCCCGCGAGGTGCTGTCGTTCGTGGCCGCGACGGAGGACTACTCGCTGGTCGAGTTCCGCGACCCGCCCGAGGCGCTCCGGGGGTACGTCGAGACCCGCGACGTGGGGACCGAGCCGATTTCGGACCTGCTGAAGTACGCCCGCTACTCCAACTCGAAACTCGACCACTACGTCGAGAGCCCGGCCGCGCTCAAGCGCGCGGTGGCGACCAACGAGACCTACCTCGAACGACTCGACGCCGACCCCCTCCGACTCGACTGGCCGCCGCGGTCGGCGGCCGACCTGCGGTGGCGCATCGAGGAACTCATCTCGGTAGTCGCCCGGTTCGCCGACGACGAGGTGGTCGCCGACCTGCGCGAGGTCCAGTCGCTCGTCCGCGACGACGACCGATTCGAGCGCCTGCGGACCGCCGCCGAAGCGAAGACCGAGTTGTCGGACTCGGAGCGCGAGAAGGTGGCGAGCGGCGCGGTGGAATCGGAGTTGGACGAGTTGCGCGAGAAGAAAGCGCGGTTAGAAGACGCGCGGGACGAGTATCCCGAGCGGTAGCAGTCTATTTCTGAAATCGCGTCTCGTCAGACCTCGGCCTTCGCCGCCCGCAACTGGCCTTCGAACTCCGTCGCCAGTTCCTCGGCGCGGGCCTCGTCGCGGGCCTCGGCGTAGATGCGGACCATCGGTTCGGTCCCGCTCGGCCGGGCCAGCACCCACGCGTCGCCGTAGTCGATGCGGTAGCCGTCGAGCGTCGTGGTCTCGGCGTCCGAGTCGTTGGCCTCGCGCTCGGCCGCGTCCAGCAGGGCCTCGCGCTCGGCGTCGGTGTCGTACTCGATGTTGACCCGGACGTTGTGGTAGCCGTCGTAGGGCGCGACGACTTCGCTCGCGGGGCGCTCGGCCAGCAGTTCGAGGAAGCGCGCGGCGGTGTACGCGCCGTCGCGAGAGAGTCGGTAGTCGGGGAAGAAGATGCCGCCGTTTCCCTCGCCGGCGACCGGGACCGACTTACCCTGCTCGCGGAGTTCGCGGATGCGGGTGATGATGTTGGTCGAGCCGATGGGCGTCAGTTCGAGGTAGGCGTCCTGCTCGTCGGCCACGTCCACGAGGCGCTGGGAGACGTTGACCGCCGAGACCACCGAGTCGCCGGCGTCGAGTTCCGCGGCCGCGAGCGCGGCGAGGGTCGCGTCGCCCTCGACGTACTCGCCGTTCTCGTCGTAGAAGATGGCGCGGTCGGCGTCGCCGTCGTGGGCGATGCCCACGTCGGCGTCCGTGGCTTCGACGAGTCGGCCGAGGTCGCCCAGATTCTCGGGGATAGGTTCGGGGTTCCGACCGGGGAAGTGGCCGTCGGCCTGGCTGTTGGCGGTGACGACCCGACAGCCGAGTCGCCGGAAGAACTCGGGACTGGTGAGCGACCCGGCTCCGTGGCCGGGGTCCAGCGCGACGGTCAGGTCGGCGTCCGCGATGGTCTCGCGGTCCACCGCGTCGAGCATGGCATCGACGTACTCGCGGCGCGCGCCCTCGACGCGCCGGCTCTCGCCCGTCTCGCTCCAGCGAGCAGAGTCGAACTTCTCTGCGAGGAACTTCTGTTCGATGCGCTCCAGTTCCTCGACGGAGAGTTCCACGCCGTCGACGCCGATTAGCTTGACCCCGTTGTACTCCGGCGGGTTGTGCGAGGCGGTTATCATCACGACCGGGGTAGACTCGCGCTCGGCGTAGGCCTGCGCGCCCGGCGTCGGAATGATGCCGAGTCTGTCCACGTCCGCGCCGACGCTGGCGAGACCGCTGGCCGCTGCGTCGGCCAGCATCCCGCCGGTCGCGCGGGTGTCGCGTGCGACCGCCACTCGCTCGGTCCGCCAGACGGTCCCCGCCGCCTTGGCGACTTTGAGTACGAACTCGGGGGTCAGCGCCTCGTTGGCGACCCCGCGAGTACCACTGGACCCGAACACTTTCATGTGCCACGCTCAGGACCCGCGGGCAAAAGTTATTCCGGAGCGCGCCGCCCGAGAGAGTCGTTGACTACGTTAGCGTGTTGACGAGTCGGGGGCGGAGGAGAGGGCCGAGACGAGGAAGTGCTACGACGGCGACACCGACCACCCGGCGCGTGCGGTCGCCAAAAGAACCCAACGCGCAGAACCCGAACGTTTTCCCGACTCTCCGTCCGTCTGTCGAGTATGGGAATCAGCATCGACGAGAAGCGGGTGTACGACGCCAGCGAGGGACCGACCCCGGTGTACGTCGCCGGCGAGTTCGGCGTCGCCCGCGTGGACACCTCCGACGACCTCGTGGGCGAGTTCGGGCTGGCCCACCGGTGTACCGCCCGCGACGCGGCGGGGCGAGACGGCCGCCTCGCGGTGGCGACCGACGAGGACGTGCTGGTCGGCGTCTTCGGCGACGAGAGCGAAGCGACCGTCGAGTTCGAGGCGCTCGGCGTCGGTCCGGCGGTCGCGGTCGGGTTCGCGGACGGCGACGCGGGCGGCGGCCTCGTGGCGGCCCGCAATGACGGGACGGTCGTCCGCGAGGACGGGGCAACCGGGACCGACGCGAGTGCGGATAACTGGACGGAACTCGGTGAGTTGGGCGACGTGCGGGCGATCGACGGCGACCTCGTGGCCGCCGACTCGGGCGTCTACCGGGTCGCGGGCGAGGGGCTCCACCACGTCGGTCTGGAGGGCGTCCGCGACGCGTCGGCCGCGGGGGTGCCGCTGGCCGCGACCGACGGGGGCCTCTACAAACTCGCCAACGGCTGGATGGACGTGCTGGACGGCGAGTTCCGGACCGTCAGCGCCGAGAAGTCGAAATCCGGAACGCTCGGCCGGGCGCACGCCGCGGGCACGGACGGTCTGTTCGCCCACGACGAGGGCGAGTGGCGCGAGGTCGAGTTACCCGTCTCCGGCGACGTGGTGGCGCTCGACCACGGCGCGGGCGCGTACGCGGTCACGGCCGACGGCACGTTCTTGTTGTCGGTCGGCGACGGCTGGAATCACCAGATTCTCGGGTTGCGGGGTGTCGAAGCGGTCGCCGCGCCGTAGCACGAAAGCAATCTCTAGAATCCTCTTAGAAATATTTTTAAATGTTATAAGGATAAGAATATTTCTCTGTCCGCACTACCGCCGCCGAACACGTCAACCGCGCCGACCGACGAGTTGCGATTGAAAACCGATTTACCCGCCGACGTACACCCCTCGCACATGATTATCAGCGGGTCAGCCTCCCAGACCCTCGCGGCCGAACTCGCGGCCGCACTGGACGAACCTCTGGCGAGCGTCGAGTACGAACGATTCCCCGACGGCGAACTGTTGGCGGGCGCGCCCGGCGTCGCCGAGGCCGACGACGACCGCGCGGTCGTCGTCGCCTCGACCGTCTCGTCGGACGCTCACGTCGAACTCCTCCAGTTGCAGGACGCCGCCCGCGAGTGGGGTGCCTCGGAGGTCGTCACCGTCCTGCCGTACATGGGCTACGCCCGACAGGACGAGGCGTTCGAGGCGGGCCACCCGGTCTCGGCCCGCGCCGTCGCCCGCGCCATTTCGTCGGGGACCGACCGCGTGCTGACCGTCGAACCGCACGAGGAGTCGGTCTGCGACTTCTTCGAGGTTCCCGCCGAATCGGTCGAGGCCGCGGGGCTCCTGGCCGACCCGCTCCCCGCGGACCTCCAAGAGCCGGTCTTCCTCTCGCCCGACGAGGGCGCGCTCGACATCGCCGCGACGGTCCGCGAGAGTTACGGTACCGGCGAGACCGACTACTTCGAGAAGGTCCGCCACTCCGGGACAGAGGTCGAGTTGACGCCGAGCGACACGGACGTTGCGGGCCGCGACGTGGTGGTGACCGACGACATCATCGCCACCGGCTCCACGATGTCCGGCGCGGTCGAGATTCTGCGCGAGAAGGGTGCCGACCGGGTGTTCGTCACCTGCGTCCACCCGATGCTGGCCGCCGACGCCTACACGAAGCTCTCGAAGGCCGGCGTCGAGGGAATCTACGGGACCGACACCATCGAGCGGCCCGTGAGCGAGGTGTCGGTCGCGCCCGTACTCGCGGAGGAGTTGTAGGTTCAGAGCGGTTCGACTGCAGTCGTTCTGATGCTCGGCAATCGTCCGGAGGGTGACTCGCGACGTGTGGGGTCAACAACCCCTTGTTCGTAGACCGAATAACGGGACTATGGGCATCTCGGACAACATGGAGGAAGTGGAGCCGACGATACTCATCGGAATCGGATTCGTCCTCTTTCTGATTCCCGAGCCCGCGACCTCTGCGCTCGGTATCGGTTTGATGTTGTTAGGTATCGTCTGGTGGATTCAGTGGGCGTAATCGAGGAAACAGCCGTTGGCGAACACGCATCTGGAAACTCGTCGGTTGCCGACTGTGATGCAGGTTTAACAGCAAGGTGGGAAGTACTGTTACAGAGTCTCACCGTTTTCGTAAGGCAAGTTGGTAGATGTGTTCAGGCCCGTACTTTATCTCGGAGACTTCCCATTCTGTGTCGGTAGTAGCTTCGCGGACGCGACTCGGAGTGAAAAGCCTGTACAGCCATGGCTCACCCACCGTTCCATCGTACTCCATCTGCAGGAGGCGATAGGCAAGGCCCTTCGATGGGTCACTATAGTAGTCCAGTTTCGATTTCGTCTTCTCATGCTCAGGATCGAAACCGTCGATGACGGCAGTTGCATCGGGTGTTGTAACGTATGCGAGGTCGTTAAGAAACTCTCTAAGGCCTTGCATCGACCGAGAAAGGCCTACCTGCGTTCCGAACGCAATCGCTGACCTGAACCTGTTGGTCTCGAACGCATCGGGGAGTGTGAACATGTTCACTCGTCGAGCGTCAGTCACACCACGGTCGCGTAATATCTCGACCAACGTTTCATTTTGCTCGATGGCAACAGTCTCAAATTGGTCCTGAAAATAGAGTGAATGTCGTCCAGCGCCAGCGCCCATATCCAGCAATGGCCCGTCAAGCAAGGATTCCAACCAAGAACCGTCGGCAGTGAACTCATCAAAATAAAACTCTATTTCGACCTCCTCGGTCTCCGCTCCTCTCCGATAGAGAAGTGGACCTTTCATCTGGTCGAAATGGAAATCATGGAGCGCCTGCGCAAACGGGTCAGACATATCTATACCAAACAACATTATCGGCTGGTGAAAGCTCTGACGATGGCACGACACGTAATACCACGCCCCGTCGAGATAGATTCACGCTCCGTATTCAGCACGGCACTCTAGATGACCACTCGCTAGTGTGTCGAAAACGACGAGTATGCGCGCGCTCTCCAGTTCGAACTTATCTCTCCGAGAGCCGCCGGAGCCGAAACGCTGGGAGTCCGTCGGCTTCTACCCTACGCCTCGGCTTCCGCCAGCGCCGCCACCGCGATCTCCATCTCGACGCCTTCCACGTCCCACGTCTTCCGATAGCCGTCCTCCACGTCGCCGACCTCGTCGGCGCGGACCTCCTCGCGCACGAGGTCCATGTGCGATTCTACGAGGTCGGCCACGCGGTCGTCGGCGATACCGAGTTCGAGGCGGACGCGCTCCTCGATGTCTAAGTCCATCTCCTTGCGCATCTCTTGGACGCGCCGGATGACCTCGCGGGCGTACCCCTCGCTCTCGATGTCCTCGGTGAGTTCCGTATCGACGTAGACGACGCCGTGCTGGTCGCCGTCGGTGTCGAAGCCGACGCCGGTGACGCCATCGGGCGTCTGGGTGACGAACTCGACCATCTCGTCGGTCAGGTCGGCGTCCATACCGGTCTCCTCGGCGACCGCGGCTTCGAGCGCGGCGAGGGTCGGCTCCGCGACGCGGGCGTCGTTGAGCGCCTGCATGACCCGGCCCGCGTCGTCGCCGAACTCGGGACCGAGGAGGCTCATGTCGGCCTCGGCGCTGTAGTGGAGTTCGCCCCAGTCCTCGTCGGGACCGACGAGTTCGATGCCGCGGGCGTTGAGCCGGTCGGCCAGCAGGTCGCGGTGGCGCTCGACGGCCTCGACCGTGCGCTCGCCGTCGGCCGTGACCACGACGCGCGTGACGGGCCAGCGGAGCTTGCGCTCGGCCTGCTGACGGGCGTTCGACCCCGCCTCCTCGATGGCCCGGAGAAGACCGACGTCGGTCTCCAGTTGGGCGTCCTGCCAGTACTCCTCGACCTCGGGCCAGTCGAGCATGTGGACCGTGTCGTGGCCCTCGTCGCCGGTGAGCGCGCCGTAAATCTCCTCGGTGACGAACGGCGCGTAGGGCGCGAGCAGGGCGACGACCGTCGTCAGCACCTCGTAGAAGGTGGCGTAGGCCGCCAGCTTCGAGGCGCTGTCGTCCTCTTCCCACATGCGCTCGCGGACCACTTGGATGTAGAACCGCGAAACGTCCTCGACCACGAAGTTCAGGAGGACGTCGAGCGCCTTGTCCTGCCGGTAGTCCTCCCAGTGGTCGGTCATCTCCGCGACGACTGACTGGAGGCGCGCGAGGACCCACTCGTCCACGAGTTCGAGGTCCTCGTCCACGTCCTCCAGCGTGGTCTCGTCCGGGTCGAAGTCGTCGAGGCGCATGTACGGGAGCGGGAACCGGAACACGTTCCAGAGGATGTTGAGGTCCCGCTGCATCTCGCTGGTCTCGTCGTACGAGAAGCGCATGTCCTCGCCCTGCGGGTTCGACGAGAGCAGGAACATCCGCATCGGGTCGGTGCCGTACTCCTCGATGACCTCGTGGGGGTCAACGAGGATGCCCTTGGACTTGGACATACCGCGGCCGTCCGGCATGTTGGCGTAGCCGTGCATCAGGACCTCGTCGTACGGGATTTCGCCGACGGCGGCGGTCCCCATGCCGAGTTGCGACCAGAACCACCCGCGGGTCTGGTCGTGGGCCTCCATGATGAGGTCGGCGGGCCACAGTTCCTCGAACTGCTCGTCGTTTTCGGGGTAGTCGAGGGTGCCCCACGAGGCGACCGACGAGTCGAGCCACACGTCGAACACGTCGCCGACGCGGGTGTAAGTCGTGCCGTCCTCGGTGATGGTCAACTCGTCCACCGTGCCCTTGTGGAGGTCCACGCTCTCGGGGTCTACGTCTTGGTCCACTTTCTCGGCGAGTTCCTCACGGGTGCCGACGACGATGACGTCGTCCATGCTCCCGTCCCAGTCTTCCGGCGTCCAGATGGGAATCGGGATGCCCCAGTAGCGCTGGCGCGAGACGTTCCAGTCCGGCGCGTCCTCCACGAAGTCCCGGAAGCGGTTGTCCCGTGCCCATTCGGGGTGCCACTCGCTGTCCTCGATGTTGTCGAGGAGTTGGTCCTTCACGTCGGTGATGGTGATGAACCACTGGTCGGTGACGATTTGAATGATGCCGGTGTCACACCGCCAGCAGTGGCCGTAGCTGTGAGTGGTGGTGCCCGACGAGAGCATCAGGCCGGCGTCTTCGAGGTCGGCGATGATCTCCTCGTCGGCGTCCTTGACGTACTGCCCGGCGTACTTCCCGGCCGACTCGTCGTACACGCCGTCGCTCCCGACCGGACAGAAGATGTCCAGTCCGAGTTCGCGGCCGCGCTCGAAGTCCTCCTCACCGTGGCCCGGCGCGGAGTGGACGAGACCGGTGCGGTCAACCTCCACGTAGTCGGCGGTGTAGACCTGTAGTGCGTCCTCGCCGTCGGCGTGGTCGGGAACCTCCTCGCGGAGCGGATGGTCGTACTTCCAGCCGACCATCTCCTCGCCCGCGACCTCGCCCTCGATTTCGTAGTCGTCGTAGCGGCCCTTCTTCAGGACCTCCTCGACGCATCCGTCCGCGAGGTAGAGGACTTCCTCGTCGCCGTCCTTCGTGGCCCGGACCCGCTGGTAGGTCACGTCGCCGTCCACCGCGACGAAGGTGTTGGCGGGGACGGTCCACGGGGTCGTCGTCCAGATGACGAGGTAGCCCTCCTCGTCGCTCGCGGCTTCACCGCTCGCACGTTCCGAGGACTCGCTTCGCTCGTCCTCGCGCAGCGGGAACTTGACGTAGATGGAGGGGTCCTCGACGTCCTCGTACTCGACTTCGTTGTTGGCGATGGCGGTCTCACAGCGCGGGCACTGGGAGATAGAACGCTGGCCCTGCTCGACGAGACCCTTCTCGTGGGCCTGCTCGAAGCCCCACCACGCCGCCTCCATGTACTCGGGGTTGACCGTCTTGTACGGGTCGTCCCAGTCCATCCAGACGCCGAACGACTGGAAGTCCGACTGGAGACCCTCCAACTGCTCTTCGGCGTACTGCTTGCACTCCTCGATGAAGTTCTCCTCGCCGAACTCCTCGATGTCCTTCTTGTTCTCGAAGCCCAGTCGCTCCTCGACCCTCGTCTCGATGGGCAGGCCGTGCATGTCGTAGCCCGGCCGGTCGGTCACGTCGTAGCCCTGCATCCGGAGATACCGGATGTAAGCGTCCTTCAGCGTCTTGTTCCACGTCGTACCCATGTGGGCCGCGCCGGAGGTGTACGGCGGCCCGTCAACGAAGAAGAACGTCTCTTCGTCCGCGCGATGCTCCTTCGCTTTCTCGTAGGCGTCTACCTCGTCCCAGTAGTCGAACACCCGGTCTTCGACCTCGTGGGGTTCGTACTGGTCGTCGACCTCACCGAACCTGCTCATACCTGTCCTGTGCTTCTACTGAGTTAAATCGGGTTCGGTTGTGCAGTTTCGTCTGCAAGCGCTCCCGAGGGGACCCGCTTGCTCCCGGCGACCCCCGCACTGTTTTTACGCCCACCTTCGTAGTCGGCCACATGGCCGCGACGCCCTACGAGCGTCTCCGAGAGAACGCGACCGAGGTGGTGAGCATGCTGGTCACGGGCATCTGGCTCGCGGCGATGTTCACCGGACAGGACTGGTGGCTCGCCGCGTTGCTGTTCGGTTACGTCGTCGTGGTGCCGGTCGTCTCGCTCCTGTTCGGCGTCGAGGAAGACGAAAACGAGTGGTGGGACGACCGGGCCGACGACCTCTCGGTAGACGACGCCGCGACCGACGACGCCGACGAGCAACGCGACGCGCTGGAGACGCTCAGAGACCGATACGCCCGCGGGGAACTCACCGACGAGCAGTTCGAGCGGAAACTGGAGCGACTCCTCGACACCGAGACGCTGGAGGACGTGGAGGACCGCGCTCGCGCCCGCGAAGAGGAGACGGAGACGGAGTCGTTCGAGCGGTCGTCGTGACCGGCCAGCGGACAACCGGAATCCGTCCTCAGAGTACGTCGTGGAGCTGCCAGAGCGTGGACGCTTCGTACGTCGGAGAGAGGCCGTCCTCAGGGTCGGAGTGTTCCTCACGTCGCAGGAGTACGGAGTCGATGCCGGCGTTGTCGGCCGCCTCGACGTCGACCGAGCGGTCGCCGACGTACAGGGCGGTTTCGGCGTCGAGCGCCTCCATCGCGGTCTCGACGTTGTGCGGGTCGGGTTTGCGGCGTTCGAGGCCCGACGGCGTGAATGGACAGCCGCGTACCGTCTCGAACAAGTCGGTCAGGTCGAACCGCCGCAGGAGGAACGAGAGCACGCGCGGGTGGTTGTCGCTGACGATGCCCAGCGAGTAGTCCAGTTCCCGAATCGCGGCGACGTCGTCGTACAGCGAACGCACCCCCGACCGAATCTCCGACAGTTGTGCGCGAACGCCTTCTCGGGCGGCCTCCGTGCAGAAAGTGTCGCGCTCGACTCCGGCCTCCCGACAGCGCTCGGTGATAGACGAGAGGTTGCCCTTGAAGAAATCCGCGACCACCGTCTCCGGCGGGGCGGACAGTTCGAATCGCCGCTGGACGCGTCGCATCGCGTCCGTCATAGTCGCTCGGTCGGGCATCTCTACGATGACGCCATCACAGTCGAACAGTACCGCGTCGTAGCTCATCGTGACCGAATGGTATCGCGTTCGGTCGTAAAACGCTATCCGCTGGGAGGTGTTCAGGGGGTGAGTGCTGTTCGGGGGGTGGACGACACGTACCGAAACAGGCAAGTGTCACTCCGCTGGCAACGAATCATGGACAGTCCCCCGGAAGCCGCATTGGAGCGACTGGGATTTCTGACCGCATCTCCGAATCGCTACCGGCTCCTCGGAGCGCTCTCGGAGGACGCGGCGTCCGCGGACGCGCTCGGCGAGCAGTTGGACCTCCCGCGGTCGACCCTCCAACGAAACCTCACCGCCCTCCGAGAGCAGGGATACGTCTCCCACATCGTCACGGAAAACCGGTACGAGATCACCGTCGCGGGAGAACTCGCGTTCGAAGCGGTCGAAGACGCACTCTCGACGGTCACCCTCGCAGCGTCGCTCGGCCCCTTCTTCGAGCGATTCCCGACCGAACTTCCCGTCGGTACGGACGCGCTGATCGAGTGCGATATAACCGTCTCGACGACCGACACGCCGTTCGAACCGCTCTATCACGTCCGGCGAAACGTACTCGACGCGACCGATGTTCGGGGGTTCGTGCCGACTATCAATCCTCTCTACCTCGACACGCTCCGAGAGTGCGTCGACGAGGACCTGCAGGTCGAAGTCGTCGCACCGCCGACCGCCTACGAATCGCCGACTCCCGACTACGACGAGACGCTCGACGCGCTCGAAACGTCGGGCAACGTCGTGTTACACGAGTCGAATGCGGTTCCGGAGTACGCACTCGGAATCGTGGACGAGACGGTCTTCCTCGGGGCGTTCGACGAGCGGATGCGTACTCATTCGGTGTTAGCGGCACCGTCACAACCCGACCTCCTGACGTGGGCCGAAGAGAAATACGACGAGGTTAGTACCGCCGCGACGCCCCGGTGAGGAACGTCGACCGACGACCGAGACTACGCGTCGAGGAGTGCTATCCGACCCGAGCCTCAAAATTGATACGCCGCGCCCCCGAAAAGGCCGAACACAGCCATGAGCCGAGACGACTGCATCTTCTGTCAAATCGTCGATGGTGACATCCCGAGTCGCAAAGTCTTCGAGGACGACACCGCGATGGCGTTCCTCGACGCGAACCCCCTCGCGCCGGGCCACACGCTCGTCATCCCGAAGGACCATTACGAGACGCTCGAAGACACGCCCGAGGACGTCGCCGCGCACGTCTTCGGCGCGGTCCACCGCCTGAATACCGCGGTCGAACACGCCGTGGACGCCGACGGCACCAACGTTGCGTTCAACAACGGCGAGGCCGCCGGCCAAGAGGTTCCGCACGTCCACGGCCACATCATCCCGCGGTTCGACGGCGACGGCGGCAACCCCATCCACGCCGTCGCGGGGAAGCGCCCCGACCTCACCGAGGAGGAACTGGACGATATCGCCGAGGAGATTCACACCCAGCGCGACTGAGGACCGTCTCGGAACGGACCAAGCGTACCCTTTTATACCAGACGGGAACAATCTGATAGCAATGACGCGTTCGACTGCCGCGCTCGTCGGTGCGACCGGCGGCGCTGGCACGACTCGACTCGCCGTCGAACTCGGCGCGACGCTCGTACGGGACGGCCGCGAAGTCGCCGTCCTCGACGCCGACTTCGCCACCGAGGGACTGGCACGCCACCTCTCGGGCCGCATCGACCCCGACGTGACGACCCTGCTCACCGAGGACGGAACGCTCGCCGACGGACTGCGGGAGCATCCCGCGACCGCCGACCTCGCGGGCCGACTCGAACTCTGTCCGGCGCGCGGCCCGTTCGAGCGACTGGCCCGCGCGAAGACCGCCGACGCCGCCCAGCGATTCGAGCAACTGCTCGCCGAGGCCGCGAACAGGTTCGACCACGTGCTGGTGGACGCGCCGCCAGTCGCCGCGAATCAGGCCGTCGCGGCGGTGACGAGTGCGGAGCGGGTCGCAGTGGTCGCGCCAGCGAGCGAGCGCGGCGTGGACGCGGTCCAGCGCACCCGCGGGCGCGTGACGGACGTGGGCGCGAACGTGGACGCCGTGGTCGCCACTCGCGCCGGCCCCGAGCATCCGCTCCGGAGCGCCGACGCCGCGGTGCCGACGAGCGACGCGACGACCGTCGCGGACGTGCCCGCGAGCGCGCCCGACCCCGAAACGACGTTCGCGCCCGCCGTTGCGCACGCCGCGGAAGTCGTCTTCGACGCCGAGTTGGGTCTGGAGTTCGAGGAGGCCGGACTGTTCGACGTGGAGGTCGGCGAGTTCGTCCCCGACGCGCTCTCCTGAGCGCTCGAACTGGGTGGCGTGTCCGAGTCGTAGTCCTCGACGGCGTCGGTCGGCATTTACAACTTTTCATCTAGTGAATAAATTTAAATTATTCTTCTATATTTTATTATATATCTAAAATTAGTTTTATTATGTTTTCGGGAGATTCGGCTAACAGGAGGTGACAGACAATGATTAGCATCCTTCCGTTCGGCGCCTGTGGCGTCTTCGAGTGCGTCCCGCACAAAGGCTAAGCGTCGCAGTTACAGTGACGTCCTGCACCGGCCTCAAACCAAATCCGTTACCGTGCTTCTCGCGTCCGCGAGCGCGTCTCGACTCGCATCGTCGCACATCGTCCGGAACCCGGAGACGACTTCCCGCGCACCGTCGAGCGGTTCGTGGGTCTCGACGAACGCCGCCAGCGCGAACTCCGTCTCGTTCGCGCCCGCGAGTTCGCGGGCCTCGGTCCGGGAGAGGTCGGCCGCGAGCCAGTCGCGCAGAATCTCGTGAGCGCGCGGCGTCAGCGGCGAGACGCCCTCGCACCCGAGGAGATGGAGCGTCTTCGCCGCGGTAATCGGGGCGACGCCCGCCGCGTGCGCGCCGTCGCCGACCGACTCGCCCGCGGTGTGAGCCTCGACGATTTCGGCCGCGGAGGTCGCGTCGCAGGGCAGGTCGTCGGCGAACTCCGCGAGGCGCTCTCGGAGGGAGTCCTCCGTGGCGTCCACCGACGCGACGCCGCGGTCGCGTTGCTCGGCGGTGACTTCCAGTCCGTCGGCGATGTCCGAGAGCGTCACGTCCGAACGTTCTCCCGGCATCGACTTAAACGTCGGCGACGGGTATCGAATCTGATAACCGTTCGAGACCGGGAACCTATCGGTTACCGGTAGGCTCTCGGCGTCCGCGTCCGTCGTTTCGGCCCGAATCGGCCTTTCTTTAAATAGTATTTCGGGCAAAGTTTCGACTGTGATGAGCAAAGCACACCCACCTTCCCGAGCGTGCCCGGAATGCGACGGCCGACTGACCCCCGACGGCGGCGAGACCGTCTGTGACGACTGCGGACTCGTGGTCTCGGAGGACCGCATCGACCGCGGTCCCGAGTGGCGGTCGTTCGCGGACGACGACACGCAGAAAGAGCGGACCGGCGCACCCCTCACGCGGTCGCGCCACGACCGCGGCCTGACGACCGAAATCGGCCACGACAGCGACCTCCGGTTGACGGGGCGCAAGCGGCGACGCGTCGCTCGGATGCGCAAGCACCACGACAGAGCGAAGATCGGGTCGAAGACCGAGCGCAATCAGGTGTACGCCTTCACCGAGATTCGGCGGCTGGTGAGTTCGCTCGACCTCTCGAAGAACGTCCGGGACCGCGCCTGCGTGCTGTTCGAGTCGGCCCAGTCCGAGGACCTGCTCCGGGGTCGGTCGCTGGAGGGGTTCACCGCCGCGGTGGTGTACGCGACCTGTCGGACCGCCTCGGTCTCGCGCACGCTGGACGAGGTGCTGGACGTGGCGCGGGCGACCCGGAGCGAACTCAAGTCCGCCTACGACGTGATGAACACCGAACTCGGCCTGCCAACCGGTCCCATCGACCCCAAGCAGTACCTGCCGCGGTTCGCCAGCAGACTCGACCTGCCGACCGCCGTGGAGCGCGAGGCCGCCGAACTGGTCGAGGAGGGCCACGAGCGGAACCTGATTTCGGGCCGGAACCCCGGCGGATTCGCGGCGGCGTGCCTGTACGCCGCCGCGCGGGAGACGCGCCACCGAATGACCCAGCGAGAGGCCGCAGCGGTGGCCGACGTGACGGCGGTGACGCTCCGGTCGGCGTACAAGGACCTCCAGGACTGACGACTCGGAGCGAAGCGACGACGCTCGGTCGAAACGCTACCGAACCGACGACCGCGAATCGAGCGCCGGACGCGACTCTTCTGCGAGTTTCTCGAACCGCTTCGCGGGTCGGCTCTCCGGCGCTATCTCCGACACCGGCGAGCCGTGGCGGTGCGCGCGCCGCACCCGGTCGTCGTCGGGAATCGCTACCACGGGGGCACCGAGCGCTCGCCGGACCTCCGCGGTCGGCGGGTCCTCGTCGGTCCGGTTCAGCGCGACGGCCGCGAGTCCCGCGTCGAGTTCGCGGGCGAGCGCGCGGGTCCGGAGCGCGTCGGCAAGCGCGAACTCCCGCGGCGCGGTGACGAGAACCGAGCAATCGGCCGCCAGCAGGCCCATCCCCACGTCGGCGGCCATGCCGGCGGGACAGTCCACGACGACCGACCCGTAGGTCTCTTCGACCGTCTCGACCGCCGCGACGAGGCGAGTCACGTCGCCGGCGCGCGCTCCGGCGAGGGTACGCCCGCAGGGGAGCAGTCGGACCAGGCCGTCCTCGCGGACCGCTTCGAGCGGGTCGGCCCGCCCGGCCAGCACGTCGTGGAGGTCCGGGCCGCGCCCGGCCGCGAGGTCGGCCATGGCGAGGTCGGCGTCCACGACCACGGCGTCGAGTCGCGCGCCGAGTTCGAGCGCGACGGTGGACTTGCCCACGCCGCCCTTCCCGCCAGCGACGGCCAGAATCACGACGACCGCCCCGAGCGGCGACGGAGCGCGTCGATTCGGTCCGCGACGGTCCCGACCGCGTTCCGGTCGGCGGGTCGGAGGTCCGGTCCGGACTCACGGGCGTCGGCATCTGCGCGCTCCTCGACAGCCGAGAGCCACGCTTCGACCGGTTCCGGGACCGACGAGTCGGTCTCCGACTCGTCGGGAACTAATGGGTCGGCGTCGGCGGCCGGGTCCGCCGCGGAGCGGGGTTCCGCGACGGGAACCGCGTCGGCGGGCGGCCGCGGGTCGCCGAGCGCTCTGACGACGCCCTCGGGCGTCTCCGCGTCGGCGAACGAACCGGTCTCGGTGCCGGATTCGGACGCGCCGGCGCGCTCGGTCCAGACGAGTTCTGCCGGCGGAGAAACGGCGGGTTCGTCGTCCCTCTCCGCAGTCACGGGACTCGCGTACCCGAGCGCCCGACGGTCGCGGGCCGCGACGACGCCCTCGAAACCGCCGTCGTCCCACCCCGCGGCGGGGACGCCTTCGCAACGCGGCGGCCAGACCGGTCCGTCGAGTCGGTTGCCGACCCGAACCCGGCGGGGCGCGTCGGTCGGGTTCCGGACGACCAGATTCACGAGCGCGATTCCCTCGCGCCGTTCGACGTGCGAATCGAGTTCGAGCATGGCCGTGGTTCGTCCCGTCTTCGGTGATAAAGGTGGACGTGAGTCGGGGCGCGTCGGGTCGATTCGCGTCCGTTCGCGGGCGCTCGCTTTCCGCCGAATCTCGGAGGCGTCCGGAAACCGCACCGACAGCCGAGACGCGAATGCAGATAGCTACACCAACTCCAGAGGTTACTATATATTTGTGAAACAAATATAGAACCACTCATACTCGGACCACGGGTGCGTCGAGCCACGCCGAAATCGCATCGACGCCCTCGAACGGCCCGACCCGAGCGACGGCGACCGGCGCGTCGAGGTCGGCCACGCGAGCGACCGCAAGCGCCGCTCCGACCGGCTCCGGAAGCGCCCCGTCGTCGGGAAGCGCCGCGAGAGCGTCCTCGAACCGACTGCGAACCTCGTCGGCCAGCGCCTCGCGCGCGCTCCGGCGGAGGTTCTCCGCGCGGTCCTCCAGTCGCAGTCGCTCTCGACGGCGCTCGCGGTCGGTGCGGGCCTGCTCGCGGGCGCGGGCCAGCGTCTGCTCGGCCGCGATGCGCTCGGTCTCGACCTCCGAGAGGCGGCGGGTCGCGTCGGCGAGGTCGGCCTCCGCGTCCGCGGCGTCGGCCTCCGCCTCGCGGAGCGCCCGCACGCGCCCCCGGACGGTAGCGACCTCCTCGCGCAACTCCTCGGCGGCGTCGCCGGTCTCGGCGACCCGGCGGCGGGCCGCGCGGAGGTCGATGGTCGGCGCGTCGATGGCGTCGAGGCGGTCCCGAACCTCGGCGAGTTCGTCGGCCTGCGGCGCGGTGTGACCCCGCGAGCGCGCGGCCGCGGCGAGCGCGGGCCGTCGAGACCACGCCATCCCGGCGCGAATCGCCCCGACGCGGGCGTGGGCCGGGCCGGGGGCCGGACAGTCTATCGACACCGCAGAAGCGGCCCCCTCGCCGCGAATCGCGTCGGCGATTTCGGTGACCGCGAAGTCGTACTCCCGGAGGTCGATGGCGCGCCCGGTTCGAGTCTCCCCGGCGATACGGACCCTCATAAGTCACTGTCGCGCATCGAATCGGCGTCGGGGTGGTCGGTCCCGACTGCGAACTTGGCGTAGGGCGTGCTCGCGTGTTCGCGGTCCTCGTAGGCCGCGGCGGCCTCGCGGACCGACTCGGGCACCTCCTCGAACTCGTTGAACGGTGCGGTTCGTTCGACCTGCACGTCGCCGGCGTGCTTCGCGCGGAGACGGAGCGCGAGGAACGCGCCGAGTTCGGTCGCCTCCAGCAGGGCGGCGCGGCCGAACCGCTGGACGACGGTCTCGTCGTGTCCGTTGCAGACGTTCCGGAGCGTCTGGCGCGCGGCCCGCGAGTACGTCACGACCAGTAACACGGGTGTAGCTTTCCGGTCGTTCAGATTTAAAAATTACCCTATCTTCTCCGAACGACCCACTCGTCGTCCTCGCGTTCGACCACCGTGTCGAACAGCGAGGTGAGCGTGCTGACCGTCTGCTGGTCGCACGCCTCCGGGTCGAGGTGGAAATGTGCGGTCACGTCGGCG
The DNA here is from genome assembly GCF_023238445.1 of Halorussus gelatinilyticus. GTDB lineage: Archaea > Halobacteriota > Halobacteria > Halobacteriales > Haladaptataceae > Halorussus > Halorussus gelatinilyticus. The sequence continues at coordinate 1,472,741 of NZ_CP096658.1, read as the reverse complement.
GTGTCGAACCGCCCCGTCAGGACGTGGAGGAACTTGTAGACGGTCTGGAGGTCCGCGTACTGGAGCAGGGCCGTCAGCGAGTCGAAACACGCGACGGTGTCGGTACCGCTGTCGTCCCACTCTTTGAGGATTTCGCTGAGTCTGATACCGAGACCGGTGAGGTCGCCCGGATTCGAGAGCGGTTCGACCACGTCGTTGGTCGGGTCCGGTCCGCCGCTGTCGCCGACCGCCGCCGAGGCCGAGCGAGTCGTCTCGCCGACGCTGACGATGCGCGCGTTCCGAGGTCGCTCGTCCGTGCGGGACAACCAGTCGCGGATGCAGGTGTCGGGCGACCGGGAGTAGGTCACCCACAGGACGTTCTCGTCGGTCGTCCCCGTCGGCGTCAAGAGGTCGTGGCACGCGTCGTCTGTCGCCGAGTGAATCGACGGCGTCAGTAGCAGAACGCAGGCCCCTCGCTCTACGTCGGCGCGGAGTGGCTCGCTCTCGTCGTGGCCTTTGCTTCGCATTGTGATGTCCCGTGGCGTCTAGTTCGGCTGATTCGGTGTCTGAACGACTACTCCTACGGGAACCTACCTTATTTATTTTCCTTTGTGAACTGTCTAACTCGTTACGGTTTGTCCAGTTCTCGGAGGTCGAACGCCGACGAGTCGGCATCGACGCGGTCGGCCACGCGTTCGCGGGCCTGCGACGCCGACTCGGCGACCACGACGACGCCCGCCGCCTCGTCGGTGCCCGAGGCGCGGTAGACTGACAATTCCTCGTCCTCGAACTCGGTGGCGTAGGTCCGGAGGACGTTCACGACGCGGCGCTCGGTCGCCGCGAGGTCGGCTTCGCCCGACTCGAAGTCGGCCAGCGCGTCCTCGACGTTTCGGAGGGCGGAGATGCGGTCCATCCTACGTCGTCCGGAGGTGGTCGGTCGAAGGCTCGTACACCTCGCCTTTCTGTTTCAGTTTGTCTATCTCGTGTTCGGCCTTCGAGTGGTCGAGACCGATCTCCTCGGCGCGGTCCAACACCACGTCCACCGGCGCGCCCTCGTCGTACTCTTCCTCGACGTCGCCGATGAGTTGCTTGATGTCCTTGATGCGGTCGCGCTGGGACTTCGAGGTCCCGGTCTCGACCACGTCGGCGTCGAACTGCCCGGTCTCGGGGTCCACGCCGATGTCTTGTAGGCAGGAGCGAGTAATTTCGACCGCGCGCTCGGCGTCCTGCTGTTCGACCTCGTCGGAGAGGCGGACGCGCGCGCTGGCCTCCGAGAGGCGGACCAGCGCCTCCAGTTTCCGGGCCGTCACCGGGACGGGTGCGTCCTCGTCGGCCCCTTTCGTCCGGAGGTCCACGTAGAAGTCCTCGATGGTCCGCTTTGCCTCCTCGGTCATCGTCGGGAAGCAACTGCGCTTGGCGTACGCGATGTACTTGCGCAGGAGGTCGGGGTCGATGGCCGGCGCGACCTCCTCGGTCTGGCTCTCGACCTGCTCCTCGGAGATGTTGGGCGCACTCATCTCCGTCCGCTGGGTGTTCAACTGCCCGGCGTAGTTGGTCTGGATGATGTGCTGAGCGAGGCGTTTGTCGTGCTCCTCGTCGGGCTGGTCGGTGACGGTGAAGATGAGGTCGAACCGCGATATCAGTGCGGGTTCGAGGTCTATCTGCTCGCCGATGGATTCGTACTGGTCGAACCGGCCGTACTTGGGGTTCGCCGCGCCCAGCAGCGAACACCGGGACTTGAGCGTCGCGTTGATGCCCGCTTTCGAGACCGAAATCTTCTGCTGTTCGAGCGCCTCGTGCATGGCCGAGCGGTCGTCCGCGGCCATCTTGTCGAGCTCGTCCACCGCCGCGATGCCCTGGTCCGCGAGGACGAGCGCGCCGGCTTCGAGCGTCCACTGCTGGCCGTCGCCGAAGTCGTCGCGAACGGCGGCGGCAGTCAGGCCCGCGCTGGAACTACCCTTGCCGGAGGTGTAGACGGAGCGCGGCGCGATGTTCTGGACGTACGAAATCATCTGGGACTTACCCGTACCGGGGTCCCCGATGAGGAGCATGTGCAGGTCGCCGCGAATCCGCGACTCGTCGGGCAGATGCTTCGTGACGCCGGAGAAGAGTTGGAGAATCATCGCCAACTTCTCCTCCTCGTAGCCGTAGATGGCCGGAGCCATCGAATCGACCATCTGCTCGTAGATGTCGTCCGACTGGGAGAGTTCGACGATCTCCTGTTTGTCCTCGTCGGTGATGTCCATCTCCTCGAACTGCTCGTCCTCGATAGTCACCGAGATGCCGTCCATGTAGACGTCGAAGACGGCGGACTTGTCCTGTCCGCTCCCCTGCTGTTCGAGGTGGAGGACGCCAGTGACCGTGACGTGGTCGCCCGGCGTCACCTCGCCGGTGATGTCGTCCTCAATGTGGACGTCGAGGCTCTGGGGCGTCTCCCCGCCCCGGAGTCCCTCGGGACTCTCCTGAACCCGGAGTTTCTGGGAGTCCACGAACTCCGACTGGTCGAAGTTTATCTGGAAGGGTCCCTGTCGCTCACACCCCTGACACTCGTGGGGTTCTTGGAAGTCGCCGCCGCTCTGGGGGATGTAGGTCAGCGTGCCGCATCGCTGGCACTCGAAGGCTGCCTCCTGGATCTTGGGTCGGACGTTGGTCGCCTTCCGGACGATGCCCTGCACGCTCACCATCGTGTTGACGTGCCGGGCGCGAATCTCCCGGATGTCGGTGCTCTCGTCCAGATTCTGGACGCGAACGTGGGCCTGCCCGAGGCTCACGTCCACCGGGAGGTCGTAGAGGCGAAGCGCCTCCTCGGCGTACTCCCGTAGCTGTTCGGGTTGCGAGAGGAAGTCGTCCGCGAGGTCCGAGTCGTAGCGATAGAGGTCGGTCCAGTCGATGGACAGCGAGCGCTGTTCGTTCGGGTAGTTCTGCGCGAGTCGCCCGATCTCGTCGCTGTAGTACCGCCGGTAGAACTGCTCGAAGTTGTCGATAAGCTCCGTATTCTCCGCGCGAGCCATTCAGCCAATTCGTAGTTCCTCCTCCGGTAAGAAGGTTCGTAAAGCGCGCTGAAAGTGAAGCGGGCGCGAAACCGCCGAACGCCTGTGGTGCGGGCACTCCTCGATATCCTCGGCCACCAGCGTCGGCCCGTCGCCGTGGTCGAGGAGGACATCGGCGTGTACCGAGTTGTCCTCGAACTGCTGTCGGTTGAGAACTTCGACGTCGAGGGGAAGCCCATCCGTGACTTCGGTTTCTTCGTAGTCCGACTCGGGGGCCGAGAGGAACCCCCGATACGCGGGGCTATCTGGGGATGTCGAAAACCGGCAAAACGCGCCGGTTTACTTTTATACAGTATGGGACCGCCCGGATTCGAACCGGGGTTATCGGCACCCAAGGCCGAAAGGATACCAAGCTACCCCACGGTCCCGCGACTCACGCTAGCGTCGCAGTCTACATAAAGGGTTCCGTTTGCGGCGACTGGCGTGCGACTCGACGGGGTCACACGCCCCAAATCGCCGCGATGCCGAGCGTCGTCGCCACCGCGAACAGGAGTTGGAGGGGCGCGCCGACCCGGACGTAGTCGGTGAACTTGTAGCCGCCGGGACCGTAGACGAAGAGGTTCGTCTGGTAGCCCACCGGCGTCATGAACGCCGTCGACGCCGCGAAGGTGACCGCCAGCACGAACGCGAAGGCGTCGGCACCGAGTTGGTTTGCGGCCTCGGCCGCGACCGGAATCATCAACACGACGCTGGCGTTGTTGCTGACGATGTTGGTCAGTATCGCGGTCACGACGTAGAACAGGCCCAGCACTGCGATGGGAGGCAGGAAGTTGGCCGACGCCACGAGCAGGTCAGCGATGAGGTCGGCCGCGCCGGTCTGCTCCATGGCGATGCCCAGCGGGATGACTCCCGCCAGCAGGAAGATGACGTCCCACTCCACCGCGTCGTAGACCTCCGGCGGTTTGAGGACGCCCGTCAGGACCATCACCAGCGCGCCGGCCAGCGCCGAGACCATGATGGGAAGCACGTCGAGGGCGGCCACCGTGACCACGGCCGCGACGATGCCGATAGCCAGCGGAATCTTCGACTCGCGGTAGTCCGGGCGCTCTATCTCCTGGGCGACGATGAAGTCGCGGTTGACGTTCAGCCGCGAGATGCTGTCGGGGGTCGCCTGCACGAGCAGGGTGTCGCCGACCTGCAACTCGGCGTGGTCCATGCGCTTGCGGATGTACTCCGGGCCGCGACGCAGGGCCAGCACGGTCGCGTCGTAGCGGTCCCGGAAGTTCGCGGTGGCGAGCGTCTCGCCGACCAGCGACGACCGGGGCGCGATTACGACCTCCACGAGGCTCTGGTCGGCACCGTCGCCCTCCAGTTCCTCCTCGTCCACGCTCACGTCGGGCAGGAGTCGGAGTCCCTCGGCGTCGATGAGACCGACGAGCGTCTCGCGGTCGGTCCGGAGCGCGAAGATGTCGCCGACCTGAATCTCCTTCGGGCCGAGCGGTTCCACGAACGTCTGGCCCTCGCGGACGAGTTGCACGAGGTCCACGTCGAGGTCGGTGTCCGCGATCGCGTCGGCGACCGTCCGGCCGATTAGCGGCGAGTCGTCGGTGACGACCACTTCGGTCAGGTACTCCTCCAACTCGAACTCCTCGGTGAGGTCCTCGCGGACGGGGATGCGCGCGGGAGTGAGCCACCGGCCGACCGTCATGAGGTACGCCGCGCCGACGACGGAGACGATGATTCCGAGCCCGGTGAACTCGAACATCGAGAAGGCGTGGAGTTCGGAGAACGCCTCGGGGTTCTGCTCGCCGAGTCGCGCCGCGAGGTCGCTGGCGAGGATGTTGGTCGAGGTGCCGATGAGCGTGAGCGTGCCGCCGAACATCGAGGCGTACGACAGCGGGAGCAGGAGTTTCGACGGCGAGGTCTTGCCCTCGTGGGCGAGATCGGTCACCATCGGCATCAGAATGGCGACCGCGGCGGTGTTGTTGATGAACCCCGAGATGGAGCCGACGACGCCGATGGTCGCGCCGAGCTGTCGGTTCTCGTCGTCCTTCGTGAACGCCGCTATCTTCCGGCCGAGAATCTGGACCGCGCCGGTCCGCTGGACGCCGTAGCTCAGGATGAACATCGCCAGCACGGTGACGGTCGCGGAGCTAGCGAACCCGGAGACGCCCTCGGCGGGCGAGACCTCGGTCCACGGTTCCAGCACCATCAGCGCGACCATGATGCCGATGGCCGTGATGTCGATGGGGACCGGTTCGGTCGCAAACAGCACCAGCGCCGCGAGGACGACGAGGAACACGACGACGATGCTCGGCGTCAGCGAGACTACCACGTCGAATACATCTCACGGCGAGAGGAAAAATGGTGCGGACTGTGTGGAGAGTGGTGTGAACTGCGTGGGGAGTGGTGTGGGCTGGTGGAGAGTGATGTGGACTGCAGAGAGAGTAATGTGGACTGCACAGCGACGGCGACCGCCGGCCACGACTCGCCGGCCGACGGTCAGGAGTCCCAGACCGAGACGTGGCCGCTGCCGGTGACGACGACCAGAAAGCCGTCGATAGCGAACTCGAACTGCCAGTGGTCGTCCGACGACCGGCGCTCGAACAGCGTGTCGAGCGCTTCGAGGTCTACGGCCTCGTAGAGTTTCAGGTCGCGGTCGGTCGGGTCCACCCCCTCGGCCGAAGCGACCGCTTCGATAATCGTCTGACTCAGCGACGCGTCCCCGTCGTGACGCGTCTCGTATATCGGGACTCCCCCGCGAGAGGGACCATTGCCGTCTGCTGTCGCCATCGAGACGGTCTTCGAGAGAGCGCCCTATTAAATCCCAGCAGACGAGCGTCAGACGAAGGTCAAGCGATAGGATCGTCTGCAAAGGGCGTGTCGGCCGTCGAACGCCGGATATCGCGTCGGTTCGAGTTCGACGAAAGTAAATCGCCGGGCGGCCGGTTCGTCACTCGTCTTCGCCGTGGAGTTCGAGTTCGGCGACGATTTCGAAGGGGTGGTGGTCCTTGCGCACCCCGTCGAGAATCTTGAACGCCTCGTCCGGCGCGAGGAAGTGGGTCGTGACGACCCGGCCGAGGTCGGTCGGTTCGAGACCGTCGATGAAGCCGTATTCGAGCAGTTTCCCGAGCGCGTGCTTGGTCGGAATCTCGCCGATCATTCGGTCGCCGAGGCGCTTGGCCTCCGCGCCGCCGACGGTGATGTTCGCCAGCGTCTCCTCGACCGCGGAGCTCTCGTCGTAGAGCGTCTGGACGTTCTCCATCTCGCCCTTGAGCAGTTTGAACGCCACCTCGTCCTCGGTCATCTCCATGCTGTTGTGGTAGCTCGTGTCCGGTTCCACGAGGACGTAGACCTTCCCGCGGTCGTGGTAGTCCGGGCGACCCGCCCGCCCGAGCATCTGGTGGAACTCCTGCACGGAGAGCCACTCGATGCCCATCGCGAGCGTGTCGAAGATGACCTGCGAGGCCGGGAAGTCCACCCCGGCCGCGAGCGCGGCGGTCGTGACGACCGCCGCGAGGTCCTGGTCGGCGAACATGCGTTCGACCTTCTTCCGGCGGCCGTAGTCGAGTCCGGCGTGGTACGGCGCGGAGCTGTACTCCAACTGGCGGGAAATCTCGTGACACCGCCGCCGGGAGTTGGTGAAGATGATGGTCTGGCCGCGGTACCCCTGCGAGGACTTGGTGTCGTACTCGCGCCTGACGAGTTTGTTCTCGATGTCGGGCTTCTCTTTGCCGTCGGCGAAGGTGACGTGGCGCTCCAGCGGGACGGGGCGCTCCTCGAACTCCACGAGGTTGGCTTCGAGCGATTCCGCGAGACTGGAGGGGTTGCCAACCGTCGCCGAGAGGTAGACCCACTGCGCGCCGCCGTAGTCGTGGCGCTGGCTCGCGCGTTTCTCGCAGTAGTGTTTGAGCCGCGCGATGAGACCGTCGAGGCGGTGGCCCCGGTCCTGCTCTTTGAGGGTGTGGACCTCGTCGATGACGACGGTCCCGATGTCGCCCAAGTCGCGGCCGGTCCGGAGCGCGTGGTCGATGCCCTCGTAGGTGCCGACGATGACGTCGGCGTTCGGATCGAAGGCGTGGCCGTCGTCCCGGACGCGGCTCGCGCCGACCCGGATGGTCACGTCCACCAAATCGCCGTACTCCTCCTCGAAGTCCTCGTGCTTCTGGTTGGCGAGCGCGACCAGCGGGACGAGAAACAGCATCTTGCCCTGCCCGTTCAGCACGCGGTCGATGCCGGTCATCTCGCCGACCAGCGTCTTGCCGGTCGCGGTGGCACTCACGACGAGCTGGTCCTCGCCGTCGAGCAGGCCGTTCTCGACCGCGAGGCTCTGGACCGGGAGCAGTTCCTCGAACCGCGATTCGAGCAGGTTCTGGACGCCCGGATGGAGACCGAGCGAATCGACCCGAATGTTGTCCACGTCCTCGACGTTCGCGCTTATCTCGTCGAACTTCGTGAGGTCGGGGTCGAGTTGCCCCTTGAGCAGGTTGGTGATGCGTTCGAGGTCTTGGACTTCCAGTAGAAGGTCCTCCAGCCGGTCCTGAGCTTCGCGCGTCATGTCGCCTTGGAACGAGAGTTCGCGCTCCAACTCCCCTTTCGCGCAGTCGGGGCAGATGTACTCGTCGCCGGTATCGACCGCGGTCTCGCTCGTGATGGGCGAGTAGTGGCCGCTCGACGCGCAGAACCGGCAGGTGCGGACCGCCTTGGCGTCGAGTTGGTAGGCGTCGAGCATCTCCTGTAACTCCTCGCGGGCCCCCTTCGAGGTCTGCTGGGAGATGCGGATGCGGTCGGCTCTGCGCGCTATCTCCACGAACTGGTCGGGGCTGCGCGGCTCTTCGCTGGTGCCGCGCTTGACGCGGAACTTGCCGGGCCGCGGACCGGCGTTCGTCTCCTTGAGTTCGAGTTTCGCTTGGAAGACGCGCTCGTCGTCTCGGTTCACGACCGCGACGTAGTCGCCGGACGACTCGTGGAGGAACAGCGCGTCTACCTGCGGGACCTGCTTCGACACGTTCGTCGATAGTAGCTCGCGGTATTTGAGCGGTTCGGAACTGTGAGTACGGACGGCATGCGGGCGGCTATCGGCGTCGGAATCGCGCGTCAGAAACCGCCGAATCGGAGGAAATGCGACCATACCGGACGGTAATCCGACGATAACCGACGCGTCAAACCGTTATCCTCGGAATACCGATTCGGCAACCGGCAAATAACAAAGGCCATCTCGTGGTAAGCGCCGGATGCGCACAGACCGACCAACTATGAGGGGGAGACACAACAAGCGGTTACCCGAGCGGTTCGACGAACAAGTGACGCTTGAAATAGAGGAGGACGACGCGGGCGGAAAGCCGACGGTCCGAATGCAGGACCGGTCGGACACCGACGCGTGGATTTCCGCTGACATTCAGGCCCTCGTCTCGCTGCCGGAATACGAATAGCTTCTACGACTTCGGCCCTTCTTCTACCAGTTCTATCTCGTCGTCGCCGTTCGGTACGGCACAGATGAACGCGCCCGGTTCGTCGCCCTCGTTGCGGTACCAGTGGACGACGCCCGCCGGAATCAACAGCGAGTCGCCTTCGCTGACGGTGTACTCTTCGTCGTCGATGCCCACGACGTACTCGCCGGACAGGACGTACTGCTCGTGTTCGACCTCGTTGGTGTGTTCGGGCACGGACGCGCCGGGGTCGAGTTCGAATCGCCGGATGGCGAAGTTCGGCGCGCCGCGGCTCTCGTCTATCAGGACACCCTTGGACATTCCGTCGGCCGCGCCAACGTCTTCGTACTCGATGTCGTCGCTCCGGCGAATCAGTGGCTTCGGTCGCTGACTCATGCTCGGGCCTACGCGCGTGAGCGGTAAAAAGTTGCGTCGGGCGACGAGCATCAGACCACCGGACCCGGCGGTGCGACGCCGAACGTCGAGCGGAGCGCGTACTCGACCCCGCCGAGGAGAACGCCGCCGCCGACCAGCGCGGGCCAGAGCAGGACGTAGCCGACGAACCAGTCGCCGGGCGTCGGTGGCGGGTCCGCGACGTAGAACCCGTAGACGTAGAGGCCTATAGTTACCAACGGCGTCACCAGCGAGTAATCGGCGAACAGCACCAGCGGGACTGCGACCGTCGCCGTCAGTCCGACGCCGCCCCACAGCAGGCCGACGGGTCCGATTCGACCGGACCGAGAGACCGCCCGGAGTCCGACCGCCGCGTTGGCGAGACCCGCGAGGAGTGCGAGCGTCGTCGCCGCGGGAAGGCGAGTCAGTGCGAACGTGGCCACGAATCGAGGTCTCGCTTCAGTATCGTATACTTTTCCCAAATAAAACTATAGCTATTCTTCAGACGCGAATAGAAATGTTAGAACCGCCTATCGAAGTGTCTCCGGTCGGCGCGTGCTGTCGTCTGCGCGAGCGATGCGCGGCGCGAAGTGCCGCGACTGGCGAGTAGCAAGGGACGCTCCGCGTCCCCCGAACCGTGCGAGCGGTGAAAGCCGCAGGTAGACGGTGAACCGCAAGCAGTCGGCGAACCGCAAGTAGACCGTGAACAGCGAGCAAACAGTAAACGGCGGGCATACCGAGGTGTCATCTTCGAAAAGTCGGAGACGGAAACGTCCTAATCCGACCGCGGAGCTTCCGAAAGCTCTGCATAGGGCGTGAACCCGTCGTCGGGCGTCACCAGCCCCGACTGGAGGGCACACGCCGCCGCGCCGAGACCCCGAGACGAGAGCGGACCGCGCCGCACGCACCGGAACGCGATGTTCTTGGCGGCGTTGTAGTCGTCGTGGGCCGACGCCTCGCACTTCAGACACTCGAACTGGTTTTCCTCCAGGTTCCGGTTCTGCGGGTGGGTGAAACCGCATTCCATGCACCGCTGGCTGGTGTACTCCGGATTGACCTCCACGACCGCGATGCCCGCTTCGGCGGCGCGGTACTCCACGAACGAGAGGAGTCGCTCGAAGAGCCACTCGTGGTACCGGTCGGCCTCCGGGAGCAGTTCCGCGGCCTCGCTCAGTTCGCCGAACGCGATTAGCTGGCAGTCGTACTCCTCGGCCTCGGCGACGATGCCGTTGGCGACTTCGTGGAGTCGCTGGCGGACCGAGCGGTCGGTGCGTTCGCCCGCCTGACGGAGCGTGCGGGTCGCACTCCGGGTGCCGGTGGCTTCGAGCGAGGCCCGCACGTTCTCGAACTCCTCGCGGCGGTGGTTCAGTTCGCCTGCGTCGAAGAACTCCGCGGTGCTGGTGACGGCGAGGTTATCGACGCCCAGATCGACGCCGAGGACCGTCGCGCCCTCCGTCGGCGCGTCGATGTCGGGCCGGGGCGTCCGGAAGCCCAGATGGAAGGTGAACTCGCCGTCGCGGTAGTGGAGAGTGCTCTTGGCGGGTTCCCATTCGTCGTCGTCGAGATACTGGGACTGATAGCCGTCGTCGGAGAGCTTCAGGTCGCACCGGACGCGCTCGCCGGTGGTCGTGAGACTGACGGTGTGGTCGTCGAACACCGTCATCGTCCTGGTGTCGAACGCGACGGTCGGAGTGGTGAACTCGGGCTTGTCCCCGTCGCGCTGGCGAGCGCGCTTGATGGCCTCGGCGGCTCGGTGGGTCGCCAACACCGCGTGCTGACTTCCGAGGTCGGTCTCCTCGCGCAGGCGGTCGTACGCGAGCTGTTGGACTTCGCTTCTCGTGTGACAGACACCCCACGCCTCGTTGACCGCGAGTTGGCACCCGCGCTTCCAGGCTTCGACCAACTCGCGGAGCCGTGCGGCGTCCGTCGGAGACACGGAGAGTCCGGTGACTGCTGTTCGTCTGCAATATTCGGTGTCTGCCACGTTGTACGTGACTGTCTCAGGGGGCCTCTTGAATACTTTGGCTTGGCCGCAAGAGATAAGTCCGTTCGTCAGAGCAGTCGGAGGAATCGAACAGGAGAACTCCTCGCGCCCCCGGCTTCGAGCGCCGAGTCCGCCCCAACCCCACTGTTAATACTCTGCCACGGCTACACACACGTATGAGAAGTTTCACGGTCGGGCGAGCGTTCGGCATTCCGATAAAACTCGACCTGACGTTCCTGCTCGTTCTGCCGGTGTTCGCGTGGCTCATCGGCTCTCAGGTGGGGACGCTGGTCGAAAGTCTCAATTTGCTCTTCGGCACCGAGCTGAACAGTGCGGCGCTCACAGCGGGCAATCTGGAACTAGCACTCGGCGCTGTCGCGGCAATCGGGCTGTTCGTCGGGGTCGTCCTGCACGAACTCGGCCACTCGCTGGTCGCCATGCGCTTTGGCTTCCCCATCGACTCCATTACGCTGTGGATTTTCGGCGGCATCGCGCGCCTGACCGAGACCCCCGAGGAGTGGAAGCAGGAACTGCTCATCGCCGTCGCCGGTCCCGCGGTCAGTCTCGCGCTCGGCGTCGTCTCGTACCTCGCGCTGTTCGTGACGCCGACCGAGTTCCAGTCGGCCCAGTTCGTCCTCGGTTATCTCGCGCTCATCAACGTCACGCTGGCGATATTCAACCTCCTACCGGGCTTCCCGATGGACGGCGGGCGGGTCCTGCGCGCGCTGCTCGCCCGCAACCGGTCGTTCGCCGACGCGACCCAGACCGCCGCGGAGGTCGGTAAAATCTTCGCCATCCTGCTGGGCCTGTTCGGGCTGTTCGGCGGGAACTGGCTGCTCATCGGTATCGCCTTCTTCATCTACATCGGCGCGACCAGCGAGGCCCAACAGACCGTCATGAACGCGGCGTTCGAGGACGTTCGCGTTCGAGACGTGATGACGGCCGCCGACGACCTGAAGACGGTCACGCCCGACACCACGGTCGCCGACCTGATGGAGACGATGTTCCGCCAGCGCCACACCGGCTACCCGGTCGTGGAGCGCGGCGAGTTGGTCGGGATGGTGACGCTGGACGACGCCCGGCAGGTCTCGGACGTGGAGCGGGAGGCCTACACGGTCCGGGACGTGATGTCCGACGAACTGAAGACGATTCCGGCCTCCGACGACGCGATGAGCGCGTTCGAGAAGATCCAGCAACACGGCATCGGTCGCCTGCTGGTCATCGACGCCGACGGCGAACTCGCCGGACTGGTCTCCCGGACCGACCTGATGACCGCCTTCGACATCATCCAGAAGAGCGGCCGGGCCGACCGCATCACGCCGACCGAACAGCCCGTGCGCGAGACCGAACAGCCCTCCCGATAATGTGCGGGAGAACGTCGCTGTTCGCCGACCCGGAACTGGTCCGCGAGCGATTCGACGCCGACCCGGTGCGACCGCTGGAACCCCGATACAACGTTTCGCCGGGCCAATCCCACCCCGTCGTCCGGAACGACGACCCCGACGCCATCCGGTTCCCGACGTGGGGGTTGGTGCCGGAGTGGAGCGACGATTCGCCGTCGTCGGGCCACGTCAACGCCCGGAGCGAGACGCTGACCGAGAAGCCGAGCTTCCGCGAGGCGTTCGCCGAGCGGCGGTGTCTCGTCCTCGCGGACGGCTTCTACGACTGGAAGCCGACGCCGACCGGGAAACAGCCCTACCGAATCGAGCGCGAGGACCGCGAACCGTTCGCGTTCGCGGGCCTCTGGGAACCCCGGAGCGAGGGCGCGGCGTCGTCCGCAACGGACGACGCCGCGCCGGACGGCGGCACGACGAACGGCGGTCGGACGGGCGACGCCGCGACCTTCACCATCGTCACCACCGAACCGAACGCGGTGGTCGAGGAAGTCCACCACCGGATGCCGGTGATGCTCTCGCCGGGCGAGGAACGCCAGTGGCTCGAAACCGACTCGACGGACGCGCTCGCCGACCTGCTGGACCCGTACCCCGCCGAGGAGATGCACGCCTACCCGGTCTCGTCGGCGGTCAACGACCCGAAGAACGACGCTCCCGAACTCCTCGAAGAAGTCGCGGCCGAAGAAGACGTACAGACGGGACTCGACGAGTTCTGATACGACCCCCTCGTTTCGTGTGGAGTCAGAGAGAAGAGAACCGAGAGCCGCATCGTCGAATCTACGAATCGGACCGGAAGGTCGCCGCGCCGCAGAGACCGCAGCGTCGCGTCGAAAGGAGAGGTCGCAGAGTTCACGGCCGCCGGGACGAGAACTTTCGCGGGAGGGTTGGTGACACGACGGCGGGAGGCCAGCCCACCACCAGAGCCTCCGGCAGCGCCGGGGAGCCGTTTGCTTGCACGTCGCGCCCGAGCCGTCGGGCGCATCTGCTTCTAATGGCCGGTTCGGACTTTGTTATGGGCCGGGTTCTCGGCGGAAGGAGGTAGCTGTAGTGCTGTCAGAACCGGTCTGAACTGGTTTTGCAACGGTTGAAACGGTCGGCGGCGGACGGTCAAGCGGCGGCTATCGGGTCGTCGAACTACGGTTCGGAGAAAGAACACCGTCTACGGAGCCGAATCCTCGAAGAACGGAAGGTCCAGGTGCGAGAATCGAACCCGCGTCTCAGCCTCCACAAGGCTGAAGGATAGTCCACTACCCCAACCCGGACACGCACCTGACGATAGTGGCCAGCGATTAAAATACGTTACGACTCTGTACGATACTGGCAGGCGGTCACACTCCAATCGAAGCGAAGGTGTGGCACGGAGAACCGAGGCGACGACACGCTTTTCAGCGCCAGCGCCCAACTGACGGGCAAGCGTGGCCGTCACCGACAAAATCTACGTCAAGAACCATCGGCAAATCGGGTCCCAACTGGAGACCAACATCCCGAAGGGCGCGTTCAAGGGCGCGACGCTCGACATGCTGTTTCAGGGCGACAACCTCGCGCAACTGGACGACACGACCCAAGAGCGGGTGCTGGATTTCGCGGAGGACTTTCTGGACTGCGACTGCCAGAGCAACCCCTACTGCGGGTGTCCCGAGCGGAAGTTCATGCGCTACCTGCTCCGTCTGCGCGAGCAGGGGATGGGACCCGAGGCCATCGTGGACGTGATGACCGACGACTACATGGTGTACGCCTACCCCGGCGACGTGCTGTCGTTCCTCGACGACTCGGTGCGGACGCTCGAAGCCGTCGAGGAGCTAGCGAGCGTGGAAGGCGACGGCGAGATGGAGTCGAAGGCGCGCCGGAAGAAAGAGAGCCTGTCCGGATAAATTGCCGCAGCTACCCGAGTCGGTAGGTGTCGTCGGTGTCTAGCTCGTCGTCTAACTCTTCGAGGTGGACGACCTCCTCCACGTCGTCGCTCTCCTCGACTTCCTCCTGCAACCGATTGGCGTACTGCTTGTACTCCTGCAACTGCTCGCGGAGGTGTTCGGCTTCGAGTTCGAGGCGTTCGTGTTCACGGATGAAGCTCTTGGGTACCTCGACCTTCGGCGGGAACTCGGTGCCGTCGGTCTCCTCGCCGAGTTCGGTCTCGGGGACGACCTGCACCCGGCCGTCGTGGGCGACGAGGGTGTCCACGTAGTCGCGGAACACCGCCGACAGCGAGATGTCTCGCTCCTCGGCGATCTCCCGCAACGTCTCGAAGGAGTCCTCGTTGACCCGGAACGAGATAGTCTTGTTCTTGTTACCCATCTTGGTGATAAGTCGCACGCGGGACCACTTAAGGATTGGTCAGACGGCGGGGAAGGGAGTGGTCGGGAGACGAGTCGCACCGATCATCCGAGGTCGTCGAAACCGGTTTATGTACGTCGTTTTACTTCTTTTGCATGGAGAGAGACACGAGCGTCCGATACCCCGGCGGAACCGGCGTCCTCTGGGGCGTCGCGGCGTATCTCCTCGGATTCGGCGCGAACTACGTGCTGGTCTCGTCGCGCCTCTCGGCGTTCCGCTCGCGGGCCACGGTCACGGTCGAAGACACGACGTACACGGTCACCGAACTGGCCGGAAGCGGCGGCGTTCCGACGTGGAAGTTGGCGGGACTCTCGTTCTACAATACCCACTTCGTCGAGGCCGTCTTCTCGGGGTTCGTCGGCGTCTTTGGGCAGGCGGGATGGAAGAGCAATCTCGTGAGCAGTGCGGGCGGCGTCTTCCAGCTCCTGTTCGCGATTACGCCGCTCCTACTCGTCGGGTCGGGAGTGGCGATAACGCGGACCGCGGCGGAATCGACCGACCTGCGGTTCGCGTTCGGGACCAGTGGGAGTCGGTTCTTCCTCAACGGAGCCGTCATCACCCTCTTTGGCTACCTGCCGCTGGCCGTCGCCGGTGGGCTACTGTTCTCCGCCGACCTCGGCGAGAACGTCGTCGTGCGGGCCGACCTCCTGAAATCGATAGTCATCGCCGGAGTCGTCTACCCCTTCCTCTTCGGCGGCCTCGGTGGGTATCTCCGGTCGCGGGCGAGTCGAGGCGGTGGCGTTCCGAACGCGTCGGAGGTCTGAGCTGGCCGGAGGCTTTTCCCCGTCCTCGGTGTAAGAGCCACAGTGACGCGGTTCGTCCTGCAAACCGACTTCTCGAACCTCTCGCTCGACGGTTACCTCGACCTCCTCTGGGACTTCGCGGTGGCCGTCGCCGTGTTCGTCGCGCTGTACGTCGTCGGGCGGCGAGTCGTCCTCCCGATAGCCGAACGCGCGCTCGCCACCCAGCGAATTCAGGAGGCGGTCACCGCCGCGCTCGTGAAAGTCGTCCACGTCGGGACGTTCCTCGCGGCGCTCCGGCTCGCGCTCGACGTCGCCGGCTACGGCTACCTGCTGTCGATTCCGCCGACCGTCGTCGCCGCGCTGACGGTCGCCGTCGGCTTCGCCAGTCGGGATATCGCCGCGAACCTCGTCGGCGGCGTCTTCATCGTGACCGACCCCGAGTTCAACATCGGCGACTGGATTCGCTGGCAGGACAAGGAGGGCGTCATCGAGGACATCAGCTTTCGCGTGACGCGCGTCCGGACCTTCGACAACGAACTGCTGACGGTGCCGAACTCGCAGTTGGCCACCAACGCGGTCGTCAACGCCGTCGCCAAGTCGCCCCGACGCATCTCTCACACGTTCCACGTCGGCGACGACGCCGACCTCGGCGAGGTGGCGTCCATCCTCGTCGAGGAGGCGAAGGCCAACGCGAACGTCCTCGACCGACCGACGCCGACGGTCCGCGTCGTGGAACTGGACAACGGTCGGGCCGGCGTGCAGGCCCGCTACTGGATAGACAAGCCCTCGCGGGAGGCGTTCGTCACCATCCGGTCGAACTACCTCCAGCGCGTGAATCGGCGGTTGAACGAGGCGGGCATCGACCTACCGCAGAACTGGTGAGGGACCGACTCAGAGCGCGTCGGCGAACGCCCGCAGGAGTTTGTTCTCGGCCCGCCGCAGGTGTTCCTCGAAGGTGCGGCGCTCGACGCCCAACTCGGTCGCGATCTCGGCCGTGGTCGCGCCGCGGGGAATTCGGTAGTACCCCATCTCGACGGCGGTCACGAGCGCGTCGCGCTGGCGCGGCGAGAGGTCCGGCAGGGCCGAATCGAAGGTGAGGAGCGGTCGGTCGGCCCGGACCGACGCCACCTCGCGCTTCGAGTCCACGACGACCGAGAAGTCGGCGGCCACGTCGCGGTAGAACGCGGTCAGGTTCGCCGAGTCGAGCGCCAGCACGCGACACCACTTGCGGCCCTCGGCGTACCGGAGCGGCGGCACGAGCAGGCAGTCGTGTTCCGCGAGCGTCTCCTCGATGGGGTCTTCGTCGCGCGCCTTCAGGCACTCGTCGGTAATGAGCAACCGCTCGTCGCCGTCGGCGATTCGCTCGCGGACGCCGACCGCGGCCTCGACGTGCGCGACCACGTCCGCGGCCCCCGACCCGCCGACGTGCAGGAGGTCGCAGTGGTCGTTGCACCAGAGTTCGACCGTCGTGTCGGTGCCCGCGGTGGCCGCCGCGTACGCGCCGGGGTGTTCGATTCCGAGGACCGCTTCGTGCATCCGGTCGGAGTTCGAGCGGGTGATATTTAAATGCACCTCCGTTAGGCGGTATTCAGCTATTTGCGTCTCGCGCCCGAACCCTACTGTATGAGCGAAGGCCAATCGGAACGGTCCGACGAAGAACGCGGCGACGCCGAGCAGGCCAGCGAGGCGGCCGCGTCGGGGGCCGAGTGGAGCGTCGGCGAACCGAGCGACCAGTGGCAGGAGTATCGGGGCGCGCCGACCGGCACCGACATCGAGTGCGAGGGGTGGCGCCAAGAGGCCGCGCTCCGGATGCTGAACAACAACCTCGACCCGGAGGTCGCCGAGAAGCCCGAGGAACTGGTGGTGTACGGCGGCACCGGGCGGGCGGCCCGGTCGTGGGACGCCTACGACGCGATTCTGGCCGAGTTGCGCGAGTTGGACGACGACGAGACCCTGCTCGTCCAGTCCGGCAAGCCGGTGGGTCGGTTTCAGACCCACGAGAAGGCTCCCCGCGTCCTCATCGCCAACTCGAATCTGGTCGGCAAGTGGGACGACTGGGACCACTTCCACGAACTGGAAGCGAAGGGTCTCATCATGTACGGCCAGATGACCGCGGGGTCGTGGGCCTACATCGGCACGCAGGGCATCATTCAGGGCACCTACGAGACCCTCGCCGAGTTGAGCGAACAGCACTACCCGGACGACCGAGGTCTCGAAGGCAAAATCGTCGTCACGGGGGGTCTCGGCGGGATGGGCGGCGCCCAACCCCTCGCGGTCACGATGAACCACGGCGTCTGCATCGCCGCGGAGGTGGACGAAGCCCGCATCGACCGCCGCATCGAGACGGGGTACTGTCAGGAGAAGACCGACGACTTGGACGAGGCCATCGAGAAGGCGAAGGAGGCCGCCGAGAGCGGCGAAGCCTACTCCGTCGGCGTCCACGTGAACGCCGCCGACATGCTGGAGGGGATGCTCGAACGCGGCTTCGTCCCCGACGTCGTGACCGACCAGACCAGCGCCCACGACGAACTGGAGGGCTACTACCCGTCGGGCTACACCGTCGCGGAGGCCGACGAGTTACGCGACGAGGACCCCGAGCGATACGTCGAGGAGAGCCTCGACACGATGGAGCGCCACGTGCGGGGTATCCTCGACATGCAGGAGGAGGGAGCCGTCGCCTTCGAGTACGGCAACAACATCCGCGGGCAGGTACAGGACCACCGCGACGTAGCGGACGCCTTCGACTACCCCGGCTTCGTCCCGGCCTACATCCGACCGCTGTTCTGCCGCGGGAAGGGACCCTTCCGGTGGGCCGCGCTCTCGGGCGACCCCGAGGACATCCGCCGAACCGACGAGGCGGTCAAGGAACTGTTCCCCGAGAAGGACCACCTCCACCGCTGGATAGACCTCGCTCAGGAGCGGGTCGAGTTTCAGGGCCTCCCGTCGCGGGTCTGCTGGTTGGGGTATCAGGCCGGAGACGATGAAGACAGTTTGACGGAGCGCGCCCGGTTCGCGCTCCGAATCAACGACCTCGTGGCCGAGGGCGAGATTTCGGCCCCGGTGGTCGTCACCCGCGACCACTTGGACGCCGGGAGCGTCGCCAGCCCCAACCGCGAGACGGAAGCGATGAAGGACGGCTCCGACGCCGTCGCCGACTGGCCGATTCTGAACGCCCTGTTGAACTGCGCGGCCGGGGCCGACATCGTGTCGGTCCACGACGGCGGCGGGGTCGGCATCGGCAACGCGCTCCACGCGAACAACCACGTCGTGCTGGACGGGTCGGACCTCGCCGAGGAGAAGGCCCGAAGGGTCTTCACCACTGACCCCGGAATGGGCGTCGTTCGCCACGCGGACGCCGGCTACGACGAGGCTATCGCAGAGGCCGACGAATCGAACGTCGCGGTACCGATGCGGGACCGAGAATGACCGACTGCAGACACACCTTCGACTGGATGGGACCCTCGAACGACCTACACGACGAACAGTTCGGCCACGTGGTCGAACTCGCGAGTATCGACGACGCCGACCGCTTCGACGCCGTGCTGGTCGGCGAACCGTTCGACCGGGCGGTCATCGGCCGGACGGGCGCGAGCGAGGGGCCGGCGGCGCTCCGCCAGCACCTCGCGGGAACCAAGACCCACCACTTCGACGCCGGGCCGGTGGGTTCCGTGGCCGACCTCGGCGACGTAACCTTAGGCGACAGCGATCCAGACGAGCAATCGGTCGCCGACCTCCAAGCCCGCGTCCGGACGGTCGCCGAGCGCGTCCACGACACCGACGCCTTCCCCGTCTTCCTCGGGGGCGACAACTCGATGACCTACCCGAACGCCGCGCCACTGCTGGACGACGGGTCGCTCGGCGTCATCAACTTCGACGCGCACCTCGACGTGCGGGAGGTCCGAGAGGACCGCGGCCCGACCAGCGGGACGCCCTATCGCCAACTCTACGACGAGGGGTTGGACGCCTACGCCTGCGTCGGTGCGCGCCACTTCGAGACCTCGACCGACTACGCCGAGTACGTCCGCGAGCGGGGCGGCGAGGTCGTCACGGCCGAGGAGGTCGGCGACGACGAGGTGGAGGCCATCGACCGCGCGCTGGACGCGATGGAGGACGTGGACCGACTCTACGTCAGCGTCGATTTGGACGTGTTGGACGCCTCGGCCGCGCCCGGCGTGAGCGCGCCGACTCCCGGCGGCGTCTCCTCGCGCGAGTTGTTCCGGATGCTCCGCCTCGCGGGTGCCGAGGACCGCCTCGCCGGGTTCGAGGTCGTGGAGTGCGCCCCCGCGCTGGAGTCGGGCACGGCGAACCTGACCGCGACCGCGGGGGCGCGCGCCGTCGCCCACCTGCTGAGCGCCCGGCCGAGCGGAGAGTCGAGCGACGCGACCGACGGACACTCCTCGGCGGGAGGGCGACGATGACGCTCACGGCAGTCGTCTACGACGCCGCCGAAATCGTCACGCTCGAACCGGACGAGGAGAACGCTGAGCGCGCGAGTAGCGAGGGGGAGACACCCGCGGACGAGACCGCGAACCTCGGCGTCTACGAAGACGCCGCCGTCGCCATCGAAGACGGCGAGGTCGCGCGAGTCGGTCCCTCGGGACCCGTGACCCGCGAGTTCCCGCCGGAGAACGCGGCATACGCGGTGGACGCGACCGGCAAGTCGGTGATTCCGGGGTTCGTGGACCCGCACACCCACGCGCTGTTCGCGGGCGACCGCTCGGACGAGTTCGAGGCCAAACTGCGCGGCAAGTCCTATCAGGAGATTTTGTCGGAGGGCGGCGGCATCCTCCGAACCGTCAGGGCGACCCGCGAGGCCGGCGACGAGCAACTGCTCGACGATCTCCTCTCGCACCTCGACGCGATGCTGGCCCACGGGACGACGACGGTGGAGATAAAGTCGGGGTACGGACTCGACACCGAGACCGAACTCCGGATGCTGGAGGTCATCGACCGGGCGGACGACCGCCACGCCGTGGACGTGGTCCCGACGTTCATGGGCGCTCACGCGGTGCCCGAGGGCCGGGAGACCGACGACTACGTGGCGGAGGTCGTGAACGACCAGATTCCGGCGGTAGAGTCCCAGGACATCGCGGAGTTCTGCGACGTGTTCTGCGAGGAAGGCGTCTTCGACGTCGAGCAGTCCCGCCGCGTCTTGGAGGCCGGGAAGGACGCCGGACTGACGCCGAAGGTTCACGCCGAGGAGTTGGCTCACATCGGCGGGACCCAGTTGGCGGCGGATATCGGGGCCACCAGCGCCGACCACCTGCTCCACTCGACCGAGGGGGACATCGCGGCGCTCGTGGAGAACGACGTGGTGCCGGTCCTGCTGCCCGGCACCGCCTTCGGTCTCGGGGCGGCGTACGCCGACGCGCGGGCCTTCCTCGACGCGGGCGCGGACGTGGCGATTGCGACCGACTTCAACCCGAACTGCTACAGCCAGAGCATGGGCTTCGCAACGTCGCTATCCTGCGTCGAGATGGGGATGACGCCCGCAGAGTCCCTTCGCGCCGCGACGACGAACGCGGCCGGCGCGCTCGACCTGCCCGAATCGGTCGGCACCCTGCACGAGGGCGCACCCGGCGATTTGGCGATTCTCGACGCGCCGAGCTACGTCCACGTCCCGTACAACTTCGGCGTGAACGCGGTCGATACCGTCCTGAAGGGCGGGGAGGTGGTCCACCGTGGGTGACGACGGCGCAGGGTCGGACGGCGACGGCGGACCGGAATCGGATTCGGACGCCGGGCCGGTACTCGCCGACGGCGAGAACCTCACGCCCGAGGACGTCGCTCGGGTCGCACGCGAGGACGCGCCGGTCGTGGTAACGGACGAGACGAGAGAAAAGATTCGGACCGCCAGAGAGCGCGTCGAGGAGGTGGTCGAGAGCGGCGAAGTCGTCTACGGACTCAACACCGGGTTCGGCGAACTCGTGGACGAGCGTATCCCGCGCGAGGACATCGAGCAGTTACAGCTGAACCTCGTCAGGAGCCACGCCGCGGGCGCGGGCCGCGAACTGACCACCGAGGAGGTACGAGCGATGCTCCTCGGCCGGGTCAACGCGCTCGCCAAGGGCTACTCCGGGGTCCGGGAAGTCGTGGTGGACCACCTCGTGACGATGCTCGACGAGCGCGTCCACCCGGTCGTCAAGTCGCGCGGAAGCCTCGGCGCGAGCGGCGACCTCGCGCCGCTCGCACACCTCGCGCTCGTCCTCGTCGGCGAGGGCGAGGCCGAGGTGGAAATCGAGACCGACGACGGCGAGCGCCGGACCGAACGACTGCCGGGCGACGAGGCGCTCGCTACCGCCGGTCTCGACCCCCTCACGCTCCGCGCCAAGGAGGGTCTCGCGCTCATCAACGGCACGCAACTCTCGGCGGGACTGGCCGCGCTCGCGGTCGTGGACGCCGAGCGTGCGGTCCGGGCGGGTGACGTAGCGGGCGCGCTCACGACCGAGGTGACGATGGGAACGACCGCGTCGGCCGACGAGTCCATCGCCGCGGTCCGGCCCCACGCGGGCCACGCCGAGAGCGCCCGGAACGTCAAGCGCCTGACCGAGGACTCCGAGGTGGTCGAGTCCCACCGCAACTGCGACCGGGTGCAGGACGCCTACTCGATTCGGTGCCTGCCGCAGGTCCACGGCGCGGTCAGGGACGCGATTCGCCATCTGCGGGAGGCCGTCGAGGTCGAACTGAACAGCGCCACCGACAACCCGCTCATCTTCGACGCGGCCGACGCCGACGAGCGCGCGTCGGGGACCGAGAACGCCGCGGTGCTGTCGGGCGGCAACTTCCACGGCGACCCGCTCGCGCTCCCGCTGGACTACCTGACGAACGCGATTACCGAACTCGCGGCCATCTGCGAGCGCCGCGTGGACCGGATGCTCAACCCGAACGTCCAAGAGCCGCACCTGCCGCCGTTCCTCACCGAGGGGAGCGGTCTGCGCTCGGGGTACATGATAGCCCAGTACACCGCCGCGGCGCTCGTCAACGAGAACCGCGCGACCGGGCGGCCCTCGATGGACAACACGCCGGTCAGCGGGAATCAGGAGGACCACGTGAGCATGAGCGCCCAGTCGGCGTTCGACGCGCGCGCCGCGGTGGAGAACGCCCTCACCGTGGTCGGCATCGAACTGCTCTGTGGCGCGCAGGCCGCGGAGTTTCTGGACGACGACCTCTCGCACGGCGTCGGCACGGGCGCGGCCTACGAAGCCGTCCGCGACGTGGTGCCGCCGCTGGTCGAGGACCGCCCGCTCCACGAGGACGTCGAGCGGGCCGACGCGCTCGTCGCGTCGGGGCTCCTGACTGAACGAGTCGAGGACGCGCTCGGCGAGTCGCTGGAGTGAATCGGTTAGTTCGGCTAACGCTACCGTTCTTTAAGCAATTCATACAGTTAGTAGAAAATACAAATCTGTCTTTCGGGCCGCTCAGTCGCTTCCGACCGGCCCGCGTGCGCGGTAGGTCTCCTTAGCGTCCGGCGAGTCGTCGCGTGCGCGACGACTCGCCTCGGAACCGTCGCGGTCGGCGTGCCGCCGCTCCGGTCCGTCCGCGCGGCGTCGTCCCTCGCGGTCGGCGTCCTCCCGTGCGTCCGAACTCCCGTCGCTCTCGGCGTCGGCGCTCTCGCTACCGTCCGCCGACGCCCGGAAGACGCCGTGTTCCTCGCACTCGTACACCTCCCGGAGGACGTTCTCGCACGTCTGCCCGCAGTCCGGACAGGAGCGAGTCGCCGCCTCGACGTTCGGGTCGGCGTCCATCTCGTGGTACACTTCGCGCCAGCCGGCGCTCGGCGACGCGCGCTCGTCAACCATCCGTCCTCGCTCCGTCGGCGGGTCGTCGATCGCCGAGTTGCGCGTCGGCGACCTCGCTCCCGCTCGCTCCGTCGCGTTTCTCCTCGCCACCGGGTTCCTCGTCGCGTACTCGTCCACCGCAGCGGAAACATCCCTCGCGGAGTCGCCGGTCGGTGGTTTCGAGGCCGCATCGCTCGCACCGCCAGTAGCGGTGGTCGAGGTCGCCGTCGCTGTCCCTGCCGACGTGAGGTCCGGTGACGGTCTCGGTACTTTCTTGTGACCGTGGCGTGTTCGTGGCCATTGGGCTTGCTCGTTTCGGGGCACGCCCAGCGTTCGGGTGCTGGTCCCACCCGGCGCGTTTCGGCGCGCGGTCGCTGGGCTACTCGTAGCACTGTTCTCCCGTGGTTTCGCTATCTCCTGTCTCCCACTCACCCCCGTAAGTCGGTCCGCTTACCCCCTCGAAAGTCGGTTGCACGTCGATTCGTCCGCGCCGCGGCGACCGAACCGCAGGCTACGGCTGCGGTTCGGGTTCGGTCTCGGCGTCGTCCGCCGATTCCGACTCGGTTCCGGCGGCGTCGCGGTCGTCCGCGCCGGAGTTGCCGGCGTTCGGGTCGTCTTGGAGACTTTCGAGCGCCGAGACGACGGATTCGCGGTAGCGGTCGAGCGGAAGGTCGTACTCCGATTCGACCATCCGGGCGTACTCGTTGGTGTCGGCCTCGAACGCTTCGATGCGGTCGAGGGTCTGTTCGGCCGTCTCGACCACCCAGCGGTCGCGGGTGTCGGCGTCTACCTGCGTGATGGACTCGGGGCGCACCGAGACGTTGACGTTGCCGTCGTCGGTCTCGTACGTCCGCGGCTTGCCGGTGATGGCGACGTACGCGGGCGCTTCGAGTTCGCGGAGCATGCTCGCGGCCTCGGGCTGGTACTGGCCCGCGTAGACGAAGAACGGGTCGCCGTTCGGGTCCACGACCCGGCCCTGCCAGTACTCGCTGTCCTCGCCCACGTCCTCGGTCTCGGTCAGCGTGCCGACGATGAAGATGCGGTTCGCCCGCGCGCCCGTCGGTAACAGGACGTACACCGGGGCGCGCTCCTCGTCGGACTCCTTGAACGTGTGCGTCGCGTCGTTGAACTCGTCGGCGAAGACGCGTCGGGCGACTTCGCGGGTAGGTGCTCCACTCATGTTAGATCGACCTCGCTCGGATGAGAACGTCCTCGGTGTCCGTCGGCCCGGCCAGTTCCTCCATCTCGTCCACGAGGAGGTACCGACCCATCGTCGGTCCGGCCACGCGGTAGTACAGCCCGAGGGTCTTCTCGCGCATCTCTTCGGCGACGACGGTCGTGTCGAGCGCGTCCATCGCCATGTCCTGTGCTTCCTGCAGACCGATGCCGGTCAGCTCCTCGGTGGCGTCCTTGTCGAAGATGACCTCGTGAACGTCCGTGCCGTCGTCCAAGACGCCCTTGATGCGGAGGTCGAACTCGCCTTCGACTTCGCCGTGTTCGGAGCAGCGCCCGTTCTGGAGGACGCGGGTACAGCCCTCCTCGGGGCAGCGCTTGATGAGCCCGGACCCGCTCTGGATGTCCACCAGCGCGCCTTCGACCTCGGCGGTGTCGTCGCCGACCTCGATGTCCTCGTCGGTCTCCTCGACGGTGGTCGTGCGGTTGAGTTTCACCGAGTAGTCGCCCTGATACTCGTCGGAGACGAGGTTGCCGAGGTGGTAGACCGCTCCCTCCTCCAGTTCGGGGAGGTCGGAGTCGGCCCACTTGGTGAACTTGATGGTGCCCGTCTCGTCGCCGAGCAGACCGACCTGCCCGACGGCGTCGCTCCGGGGGTCCCAGAGGTCCACGACCTTGGCCGTGAGGCTGAGCCACTGCTCGTCCTCGTTCACGTCTTCGACGTTGACCTGCTCGGAGCCACCGCCGCCGCTCCGGATGTCGTCGCGTTCGAGACCCGCCTCGTCGAGGTAGTGGCTGACGACGCTCCGTCGGGCCTCCTCGAGGGGCACGCGGTACTCGTTGACGAGGTTGTCGAGGCGGTCCTCGACCTCCTCGACTGTCAGGTCTAAGTGTTCGGAGAACTGTTCGCGTATCTCTTCGGCGTGCTGGCGCACATCGCTCATGGTTGTATCCGTCTCCGCGTCGTTTTCTTCGGGAGACATGCGACGGGTTAGTGCGCTATAGTATAAAAACCTCGGTGTCCCCGGAGTGAAAGTGAAAGTGGACGCGTCAGAGCCGCCAACGGTCGTCCGCGGTCGTCCGTAGTCATCGGGATTCGAGCGC
Organism: Halorussus gelatinilyticus; assembly: GCF_023238445.1. Lineage (GTDB taxonomy): Archaea > Halobacteriota > Halobacteria > Halobacteriales > Haladaptataceae > Halorussus > Halorussus gelatinilyticus. The sequence goes on along the minus strand of NZ_CP096658.1, from coordinate 1,447,443 downwards.
CAGCGCGGCCCCGAGACCGACCAGCACCGACCCCGAGACCCACCGGAGACCGTCGGCGAGTCGCGGGCGAGCGCGGAACGCCGACCGGACGCCGCCCGAGAGCAGGCCGACCGTCCCGAGGTAGAGCGCCGTGAGGACCGCGTAGGTCCCGCCGAGCGCCAGCATCTCGGCGGTGGCCTCGGACCCCGACCCGACGAACTGCGGGAGGAAGGCGAGGAAGAAGAGCGCGACCTTCGGATTCAGGACGTTGACCGTCACGCCTCGGACGTAGCCGCCTCGTAGGTCCGAGCCGGTCGTGGGGACCGAGCGGGCGTCCGCGGACGCCCGCTCGGCGAAGTCGAGATCGTCGCCCCGCCAGAGCGTCGTCGCGCCGAGATAGAGGAGGTAGGCCGCCCCGGCGTACTTGACCGCGGCGTAGGCGAGCGCGGACGCGCGCAGGAGCGCCGCGAGACCGAGCGCGGCCGCGGCGGTGTGGACGAGGACGCCCGTGCTCACGCCGAGCGCGGACGCGACGCCCTCGCGCTTGCCCGCGCTCACGCCCTGCGTGAGGACGAAGACCGTGTCCGGGCCGGGCGTCAACACGAGCGCGAGCGCGGCCCCGACGAACAGCAGGTAGCTCTGGAGGTCGATGGTCGGGAGCATTCGGCTGGTTCGAGCGTCGCGGGGTGCGCCGAAAAGGGTGGCGTTCGCACCCCGCGAGCGTTCGTTCCCTCAAGAATTTCCGACGATAGCGATAGGAACCGCGACCCGACGAACAGACCTATTTCCTCCGACCACCAAGAGACGAGCAAATGGACGACCGCCTCGAGAGCTTCCTCCGGTCGAAGATACGGTCCGCCGGACGGCAGGTCGCCGACGCCAAGCGAGCCTACACCAACGCCCGAAAAGCCGCCTCGGCCGACCTCCCCCAAGACGACGAGGGGAAGGCCAGAATCGTCTGCCGACGGTACGCCGAGCGCCGGGCCGTCGAGTTGGACCCGAAGGGCCGCCCGGCCTGCTTCGACCCCGACCACCCCGACTGCGATGGGTGTCTGCGAGACGTGCGCGACGGCCGCATCGAGACGTGGTAGCGATGTCGGACGCCGACTCCACCGACGCCGGCGACGCTCTCGAACGACCGGTCGTCGCGCTCGTGATGGCCGGCGGGACGGGAACCCGGCTCTATCCCGCGAGCAGATCCGACCGACCCAAGCAGTTCCTCTCGCTGGGCGGCGCGACCGGCGGCGACTCCCTTCTCGCCCGGACCGTCTCGCGGGTGCGTTTCGCCGACGAAATCTACGTCTCGACCGGCGAAGACCACGCCGAGACGGTGCGCGAGGAGGTCCCCGAGGCGGGCGTCCTCGTGGAACCCGAGGCCAAGGACACCGGGCCGGCGCTGGCGTACGCGGCCCACCGAATCCGCGAGCAGGTCGGCGAGTGCGTCCTGCTCTGCGTGCCGAGCGACCACCTCGTCGCGGGCGACTTCGCGCCGAGCGCGACGCGCGCGGCGCGGACCGCAGTCGAAACGGAGGGGCTGGTCGCGTTCGGCGTCGAGCCGACGCGACCGGCCACGGGATACGGCTACATCGAGCCGAGCGACTCGGAGACCGAACACACCGGAATCGAGCAGTTCCGCGAGAAGCCCGACCGCGAGACCGCCGAGCGGTTCGTGGAGGACGGTTTCTACTGGAACGCCGGGCTGTTCGCGTGGACGCCCGAGAGCCTGCTCCGGGAGGCGCGCGACTCCCCGCTGGGACCGCTCGTGGAGGCACTGGAGGCGGGCGACCCCGAGCGCGGGTTCGCCGAAGTCGAGAGCGTCAGCATCGACTACGCCGTCATGGAACGGACCGACGACGCCTACGTCGTACCCGCCGACTTCGAGTGGGACGACGTGGGCGCGTGGGACGCCATCGAGCGCGTGGTCGAGACCGACGGAGACGGGAACGCGGTTCTGGGCGACGGTCTGACCATCGACGCTATGGAGAACGTCGTCGCGGCCGACGACCGGACCCACGTCAGTCTGGTCGGCGTCGAGGGGCTGGTCGTCGCGGCGTACGGCGACCGCGTGCTGGTCGTGCCGAAGGACGAGGCCCAGCGCGTGCGCGAGGTCGTAGCGGAGTTGCGCGAGCAGGGTCGATTCTGACCGAGCGCTTCCAGCGGCCGGTCGAACTTTCCCCGAGTCCGTCGTACGGCCACCGTCATGTCCGACGCGCCAGACGGCGAAATCGTGGAGGAGACCGACGACTACGTCCACGTCCGGTTCCGCGACCCGGACGACTTCGATACCATCCGGACGCCCGACTGGGCCGAGAACGCCGCCGGCGACGTGGCCGAGGGCGCGGAGGTCCGGACGGGGAAGCTGAAAGACGAGGACGACTGGCTGGTCGAGAGCGTCCTGATTCCGGCGGGAACCGACGAGGACGAAGCCGAGCGGGAGGCCGAGCGGATAGTCGAGAAGGTAGAGAACTGAGCGCGGGTCGGTTCCACGACCCGGAGGTCAGTCGGCCGCGAGCAGGTCGCAGTAGTGGACCGTCGTTTCCTCGCCGACCTCCCTCGTGACGCGCTCGCCGGTCTCGACGGAGACGGGTCGGTCGAAGATCGGTCCGTCGTGGACGAAGGTGTGGAACTCGCCGTTCTCGCCGCAGGGGTCCACGCCGTCGGGCAGGTCGGCGAGGAAGTCGGTGTCGAACCGGCGACCGGCGAACGAGGCGTCGAGCGCGTCGTCGTCCACCGCGACTACGGTGGCCGCGAACTGTTCGGCGAACTCGCGGGCGACCGTCTCGGTGTCTCGGCCCCAGATCGGCCAGTGGCCCGAGAGGTCGGTGTCCGCGAAGCGCGCCTCGCGGTAGGCCCGCACGTCTTCGAGGTAGAGGTCGGCGAAGGCGATTCGCTCGACGCCGCGGTTCTCGTACTCGGCCGTGACCTCGGCCATCCGTTCCTCGTACTCGTCGTTGTCGGCGTCCGATGGGAGTTCCACGAAACGTATCGGCAGTCCGACCGCGGCGGCCTGCCGCTCGTAGAGGCCGCGTCGGACGCCGTGCATACTCGACCGGTCGGTCGCCGCCGAGACGGTGGTCAGGAGTTCCGTGACGCGTTCGCCCGCGTTCCGTAGCTGCCAGAGCGCGTAGCTGGCGTCCTTACCGCCGCTCCACGAGAGGACCGTGGTCGGTGCGTCCGCGCTGGCCCTCGGCACGGGTCAGCTCCGGAGTCGGCCGCCGTCTACCGGCATCGCCACGCCGTTGACGAAGCTCGCGCGCTCGCTGGAGAGGAACGCCACCGCGTCGCCGAGTTCGCGGGGCTGGCCCACGCGGTCGAGCGGGATGTCGTCGGCCCACGCCGCCAGCCCCTCGTCGTAGGTGTCGTACTCGCCGCGCTCGACGGCGGCCTCCACGAGTTCCTCGATTCGGGGCGTCTCGTGTGCGCCGGGGAGGACCGCGTTGACGCGAATCTCGGGCGCGAACTCGCGGGCTTGGGTCTTCATCAGGCCGATGACGCCGCGCCGGACAGCGTTCGAGAGGACCAGTCCGTCGATGGCCTCCCGGACGCTGGTCGAAGTGACGTTGACCACTGTGCCAGCGTCGCTCTCCGCGAGGTGCGGGTGGGCCGCCTTCGTCAGCCAGACGGCGCTCATCACCAGCAGGTCGTAGGCCTCGTACCAGTCGCGCTCAGTCGTGTCGAGGAACGGGCCGCTCGGCGGGCCGCCGGCCGAGGTGACGACGTGGTCGAGACCGCCGAACTCGGAGACGGTGGCGTCCACCAGCGCCTCGATTTCGTCCGGGTCGGTGATGTCGGTCGGAACCGCCACCACGTCGCCGTCGCCAGCCGCGTCGATCTCCTCCTTCGCGTCTTCCAGTTTCTCCTCGCCGCGCGCACAGAGCGCCACGTCCGCGCCTTCGGCCGCGAGCGCCTTCGCCGAGGCGCGGCCGAGACCGCTCGAACTCGCCGTTACCAGTGCGGAGTTACCGTCCAATCCGAGGTCCATACGCCACGATTCGGAGGCCGTAGTCAAAGGTTTCCGGGTGGCGGTCATTCCGTCGTCTTTCCGTCTTCGCTTCCGCCCTCCGCTGCGGGTCGTCAGGCGTCGATTCGGGTCGTCGTCTCGCCGCGCGGGCGGCCGTATCGGGCGGCGAGGTCGTCCATCTCCGCGGCGTAGCGGGCGTCGAGTCGTTCGACCTCGTGGCGGCCCTCGTCGGTGAGAAATCCGAGAACGCGAATCTTCACTACCGGCGGGACGCGATGTGAACGAACGTCGGCGAACGAGTTCGCAGGATTTCGGGTGACTACAGACTACCGAAAAGCAGCTAGACGATGTCGAAGACGGTGCAAAATCACGTCTCGCGGCCGACTTCGCGGGACTTCCTGACCGTCACTGCACCGTCGGTCGTCACGCCGATGAGCAAGTCCTCGTGGACCTCCCGGCCCTCCACGGCGTCCCCGGCCTCGTCGCTCACGCGCTTCATCAACTCGGGCGCGGCGTGGTTGACCTTCACGCCCGCCTCGTCGCAGGCGTCGTAGACCCGCGAGGGCACGTCGTAGAGGTCGGTGCCCGTCTCGACCGCGACGCGGACCGGTGCGCGGAGCGCCTCGGCGAACGCGACGGTCTCGCGGGCCTTCCGGACGTTCTCGCGGGCGCTGGCCTCGACGCTGGAGACGTTGGCGCGCGAGGTGCCGAGTCGGTCGGCGATGGCCGCCTGCGCGACGTCGCGCTCGCGCAGGGCCAGCACCTCGGCCTGTCGCCGCGTCAGGACGCTGGTCTCGGCGTCGAACCCAGCGCGGTCGAGAATCTCGTCCACGTCGTGTCGGTCGCTCACGGGCCATCACCCGCCCGCGACGGGTCGGTCTCCGCGTGGCGTGCGCTCATGGTCGGTGGTACGCACTCGGCACGAAAAAACCCGCCGCGACGACCGGACGCGATAGATGCACGCTGTTGGGACTGTCCACCCCGACGCGACCGGCCGCCGGGACCGGAGGTTAGCTCCCCCAGAAGTTGTCCCGACTGCCGAGTCGCGTCCGGTTCGACCTATCGTCCCCGTCGTCCGCGTCGCCGTCGTCGGTTTCCGAGTCGGCGTCCGACTCCGCGTCCGTCTCGTCGGTCTCCTCGTCGTCCATCGGCAGTCGCTCTACCTCCTCTCCCTCCGCGTGGTTTCCGTGAACGTTCGTGACCCGCACCTTCGCGCGGGCCTCGGGGAGGACGCCGTCTACCATGACGATGAACCCGTCGTCGGTGCGACCGACGCCGGCACCGCTCTCGTGGATGTCCTCTACGTCCACGACGACCTCTTCGCCGGGTTGGACCGGCGCGGTCTTGAGTTCGGAGATGGGCTGACTGTAGTGTTGACACCATTCGGCCCCGCCGCGGTCGCCGTAGTGTTGGCATCCCATTCCCTCGATTCGTTCCTGAAAACTCGGGCACTCTTCAGCGAGTGGACAGTCCGGCATGACTCAGGGTACTGGCCGGTCTACCTAAACTGTTACGTCAACCGTCTCCGACGCGCGCCCGGTCGCGTCACCGTCTCGCTCGTGGTAGAACTGCGACTGCCCGACGAGAGACCGACTGGCTACTCCGTGTGGTCGTCCGCGGCGAGTAGCGCCGTCCGGCGCTACTCCCCGGCGACCAGAAACGTCTTGCCGCCCTTGCGTTCGAGGTGAACGTCGGCCACGTCGGGGAACCACTCGCCGACGTACTCGTTCACGCGGTCGGTCTCGACGTCCGAGACGTCGAGTATCGTCCTGTCGGTGTCGTCGGCCGACCGTTCCCCGCGAGCGAACCGAGCTATCATATTCGAGAGTTGTCTCGGGACGGGTATGAAAGTGAGCCGTCCGGAGCGAAAGTGAAACTGACGGCAAGCGCCGCGGTGGAGACGCCACCGCCGAATTTCCACGTCGGAATCGCCACGCCGCGAATCCTCAGATGTAGTAGGCCGCGATGTACGTCAGGATGGCCAACAGGACGAACGGGATGAGGTGCAGTCCGAGCGCGATCGCTTGGAGGAAGAGGTTCTCCGGCCACGGCGAGAACAGCAGGAGGAACACCGTGAAGAACAGTAGGATGACGAGCGGAATGATGTTCACCGAAATGTCCAGCAGCGTCTCGCGGTTGAACACGGGGTGGGGCATGTCGTAGGGAGACACGGCTTGGACGAGTATAACGGCGTCGGCCGGGTCGGTCGTCGGCGACCGGCCCGGCCGAAACACCTGACGCGGCCGCAACGACCGACGCGGACCCAACAACCAACGCGGACCCAACGACCAACGCGGACCCAACGACCGACTGGCTGCCCGGCTACTCGTACAACAACTGCTCGACCTGCGTCCGCCGCCGGTCCACGTCGAAGTGCGGTTCTACTCCGGCGTCGGCGTCGAGACGGTCCAACACGAGAAGCGGGTCGGTACCGGCGCGCTCGACGCGTTCGAGTAAGGCCGCGATCTCGCTCCGGTAGAGCGCCAGCGAGTCGAGCAACCCGACCGCGAGCGCCATCGCCACGCCCGCCTCGCCGTCGGGGAAGGCGTCACTGATGCGAATGAAGTCGGCTGTGTCCGGCGACTCCTCGTCTGTCGGTTCGAGCGCCAGACAGCGCGTACAGACCGCGACGCGCTCGCTCGCTTCGGGTAGGTACGACCGCAGGTCGGTCGGGACGGAGAGGAGTAACTGCTCGCTTCCACAGGTCGGACAGGTCATACCCGAGCGTGGACGCGAGCGGTGAAAAACGTCGGTGCCACGGGGCGAGCGTCGAGAACGAAACGCAAATTAGTCGTCGGCAGTGACCGTCTCGGCGGCCTCCTCGGCTTCGGCCGCGGCGGCCTCGCGTTCGGCCTTCTCCTCTTCCTCTTTCTTGGCCTTGATCTTCTTGAGGCGGAAGATCTCCTCGCGCTCCTGCTCTTCGAGCTTCTGCTCGATGTACTCCTGGTTCTCCTTGAGTTCGGGGAGTAGCTTGAACTCCAGCGCGTTGACGCGCCGCTTGGTGGTCTCGATTTCGGTGAGCATCTTCTTCATCGCGGTCTCGACCTCCGCCGCGAGGATGATGCTTTCCAGAAGCTCCTCGTAGGCTTCCGCGGCCTCGTCGATGCGTGCGCTGGTCCCGAGGACGCCGTAGCCCCGTTCGTCCAGCCCTTTCCGGACCTTGGTGGACTCGATCTGGGGAACGACGACGCCCATGATGTTCTTCGACTCGGTGGTGATTTCGGGGTGCTCCTTGAGCGCGGCCGCCGCACCGCGGACCGCCACGTCGCCCTCCATCGCGCGAGCCATGTTTATCTTCTGCTGGGCGAGTCCGTAGTCGTCCTCCAAGTCCGAGCGCACGTCCTGCGCTTGGTCGAGGATGTCCATGAACTCCATGATGAGACCGTCACGCTTCTTCTCTAGCGTGTCGTGACCCCGCTCGGAGAGCTGGATGCGATCTTCGATCTGCATCAAGTTCTTCCGAGTGGGTTTGACGTCCTTGGCCATCTTAGGGGGAGTTTGTGGCTCGAAGGGGTTAACCTTTTACAGTCGCCGGCGAGAAACCAGTCGCCAACCGCTCGAAGACCGGTCGTAAGCCCGTATTTATTCCCTCAGTTTCCAGACAGTAGTCGGAGGGCCAGCGAATCGAGCGTCGCCACTCCGGAGTCGAACTCGGACGCGAAAAACGAAAGCCGGAAAACCCGAACTGGCGTCAGTCCGCGGCGACTTCTTCGGCTTCTTCTTCCTCGTAGTACTTTTCGAGGAGTTCCTCGTCGATACGGTTGAGCGCGTCTTTCGGCAGCATGTTCAGGAGGTCCCAACCGATATCGAGGGTCTCGTCGATGTCGCGGTTCGTGTCGAAGCCTTGGTCCACGAACTCCTCTTCGAAGCGGTCGGCGAAGTCGAGGAACTTGTTGTCGCGTTCGCTCAGCGCCTCGCGGCCGACGATGTTCACGAGGTCGCGCAGGTCCTCACCTTGCGCGTACGCGGCGTACATCTGGTCGGAGACGTCGCCGTGGTCCTCGCGGGTCAGCCCCTCACCGATACCGTCGTCCATCAGGCGTGAGAGGCTCGGCAGGACGTTGATCGGCGGCGTGATGCCCTGCGAGTTGAGGTCGCGGTCGATGTAGATCTGGCCCTCGGTGATGTACCCGGTCAGGTCCGGAATCGGGTGGGTGTCGTCGTCGCCCGGCATCGTGAGGATGGGAATCTGGGTGACGGAGCCGTCCCGACCCTCGATTCGACCCGCGCGCTCGTACAGTTGCGCGAGGTCGGTGTACATGTAACCGGGGTAGCCACGGCGGCCCGGCACCTCTTCGCGGGCCGCACCGATTTCGCGCAGGGCCTCGCAGTAGTTGGTCATGTCCGTCAGGATGACCAGCACGTGGTAGCCCTTGTCGAACGCGAGGTACTCGGCGGTGGTGAGCGCCAGCCGCGGCGTGACCGTCCGCTCGACCGCGGGGTCGTCTGCGAGGTTCATGAAGACGACCGAGCGTTCGAGTGCGCCCGTCCGCTCGAAGTCCTCCATGAACTCGTTTGCCTCTTCGGCGGTAATACCCATCGCGCCGAAGACCACTGCGAACTCGGAGCCTTCGTCGTCCTCGCTCGCCTCGTCTTCCTCCGGCACGGTCGCCTGTCGCGCGATCTGGAGCGCGAGTTCGTTGTGCGGAAGCCCGGACCCGGAGAAGATGGGGAGCTTCTGTCCGCGGACCAGCGTGTTCATGCCGTCGATGGCCGAGACGCCGGTCTGGATGAACTCCTCGGGGTACTCTCGGGCGGTCGGGTTGATGGCCGCGCCGACGATGTCGTCACGTCGGTCCGGGACGATCTCCGGACCGCCGTCGATGGGGTTGCCGGAACCGTCGAGGACGCGACCGAGCAGGTCCTCGGTCACGGGCATCTTCATCGTCTCGCCGAGGAATCGGACCGACGACTTGCGGTCGATACCCTCGGTGCCCTCGAACACCTGAATCGAGACGAGACCGTCGCTCGATTCGAGGACCTGTCCGCGCTTGGTGTCGCCGTTCGGCGTCTCGATCTCGACGATCTCGTCGTAGCCGATGGGTTCGTCTACCTCCGCGAACACCAGCGGACCGCTGATTTCCGTGATGGTTTGGTACTCTTTCATGGTTTAGTAGAGGTCTCGGAGCTGTTCTTTGATGTCGTCTTCGAGGTCGGCGACGAACTCGTCGGCTTCGTCGTCCGGCGTCGTGGCGATGCGGTTCAGTCGGGGCGCGGCGTCGATGTCCGTAACCTCCTCGACCGGGACGCCGGCGTCGAGCGCCTCGAACGCCTCGTCGTTGAACGTCCGAATCGCGCCCAGGATGAGGTAGGACTTCTCGGGCGGACAGTTGGTGTCCACGTCGTGGAGCGCGTTCTGCTGGAGGAACGCCTCGCGGATGTAGCGGGCGACTTCCAGCGTAAGCTGCTGGTCCTCCGGCAGGGCGTCCTTCCCGACTAGCTGGACGATCTCCTGAAGCTCGTCCTCCTCGTCCAGCACGTCCACCGCCCACTGGCGCTGTTCGGGCCAGTCCTCGGCGACGTTCTCCTCGAACCACGGGTCGAGCTGCTCCTTGTACAGCGAGTAGGACTCGTTCCAGTTGATCGAGGGGAAGTGGCGACGCTCGGCGAGGTCCGCGTCGAGCGCCCAGAACGTCTTGACGATACGCAGGGTGTTCTGGGTGACGGGTTCCGAGAAGTCGCCGCCCGGCGGCGAGACCGCGCCGACCACGGTCACCGAGCCTTCGGTGTCGTTGATGTTGTCGAAGTAACCGGCGCGCTCGTAGAACTCCGACAGGCGTGCGGCCAGATACGCGGGGTAGCCCTCTTCGCCGGGCATCTCCTCCAGTCGGGAGGAAATTTCGCGCATCGCCTCGGCCCACCGCGAGGTCGAGTCGGCCATCAGCGCCACGTCGTACCCCATGTCACGGTAGAACTCCGCGATGGTGATGCCCGTGTACACGCAGGATTCGCGCGCCGCGACCGGCATGTTCGACGTGTTGGCGATGAGGCAGGTCCGGGACATCAGCGGCTTCCCGGTGACGGGGTCTTCCAATTCCGGGAAGTCGTCGATGACCTCGGTCATCTCGTTGCCGCGCTCGCCACAGCCGATGTAGACGACGATGTCCGCGTCGGCCCACTTCGCCAACTGCTGCTGGGTGACGGTCTTGCCGGAACCGAACGGTCCCGGAATCGCCGCGGTTCCGCCCTTCGCCAGCGGGAACAGGCCGTCCTGCACGCGCTGGCCCGTCACGAGCGGCGTCCGGGGCGTCTTCTTGTCCGCGGCAGGTCGGGCCTCGCGGACCGGCCACTCCTGGCGCATCGAGATTTCCTCGCCGTTGTCGAGTTCGACGATGGTCTCCTCGACGTTGTGGTCGCCGCTCTTGACGTTGACGACTTCGCCGCCGTCGGAGCCGGGCGGGACCATCACTTTGTGGTCGATGCTCTCGGTCTCGGGCACGATGCCGAGGATGTCGCCGGGTTCGACGTGGTCGCCGGGTTCGACCTCGGGGGTGAACTCCCACGTCTTCTCGAGGTCGATACCGGGGGCGTCCACACCGCGGTCGAGGAACGCGCCCATCTTGTCTTCGAGGACCGTCAGGGGTCGCTGGACGCCGTCGTAGATGGAGTCCAGCATCCCCGGACCGAGGTCCACGGACAGGGGTTCGCCGGTGTTCTCGACCGGTTCGCCCGGCGCGACGTTTGACGTCTCCTCGTAGACCTGAATCGTCGTCAGGTTCCCTTCGATCTCGATGACCTCGCCCATCAGCCCTTCCTCGCCGACGTACACCACGTCGTTCATCCGGGCGTCGAGGTCGGTCGCGGTCACGACCGGTCCACTTACGCTCTCGATTTCGCCGTCCTCTCGAACGGCATCGCTTTCAGTTGCTTGGCTCATACGTTGTCACCTTGTTCGTCTTCGTCCATAAGGTCGATACCGATTGCACGCTTGATCTTCTCGCGCAGTCCGCCGCTCCCGGCGCCGCCGCCGATGGAGACCATCGTCGGTTCGACGCTCGTCTCGACCTCCTGCCGGACCTGCCGGGACAGGTAATCGAGGTCTTCGTCGTGCATCACGACGATACCGATCTCGTCGTCGTCGAGAACGCGGGAAACTGCGTCGTCGAGTTCCGTCTCCTTCTCGTCCTCCGGGACGTTCTCGAACTTCCGGACGCCGGCGAGGCGGAACCCGGTGGTGAACTCCGGACTGCCGACGACAGCGATTTCCTGGCTCATAGCATCACCAGTTCGTTCTGTATCTCGTCCTCGCTCAGGCCGGCCTCGCGGCCGCGAGCGATGGCGCGGATGTTATCGACTTCCCGTTCCTTGGCAAGCACGTAGGCCAACACCGGACAGATCGACAGCGGGAAGACGTGCGAAAGGTGGTCGGAGTACTCCAGCAGTGCGGCGTCTAGAGCGTGCTCGAAACCGATGAGGCTGTCGGCCCGCTCCAGTTCGTCCAGCGCCGCCGAGAGGTCCTCGCCGTACGTGCTGTCACGGATGAACGTGACGAGTTCGTCCACGCTCGCGGCGAGTTGGGACAGTTCCGACGCGCGGAACAGTTCGCCACCCTCGATGAAGTAGTCTGCCGGGTCGAGGTCGGCACCGCTCCGCGCGATGCGGAGCGCGTTGCGCGCGTTTCGGAAGTCGATCTCGGCCTGCAGGAACTCGACGTACAACTGGGTCGCGCGGTCCTCCGTCTCGGTGACCCCCGTCATGAGGCCCTCGTAGTAGGTGCGGTCGACCGCGTTCTCCAACGGAATCAGTACGCCGGTCGCATCGTAGTCCTCGTACGCCTCGGCCAGCGCGTCGCCGTATCGCGTGTTGTCGAGCATCTCGACCGCGTCCTCGATGGAGGCCGCCTCCGTCAGCCGTTCGAGGAACTGTCGGTCGAGTTCCCCGGCGTAGATGAGGTCCTCCTCGATGGCTTCCCTGTCGGCGTCGGAGTAGATACCACGTACGACGGTCTTGACGTTCCACGCGTCGAACTTCCGGAGGTATCGGGCGATGAGCTCGTACAACGTCCCGTCCGCCCACCGGAGCAGGTCGTTGAAGTGCTTGGCGAGATTCCGATTGAGGGCGTGTTCGATGAGGTCCACGCCGTCGTATCGGGAGCCGAGCGCGTTGATCTCGGTCTCGTACTCGGTCTCCTCCATGTAGCGAGCGATCTCGCCGGGACCCATCCGAACGAGCTTTCGGTAGTCCTCGTCGTCGAACAGCGCCGCTCGCCGGGCCTGCACCCGAGCGGTGACGTATTCGTAGTTCGAGGTTCCTTCCGACTTTGGTACGCTCATTGCTCGAAGAGGCGTTTGCTGATGTCCTGAAGGTTGTCGTCCCAGACGTCCTCCAGCACGGAGTCGAACGTGTTGTTCACGCGGACCCGAGACTGCTCGCTCTCGACCACGACGCCGCCCAGACAGTCGTACTCGCCGGCGTACTCGTAGTTGTCGTAGTCGGCCACGACGTCGGTGAGCAACTCGTCGTCCTCGGGCTTGCCGTAGACGTGGACGGTGTCACCGTCGTCGAACTCCTCGCTGGCGGCGTCCAACAGTTCGCGCGTCAGTTCCTCGCGCTCGTCGCCTTCGAGGTCGGCGATGCGGTCCTCGACGGCCGACCGAACGTCCTGCAACACGTCTCGTCGGGCTTCGAGGCGCTGCTGCTTGGCTTCGAGCTTGGCGCTCGAAAGCTTCTGCTCGCGCTCTTGGGCGATTGTCTGTTCGGTTTCCCGTTCTTGCTCCGCGAGTATCTCCTCGGCGTCGCTCTCGGCCTCGGAGACGATTTCTGTTGCGCGCTCGTCGCCCTCGGAACGAATCTCCTTCGCGCGCTCGCGGGCTTCGTTTCGAATATCCTCAACTACCGTGTCCAGACTCATTGATGAAGAGGGAAAGGGGTGCGTTTAACCGACGATGAAGACGACGACCAGCGCCAGAATGACGAGCGTCTCGGGCAGGACCGTCATGATGAGGCCCGTACCGAACAGCGACTCGTCTTCGGCGATAGCGCCGATGGCCGCGCTACCGATACCGCGCTCGGCGTACCCCGCACCGAGGGCGGCGAGACCGACTGCGAGCGCAGCAGCGGCCGACGCCGGGATGGCGGGTTCGGCAGCAGCGCCAGTATCTTGAGCGAGCGGTACGACGGCGTTCACGAACGCAAAGAGCATTTCGTACATGGTTTCGGATCTTCCGTGGCTCTCGTAACCGGACAGTCGTATTTCCCGCTACTGTGGTCATAAAGCTTCCCAAAAGAGTTCGGTAGCGACGCCGCTTTCGGGGTCTCAAACCGGTGTTTGTGATAGCAATTACCAAAGAATATTATGCCGATGCGGGTCCTCGGAAAACCGAGACGAAAGAAAGTCGGGGTCGGGAGTTCAGTCCTGCGTCGTGTACGTCCGGTCGTGACCGAACGGTTCGTACTCCTCGCCGCCGCCCTCGTAGAACTTGCCGAAGAACTCGACGTATTCGAGACGGACCGCCTGTAGACCGGCGCTGGTGATACCGAGCGCCAGCACGAGCAGGTGGCCGATGACGAGGACGAGCAGGCCGCCGACGAGCCCGGCGATGCCCGAGTGCATCAGGCCGGGGAACATGATGGACGCCTCCTCGTGGTGTTCGAGGACGTACTGCGGGCCGTGGTTGAGCATGAAGTGCCACTCGGCACCGCCGTGACCGTGTTCGACGACGTACACGCCGAAGAACAGGAGGTTGACCACGAAGGCCATCCCCGCCTTGGCGAGCAGGACCGCGGCTATCCGGGTGTACGAGAGTGCGTCCGAGAGGACGCTCAGACTCTCCAGCACGCCGATGACGAGACCGGGACCGCCGAGGTGCTTGACCTCGCTCGCGACGTAGAGCAGGAGACCGATTCCGCCGATGACGAGACCGAGGGTCCCGATTTCGGGCGAGAAGCCGCTGAATCCGAACTTGAAGGGTTCACCGTTGAACGCGGTGAACAGGAAGTCGGGCTTCTTACCGCTGGCCTGCCTGCTGAAGATCCACGTCCAGATGCCCGCGAACAGCAGAACCCACGAACCGCTTTCGAGGACTGCGTCCACGGGGTCGTGTGCGAGGTTCTCCACGAAGTCGAAGACGTATCCGACCGTCATGTGGAGCAAGCCGGCGAGGATGGAGATGACCATCCACGACAGCGCGTACTCGGCGTCGACCGGCTGGAGACCCTTGTGAATCGGCGGGTGGCCGCCCCACAGGTACTCGCCGACGAGGTGTAAGCCGAATATCTCGCCGTACAGGATACCGAACAGCGCGGTGAAGCCGCCAGCCCACAGCGCGATACCGCCCAGACTCTTGATGGCGTCGTTGTCGAAGCTACTGTAGAGCCAGTAGCCGATTCCCAGATAGAGGAGCCCGTATCCGAGGTCGCCGATCATGAACCCGAAGAACGCCGGGAACGTCAGGAACAGGACGACCGTCGGGTCGAACTCGAAGTACTTGGGCCGGTTGATGGTCTCGACCAGTAGCTCGAAGGGTTTGACCGCGCCGGGGTTGTCCTGCACGACCGGCGGCTGGTCGCCGTCCATCGTGGTGCCGCCGTCCGCGGCGACCTCGTTGGCGTCGGGGTCCTCGGGACCGTGGGCCTCGTGAGCGTCGTACGAGGCGCGTTCGAGTTCGTCCACCTCGACGCGGTCGCCGACCGTCTCGCCGAGCGCGGTGGTGAGTTCGGTGTAGCGCTCGGTCGGAATCCAGCCTTCGGCGACGAAGGCGTTCTCCGTCGTCGCGAAGTTGAGCGGCGCTTCGGCCTTCTGAACGTCGATAGTCAGTTTCTCCTCGGCCGCCAGCAGGAAGCTGGCGGTGTCGAGCTTGACGTTTTCGAGTTCGTTCTCGACGCTGTCGAGCTTGGATTCGAGCTTCTGGCGCTCGTGTTCGAGTTCCTCGACGTACTCCTCGGGACTACCCTGCGCGTCGGGGACGTCCAGCGAGGCGAAGTCGACGCCCACGAGCAGTTCGTCCAGCACGTCCTCGTCGGCGCTGTCCTCGGGGTAGGCGAAGACGGCGACGGCGTTTCCGCCCGAGAACGTGCCGAACTCGGCGATGGAGTCGGCGTCGGCGAGCGCGCTCCGGACCTCCGCTTCGTCGGCTTCGCCGACCGCGACCTGCAGCGTCTCGTAGCCCGAGAGCAGGTCGAGGTCGATACCGAGGTCCGCGAAGGGTTTGATGGAGTCGAGTCGGTCCTCCACGTCGCGGAGTTCGTCCTCAAGTTCGCTCCGGCGGTCGTCGAGTTCGTTGACCTCCTCGCGGACCGACTGGAGTTCGTCTTCGAGCGCCTCGTCGGTGACGATGCGGCTCGGTCCGGCGTCCTCCTCGTCGATGTCGAGGATGCTTTCGAGCGACCGGACGGTGACGAGTTTCTCGGAGGCGTCGTCGGCTCCCTCGATGGGGTTGCCCTGCTCGAAGCCCTCCCACGAACCGTCGTAGTCCGAGAGGTGGACGAGATTCAGCTCGTGGACGGTCTCGATGACGTCGTCCATGACGGCGCGCGAGCCGGTCACGGACACCTTGCTCATTCGCTCAGGTCTGAGCATGCACCGCCTCCTCGAACAGGTCTACCACGTAGTCGGTTACTTCCTCCTCGTTCTCGCGCGCCCGCGATTCGAGTTCCTCACGCTCGCCCTCGCCGGAAGCGAGGACCTCTTCGCGCTCGGCCTCGATTTCCTCGCGGGCGTCGGCGAGACGCTCCTCGTGGAGTTCGGACGCCTCCTCCTCGGCTTCGCGCCGAATCTCTTCGGCCTCTTTCCGAGCTTCGGAGATGCGCTGTTCGCGCTCCTCCTCGGCCTCGGCGACGATATCGTCGGCCTCCTGCTCGGCCTCCTTGATTCGTTCGAGAACCTCTGGCCTCGGCATACTAATCACGCGAAAGTTGCAGAAGCGCGTATATACTACTTGCGAACTTTCTCGTCCATCCCCGAAGTGTTCGCTCGCTCATGTTTGTTGGGGGTCTCGGGTGGAGTCCGACCGGCGAATCAGTTCCCGTCTAGTCGGGACCGTACGGCGCTGGACTCCGGCCAGAGGCTGACGCCCCTGTTTCGGACGTCGCACTCGATGTGGAGTTCCTCTTCGAGTTTCGGAAGGTGTTGGTGGTGGAGAGGTGTTTCTGAGTTCCGAACGGCGTCCGTTTGGACGTCTCGGTCCAAGTCGAGACACCGAGAGTGGTACGACTACCTCGGAGAGGTCCGAGAAGGAGGTATCGTAGTCGAAGGTCGTGTGAAACAGGGAGGCGACGTGTTCACCCCGGAACCGACCTCAGCGAACACCGCCGGTCGGACGACCGAATAGCACGATTTTTTGGCCGGCGGTCCTAACTGTCGGGCAATGGGTATCCTCGAAGACAAGAGTCGCGCCCGACTCTTCTACAAGTACCTCTCGAAGGTGTACGATACCGTCAACCCGTTCATCTGGAACGAAGAGATGCGCGACGAAGCGCTGGCGATGCTCGACATCTCGGAGGGCGACAGGGTGCTGGACGTGGGGTGTGGCACCGGATTCGCCACCGAAGGACTCCTCGAACACACCCAAAACGTCCACGGTCTCGACCAGAGCGCCCACCAGATGGAGAAGGCGTGGCAGAAACTCGGCAAGCGCGACCCGGTGAGCTTCTACCGCGGGGACGCCGAGCGCCTACCGTTCCAGGACGACAGCTTCGACGTGGTGTGGTCCTCGGGGTCCATCGAGTACTGGCCGAACCCGGTCGTCGCCCTGCGGGACATGCGCCGCGTCGTCAAACCCGGCGGGCAGGTCCTCGTCGTCGGACCGAACTATCCCAAGTCGTCGGTGATGCAGAAGGTCGCCGACGCCATCATGCTGTTCTACGACCGCGAGGAGGCCGACCGAATGTTCCGCGAAGCCGGCTACACCGACGTCCGCCACCGCGAGATGGGACCGAGCTACGACCCGGACATCGCCATCACGACCGTCGCGCGCGACCCCGAGGACGAGTAGTCGGGCGCTCTTCCGGACGGCCGGCGACGTAGCGCGAGAGTCTTCAATTTTCGATTCCGGCGCGGGCGGGCGTCTGTGCGAACGGTTAAGCGCGGCGCGAAGTGCCGCAACTGGCGAGTAGGAGGGACTCCCTGTGCCCCTCAGACCGTGCGAGTGAGAGAGCCGCGAGCAGACAGTGTTGCGATTCACGCCACTCCTTCGACCTCCGCGACGACGACAGACTCCACCGAGATCACCACCCTCACCGTCTCTCCCTCCGAAATCAATGGGTCGTTCGTCCCCGCGACCGCGAAACTCGCCGTCTCTCCCGCTGTCCACCGCTGGTCGGCCGCGCTGTTGAACGGTCCGGTCGGGCCCGAACGGAACCCCGTCGCCGAGAAGAACGGGACCGGCGGCTGTGCGTCGAGCGCGGTTCCGTCGATGCGGACCCGTATCGAGAGCGCGTCCACGTCGAGCGAGTCGCCGCCGCGGTGGACCAGCGCGACCCGGTTGTCCTCGGCGTCGAGTCGCAGGTCGATGACGGCGTGCGGCGAGTCGGTCGGCGTCGGCGTGCCGAGCGCGACGGTCCCGACCGCTCCCGCGAGGACCGCGGTCACGACGAGCAGCAGGACGACGCCGAGGACCGGCGACACCGCCCGCCGGGCTGTCGAATCCTTGGACACGGACGGGGGTCGTCCCGGTTTCGGCCTTCAACCTTCGGGCGACGTTCGTCGCGTTTCGAGGAATACAGCGGTGTCCCTACGCGACAGTGAGCCACTTCCAAGACCGACGTAGATGTCTGAAGTGAAGTCGAGAACCCGACGGTCGCGCTACGACTGGACCGGCGTCGCCGTCACGTTGACCGTCCGGAAGTCGTAGGACGCGCTGACCTCGAACCGGTCGGCGGGCGAGAGCGTCCAGAGGACGCCGTCGGCGTTCGTCCGGCCGACGAGTTCGCCGTCGATTCGGACTTCACCGCTCACCGGCGCGCCGGTCGCGTTCGTGAGGTTGACTCGGAGCGGACCGCCGGCGTAGGTCCGATTGACAGTGACCGTGAGGTTCTCGGACGTGTTGCTGACGCTCGGTCCCGTCGGGAGCGGAGTGTTACCGGTGAGTCGTTTGTGTTGAATCTCCTTGAACACCTTCTCGGTCCCGCCATCGAGATACGCGACGAACGACCCGTGGGGATGTTTGACCGTCACGGAGAACACGTTCGTCGTCCCGTACGGACTGGTACTCGTCCCGCGAGAGGGGTTGTTGTTCGCCCACGTGTACTTGTCGTAGACGATCTTCTGGGCCTGTAGCAACGTCAGTGAACCCGATGCACTCGGGTTTCGATAGTCGTGCCGAACGATTTCGCGGACGTACGTACCCTCCGTGATAGTCGAGAGGACGACTCCCGTGTCGGCCGTCGCAACGAACACCCGTTCTTTCGGGGCTTTTCCGCGGAGAGATCGAGCGATGCGGTCTCGGACGGGACCTTCGAGGGTGGTGAGCTTACCTTGCACCGTGCTCACGAAACTGGACATCGAGAGTCCGCGGACGTTGCGCGAACGGGCTTCGAGCGCCGACGCGACCGACCGGAGCTGCTCGGCCTCGGCGTCGATGCGACCGAGCGTCCGAAGGTACTGGTCTTCGGAAATCGTACCGTTCGAGAAGGCTTGAGTACTCTGTCGCTCTCTGGCCTTGAGGGAGATGATACGATTCTCGATCTGATACTGGTACTGAACGAGTATCTGGTGCTTCCGTTCGATAGTCTCGGCGGACTGCAACTGCTCGTCGAGTGCCGCCACGCTGAGTTCGGATTTCAACTGATTCCTGTCGATAGCGAGCGAACTTCCGAGCGCTATCGACTGAGAGTCGAACGCCGTCCGCTCGGGCGTCGTCCCGAGTACCATTACCGCAGTCGTGTTGGCGTCCGGGCCGGGTCGGATGGTATCGTCTTCGTTCTGGGCGGGCGCTGGCGTGGTCGGTGCGGAAGCCTGCACCGCGACTGCTCCGGGAGAGAGGGCGAGCAGTAATGCCAGCATAACGGGGGTGAGTCGCATACGTGCGCCTACTCGGGGACCCATCATTAAAATGTTCCCGAAACTGTGAAACGTGGCGAGAACCGACGAGAGTAGTCGAGACGTTTTACGGACGCCGCTGACGTTTTATCTATGGATAGAAAGTATTTTCTTGTCGGCGCATTCACGCGATGGTATGCGGTTACTCGCCGCCCTCCTCGTCGTCCTCCTCCTCGTCGGCTCCGCCGGAGCCGGGGCGAGCCGCTCGGCCGCCGACCGAGCGGACGCTCCTCACAGCGCATACGCGCCGACGGCCCTCACCGAGACGGTCGCAAACGCGACGAACTCGTCGGGAGCGAATGCGACGGTACGCGAAACCACGGCCATACACGTCACGCTCCGCGAAAACGGCGACGCTCGGTGGAACATCACCGCGCGATACCGCCTCGAAGACGACAACGAGACCGAAGCCTTCCGCGAACTCGCAGCGAAGTACGAAGACGGACGCGCCGACACCGGCCTCACGTCGGCGACGTTCGAGCGCGTCGTCGAGCGCGTGAACGCCAGCATCGACCGCTCGATGGCGCTCCGGGAGGTCGGTCGGTCGGCGCGACTCCAGCACAACGGCACGGTCGGCGTCCTCTCGCTGTCGTTCACGTGGACGAACTTCACCCAAATCGCCGACGAGCAAATCGTCCTCGGCGACGCGTTCTGGATCGGGTCGGACACGTGGCTCCCGGCGCTGGACGAAGACCAGACGCTGACGATATCGGTCCCCAGTCAGTACTACCTGTCGAGCGGGAGTCCGTCGGGCGGGAAGATCGTGAACGGGACCGTCCTGCGCTACGACGGTCCCCAGCAGTTCGAGCGCGGAGACTTTGCGATAACGTACTCACCGAAGAGTACCGAGACGTCCACCACGACCCGGAAGAAGGGAATCCTTCCCGGCGGGTCGAGTCTGTGGGGCATCGTCGTCGTCTTCCTGCTCCTGACCGGGAGTTTCGGCGCGTACGCGCTGGCACAGCGCCGCGACGTGGACCCGACGCCCGTCGCGGACCCCTCGTCGGACGACTCGCCGGGCGACGACACCGGAGCTTCGGCCGTCGTGTCGCGGCCGAACGGCGGCGGCGAAGCGGTCGCGGACGACGGGGAGGACGACGAACCCGAACCGGAACTGTTGAGCGACGAGGAGCGGGTCCTCCGCCTGCTCCGGGACAACGACGGCCGGATGAAGCAGGGCCAGATAGTCAAGGAGACCAACTGGTCGAACGCCAAGGTCTCGCAACTCCTCTCGAAGATGGACGACAACGACGACGTGGACAAACTCCGCATCGGTCGGGAGAACCTCATCACGCTGCCGGAGGAAGACGTGACCGAGACGAGTTGAAAACCCGCGTCAACCCGTCGAGCGTTTCGCGTCGTTAATTTCGAAACCGTTTACCCCCAAGACGGCGATTTTTCGTTCATGAAGGTTCTGGTGACTGTGAAGGAGGTCGCTGAAGTCGCCGACGACTTCGAGATAGCGGGGACCGAGGTAGACGAGCGCTACCTCGAGTACGACCTGAACGAGTGGGACGACTACGCCGTCGAGGAGGCCGTCCAGTTGAAGGAGAACGGCCCGGCCGAGGAGGTCGTGACCGTGACCGTCGGTCCCGAGCGCTCCGAAGAGACCATCCGGATGGCGCTGGCGAAGGGGGCCGACCGGGCGGTCCGCGTCTGGGACGACGCGCTGGAGGAGCCCGACATCCTCGACGTCGAGACCAAGACGACCCTGCTCGAAGCGGTCGTCGAGGAGGAGGACCCCGACCTCGTCCTGACCGGCGTCCAGTCGGGCGACGACAACTTCGGCGCGACCGGCGTCTCGCTGGCCGACGAATTGGGCTTCCAGTGGGGCGCGGTCGTCAACGCGCTCGACTACGACGAAGCCGAGAACGTCGCGCACGTCCACCGCGAACTGGAGGGCGGCGTCGAGGAACTGACCGACATCGACCTGCCCGCGGTCCTCACGATTCAGACCGGTATCAACGAACCCCGGTACGCCAGCCTCCGGGGCATCCGACAGGCCCAGAGCAAGGAAATCGCGCCCAAGAGCCTCGACGACCTCGGTCTCGATGCGGGGGCCGTCGAGAGCGACCTCGACCTGACCGCCATGTACGAACCCGAGAGCGAGAGCGACGCCGAGATATTCGAGGGTGACGCCAGCGAGACCGCCGGGAAGCTCGCTGAAGTCCTCCGCGAGAAGGGGGTGGCAGAATGAGCGACGTGCTGGCCGTCACGGAACACCGCCGCGGCGAGTTGCGCGACGTGAGCTTCGAGGTCATCACCGCCGGGCGTAACCTCGCCGACGAGACCGGCGGCGACCTCCACCTCGCCGTAATCGGCGGCGACACCGAGTCGTTCGCCGACTCGCTCAACCGCGAGGGCGTGGACGCCGTCCACACCGTCTCGGAGGGCGAGGAGTTCGACCACGACGTGTACACCCAAGCGGTCGAAGCGCTCCACGCCGACCTCGACCCCGAGGTCCTGCTGATGCCCAACAGCGTCAACGGACTCGACTACGCGCCCGCGGTCGCCAACAGCCTCGACCTCCCGCTGGTGACCGACGCCGTGGGCCTCGACTACGACGACGGACTGACCGTCACCCGCGAGATGTACGGCTCGAAGGTCGAGACGACCGTCGAGGTGTCGGGCGACCAGCAGGCCGTCACCATCCGGAGCGCCGAGTGGCCCGCCGCCGAGGGCGTCGGCGACGCCGAAATCGCGGAGTTCGACGTGGACATCGAAGCCGACGACGGGTCGGTCGTCACCGGCTTCGAGGAGGTCGGCGGCGGTGACGTGGACATCAGCGAGGCCGACTTCATCGTCTCCATCGGCCGCGGTATCGAGGAGGAGGACAACCTCCCGCTCATCGAGGACCTCGTGGAAGCGACCGACGCGACGCTGGCGTCCTCGCGGCCCATCGTGGACAACGGCTGGCTCCCGAAGAACCGGCAGGTCGGCCAGTCCGGGAAGGTCGTCACGCCGACTGTCTACCTCGCCATCGGCATCTCGGGCGCGGTCCAGCACGTCGCCGGGATGAAGGGCGCAGACACCATCATCGCCGTCAACACCGACCCGAACGCGCCCATCTTCGACATCGCCGACTACGGCATCGTCGGCGACCTCTTCGAGGTCGTGCCCGAACTCATCGAAGAGTTCGAGTAACTCCGCTTACTCTCGATTTTTGCGCGTGGCGATACGCGACGCGTCTCGGTTGCGAACGCCGAGGAGTAGTCCGGTTTCGTTTCTCCGTAGCCGTTGCAGTTCCGACACGTATTTGATTCGTCGGTCGCCAGTCCCGTGCGATGAACGCTGCCGCGTTCCGGCGGACGCTGACGGTCGTCGTTATCGGCGTGGTCGTCCTCGCGGGAGGGCTGGGTCTCCTCGCCGCCTCGCTGTCCGCCGGGGGCGGGCAGTCCGCCGACCCCGCGGCGGTCCGCGGCGTCGGGCCGACGATCTCGGCGCTCCACGACGCGGGTGCGACCGGCGAGAACGTAACCGTCGGCGTCGTGGACGTGACCGGGTTCGACGCCGATTCGGGAACGCTCGACGGTCGCGTCACCGACGCCAGAGCGTTCGACTCCGAGACGTCGGTCTACGGCGGTGCGGGGACTCACGGCACCGCGGCGGCCGAGACGGTCGCGCGAGTCGCCCCCGACGCCGACCTCTATCTGGCGACCGTGGACTCCCCGAGAGGGTATCGGCGCGCGGTCGAGTGGCTCGTCGCCGAGGACGTGGACGTCGTCGTCGCCCCGGTCTCGTTCTACGGGATGCCCGGCGACGGGACGTCGGCCGTCGCCGAAGTCGCGGCGAGCGCGACCGAGGCGGGCGTCGTCTTCGTCGCGCCCGTCGGAAATCTCGCGCAGAGTCACTGGTCCGGCCGGTACCGAGCCGCCGGGAACGGCACGCTCGCGTTCGACGGGAACGCGCGCAACTACATCAGAGGAGACGGACGGGACGTGACCGTGTGGCTGTCGTGGGACCGCGCCCACCACGGACAGGACTACACCGCGAACCTCTACTGGACCGACGGTAAGCGGCGTCGGCTCGTCGCGCGCTCGTCGCCGTACCCCGGCGACGGGGTGCCCAACGAGCGCATCGTCGCCCGCGTCCAGTCGGGGACCTACTACGTGACGGTCGAGGGACCCGCGAACGCGACGGGTGCCCGTCTCGAGCTCTCGTCGCCGACTCACGACTTCCAGCACGTCCGGCCCGCGGGGAGCCTCGTCGCGCCCGCGAGCGCCCGGTCGGTCCTGGCGGTGGGCGCGTACGACGCTGATAGCGGCCGAGTCGAACCGTTCAGCTCCCGCGGGCCGACGTTCGACGGTCGAAACGGGGTTGACCTCGTCGCCCCGAGCAGTCCGGCCGCGGCCGACGCGGAGGGGTTCGTCGGCTCGTCGGCCGCCACCGCGTACGCCGGCGGCATCGCCGCACTCGTCGTAGACGAACGGCCGGGTCTCCCTCCGCGCGCGGTCGAGCGACGGATGGAGACCACCGCACTCGACGTCGGTGACGCCGGAATCGACCCGATAACAGGGCACGGCCGACTCCGGCCGCTCCCGGCGGTCGGCGTCGAGCGCAACGCGACCGGTTAAAGCCGGCTTTAAGCTATGGACAGGATTTAGTAGTCGCTTTACGGAGGATTCGACAACGAGACGCCATGTCGGGACTCATCGAACGACTGCAAGACCGGACCGCGAGCGGCGACGAGCAGTTGCGGGTCCTCGACGTCGAGGGCGAGGAGACCGACGACGTACTCGACGCGCTCGGTCCCGACACCCGCCGCGAGGTGTACCGGACGCTATTCGAGTCGCCCGGAACGCCCTCCGAACTCGCCGAGCGCGTCGATACGTCCGTCCAGAACCTCCACTACCACCTCTCGACCTTGGAGGAGGCCGGACTCATCGCACAGGTCGATACGCGATACTCCGAGAAAGGCAACGAGATGGCGGTGTACGCGCCCGCGACCGACCCGCTGGTTCTGGTCGGTGACCGCGACATCCGCCCGCAGGTCCAGAACTCGCTGGCGGAGGTGGTCGGCGGCGTCGGGGTGTTGGCGGCCGCCAGCCTGCTCGTCCAACGAGGCGTCGAGCAACTCGCGAGTCCGGCAATCGGACGGGGGACCGTGGTCGGCCCGGCCAGTCCGACGGCCGACCCGACGACGGCACGCGAGACCATCGCGTGGTTCGTGTTCGACCTCGCGGAACCGGGGGTCGTCTTCTTCGTCGGGTGTCTCCTCGTCATCGCCGTCGGGGCGCTCGTGATGGACCGATAGGCGCGAAGGGAGGAGAGGCGCGAAACGAGCGTCGCGGGGGTTCAGTTGCGGAAGAGACCGAGGACGACGCCGATGCCGAGTACCGCGAGGAGACCGCCGGTCGCTATCAGGCCGACGCTCCCGAGCAGTCGGTCGCCGGAGCCGTCGGGCGTCGAACCGGTCGCGTCGGTTCCGCCGGCGACGGTTCCGACCGTCGTCGCGGTCGCCGACGCCTCGTTGGGCGCTCCGCTGGTATCCGTGTAGACGACGACTCTTCCTTTGGCTTCCAGTTCGCCGTCCGTCGTCGGCCCGGCGTACAGCCGCACGTTGTAGGAGGCGGGCGCGAGCGGCGCGTCGAGCGAGGTCTCGGAACTCGCCTCGACGACGCGGGTCGTTCCGTTGTCCACGACGCCGAGCGTGGGCGCGTCGGTTCCCGCGTGGTCGGTGTGGAAGAGGATGGTCGCACTCCCGTCGCCGTCGCGGTCCCGGACGGTTCCGTTGACGACGTAGTTGACGTTCGGTCCGCCGATGGAGACCGAGACGGTTTCGGCCTGCCCGAACAGCACTTTGATGGACGCGGTTCGGTTCTGCGTGACTTCCGTGACCGCTTGAACGGCGGGACTATCGACCGACTGGGTGCTCTCGTCGGTCGAGGTCGTCGGCGTCGTGCAGTCGGTCGAGCAGACCACTCGTCCCTCCGCTTCGGCCAGCACGGTCTCGTTTCGGTAGACCCGCACCTCGAACGTCCCTCGGTCTACATCGCTCATGTCGAAACTCGCGTTGAACGTCCGATTGGCGGTGACCGTGGCCCTGTTCGTCTTCAGGAACGTCTCTCCTTTGAGGTTGATACTCAGGGTCGTTCCGGGGTCCAGCGTCGTCTTCCCGCGAATCGTCTGGTCCGGCGCTTGGTCGAGGGTCAACGTTTCGCCGTCGGTGAAGATGGTCGCGTCCGCTCCGTCGGTCGTCCCACCCGCCGCTTTCGGGACCGCCAGCGTCACTGCGACGCCGGACGTTACCGTGAGGAAGGCGAGGAGGACCGCGGACAGCGGTACGTCGCTCGTCAGTTCGCTCGGGGACATACGCGTCGATAGACGGAGGGACACGAAAAAGCTGTCACGTTACCTTAACCCGCGGTTTAAGCTACGGCTACTCGTCGAGACCCGACGACGCGGAGACGCCACGTATCGTCACGTACTTGTTTTATCGGTTCTGAGTCCCGGCCAATGGATTATCCGGAGTCCCGGAGGGCGATGGTCGAGGAACGTCTCGAATGCGTCCTCGACCGCGTCGAACCGACGGAACTCGCCGACGAGGTTCGGCACGTCGCGCTGTCGGGGGGCAAGCGCGTCAGGCCGACCGTCACCGTTCTGTCCTGCGAATCGGCCGGCGGCGAGGCGGAGGCGGCCGTCGATTTCGCGGTGGGCGTCGAACTCGTCCACGACGCCTCGCTGGTGGTAGACGACATCATCGACCGATCGGACACGCGCCGCGGGAGCGCGAGCGCGTGGGCCGAGTACGGCTACTCGCCGGCCATCGTCGCCAGCGACGGTCTCATCGGCGAGGCCTTCGAGCTGTTCTCGCCGGACCCGCGAGCGATGGAGGCGGTCGCCGACGCGATGGTCGAACTCGGCGAGGGCGAGGCGACCGAACTCGTCGCCCGGCCGACCAACCGCGAGGAGTACATGGAGTTGGCCCGCCGGAAGACCGGGGCGTTGTTCCGGGCCGCCGCGGAATTGGGCGCGATAGCCGCCGACGCCGACCCCACCACCGTCGAGGCGTTCGGCGAGTACGCCGAGAAGGTCGGCGTCGCCTTCCAGATTCGGGACGACGTGTTGGACGCGACCGCCGACGAGGGCGACCTGGGCAAGCCGACCGGCCACGACGCCGAGATGGGCCGACCCTCCATCGTCCGGGTGACCGACCTCGACGCCGACGAGGCCGCCGGCCTCGCCCACCGGAAGTCCGACGAGGCGCTGGCGGCACTCGACCGGGCCGCCACGCCCGACCTCGCGGCGACCGACTACCTCCGCGACCTCGCAGAGTTCGTCGTGACCCGGGAGCACTAGCGGGTCGTTTCTCCTCACATCGCCGAATTACGCCGATTTACGTCGCGTTACGTCGCGTTACGTCGCGGAACCCATCGAACGACGTCGGTCGCTTAAGGACGTTCGCGGCCTTCCACCTATGGGTTGTGAACCCATGACAGGGAAATTCGACGGCGGCGAGTCCTCCCGCCGGACGTTCCTGACGGGAGCGCTCGCGGGCGGACTGGCCATCGGAACCGGTACGAACGTGGCGCTGGCCCAGGACGAGGACGAGGTCGACACTAAACGGTACGAGGCGCTGATATTCGCGGGGAGCTTCCACCCCGGCGCCCGGTTCGAGGTGACCTCCGACGTGCTGAACTACACGCCGGTCGTCCCGCAAGGGGCGCGGACGTTCGGCGAGTACAACTCGCGGGTCATCAAATATCTGAACACCGGCGAGCGCGTGCTGTTCTTCCCGGCGAACGACGCCGAGGTGCAGAAAGGGGCGGTGTACGAACTCAGCCAGAGCCTCCGGCCCGTCAATCAGCGCGGGACGCCGGTATGGCAGGTCACGTTCGGACCGGTCTCCGAATCGGAGACGACGGGTCGAACGACGACTGAAGCCGGTGAACAGACGACGACGGAAGCGGGGAGACAGACGACGACTGAGGCGAGCGAAGGAACGACCACGGACGGCTAACCGACCTGCTCGGCCCGGCGGGACCGCCGCGACTCCGCGATGGCGAACGCCAGCGTGCTCGTGAGACCGAGCAGGGTCCCGACCGTGAGCATGACCGCGAGGTAGGTGAGCCGCGGGAGTTCGAGCGGCACTCGATGGAGGAAGTACGCGCTGATGGCGTGCAACACGAGCGCGATGGAGAGGACGTAGAACGGCGCGTTGAGGTAGCGCCACTGGAAGCGGTCGGCCAGATACTCGTCGGTGATCTGACCGAGGCTGGTGGTGACGCCCGCCGCGGTGAACCACGTCACCGCGCCGTGGACCAGCGCCGCCAGTACTTCGAGCGGTCCCATCGCGTCGCCGGTCGCCGCCTCGACGGACTCCAGAGTCTCGACGCCGCGGACCCCGCCGACGACCAGCAGGGCGGCCGCGACGACGTAGGTGATTAGCGTCACTCTGCCCGCGTAGAGGCTATTTCTGGCCTTCTCGGCCGCGCGGTCGAGGAGGCGCTCGACGCCGAGTCCCCGGCCGAGGACGTAGAGCCCCAGCAGGCCCGAGGTGACGCCGAAGACCGCCGCGCCGGGAAGCCCGAGCGAGTCCGAGATGATGGCGAGGGGGTAGATGAGAAGCAGGATGCCCAGCGGGACGAGGATGGTCCCGCGCGTCTCGGGGTCGTCCAGCACCTGCTTGATGGTGTAGTACATCGATTCGAGGTCCTGTGCCTGCCGGACGACGACCCGGCGCACGCCGTCGATGGGCACCCGCGAGCGGATGACCGGAATCACGCTCTCGTCCTGCGCGCCGTCGGTGACGATGACCGCTTGGACCTCCTCGCGGGTCGAGAGGCTGGCCAGCACCTCGTCCACCTCGTCGCCGACCGCCCGGTTCGCGGCGACGTCGCCGGTCTCTGTCCCCGTGACGACCGCGACTTCGACGGTCTCGTCCTCGATGCGGTCCGCGAGGTGGACGCCCTCGAACATGACGTTCACGTCGCTGTCCTCTGGGTCAGCGGTCGCTAACGAGACCGCGGCGGCTTCGACGTTGTCGCGGCCGATGACGGGGGTATCGAAGTCGGTCTTGCGGCCGAGGTCGTCGTCGAGGTCCACGCAGAGGACCAACAGCATTACTCGGGGGTATGCGTCCGGGGTTTAACTTCTTTCGGGGATTTCGACAGTGCCGGCGACCATTTATTACTTAAATCTTTACATTATTACATCGTTATTTCCGTCTGGAGGTGACAAACGATGCTACTGACCGACCTGTTCAACACCTGCTGTCCCGAACCGTGTACGCCGGACGACTGCTGGGCGTAGACGGCACGACATCGTGATTTTTTGTCGGGCGGCGTCGCCGTCTCCCTCGCGGTAGCGCGGCGTAGCACCACCGCATCGCTCCGCTCCCCGATTCGCACGCTTTTTCAGCGTCGGACGAATAAACCACTACTAACGAATGATATCGAAGGGTTGCGAACAGTGCGCCAAAGGCGGCAAGATGGTCCTCTTCGTCTACGGCTACTGCGACCAGCGGGACTGCTTCTACTGCCCCCTCGGCGAAAACCGCAAGAACGTGACCGACGTGTACGCCAACGAGCGGAAAGTCGAGTCCGACGAGGACGTACTCGCGGAGGCCAAGCGCATGGACGCGCTCGGCACCTCCATCACCGGCGGCGAACCCCAGGAGGCGATGGAGAAGACCTGTCGGTACCTCCGCCTGCTCAAAGACGAGTTCGGCGAGGACCACCACACGCACCTCTACACCGGCATCACGGGCGGCCGCGAGAACATGCGCCGCCTCTCGGAGGCCGGACTCGACGAGATTCGGTTCCACCCGCCGCTCGAACTGTGGGGCGAGATGCACGGCACCGAGTGGGAAGAGATTCTATACATCGCCCGCGAGGAGGGCCTGACGCCCGCGTTCGAGATTCCCGGCATTCGCGCCGAGGAGGAGTTCCTCGACTTCTTGGACGAGGGCGCGGCCGAGTTCTGTAACGTCAACGAGTTCGAGATGTCGGACGGGAACTTCCGCCGGATGCAGGAGGAGGGCTACGAACTGCAGGACGGCCACATGAGCGCCGTCGAGGGGTCGAAGGAGATTCTGGACGCGATGGGCGACCACGAGCGCGTCTACTTCTGTACCTCGGTCTTCAAGGACGCCGCCCAGCACCGCAACCGGATGAAGCGCATGGCCCGGAACATCCGCCGGGAGTTCGACGACGTGACCGACGACGGGACGCTGGTCTACGGCAAGACGTGGGAACCCGAGCGCCGCCTCGAAGAGTTGGGCGTGCCCGAGGAGTTCTACACCGTCAAGTCCGACCACATCGAACTGGCGTGGTGGTTGCTGGAGGAGATGATAGAGGAGGGCGACGTGGAGGAGGGCGAAATCGTCGAGCAGTACCCGACCGTGGACGGGCAGGTCGTCGAGCGGACGCCGCTGGCGTAAATTTCTGTGAAGGAGACGCTGTCAGACTCTTCATCTCTGATGGAGGTCCGGGCGCGTACGTCTCAGCGCGCTTCGACTTGATTTCCCCCGCTGGGAACCGGGATACTTTTGCGACGCTTTACCACAGATGTCGGCGTAGTCGTCGGTATGTCCGGAGACGACGAATACGAGACCGAGATGACGGCCACCCGTGACGACGTAGCGACAGTGCTGAGCGGAGTGATAGACGGGATTACCGCGGGGTCGATCCGCTTAGGCGACGGAGCCGATGCCGTCAGCGTCGAGGTTCCCGAGGACATCACGCTCGAAATCGAACTCGAAGCCGAGGACGACGAACTGAGTCTGGAACTCGAACTGGAGTGGCCCCGCCCGGAAGTCGAAGAGTCCGCCGACTCTCCGACCGAGAGCTCATCCGGGGAACCCATCGAGGACCCCTCCGGAGAGTACGAACTGGCTGCACCCGTGGGAGCCGCCGACGCGTCCCAAACGCTCGCCCGGTTCGAAGTCTTCCGTGACCGGGCCGACGAGTGGCGATGGCGGCTCCGCCACCGCAACGGGAACGTCATCGCTACCAGCGGCGAGGGGTACACGCGAAAACACAACGCCCAGAAGGGACTTCGGAGCGTCGTGCAAAACGCGCCGGAAGCGGAGGTCGTCGAGGATTCCGAACGCTGACAGCCATCGCTAAAAGGCCAGTAGAGTGATGAACGCCGATACCGAGTCTTTACTGCCGAAGAGGGCCACGGAGGCCAAAACCGACCGCGGGGGTTCCACACTATGAGTCAACGACCACCAGAGGACGAATATCGAGAGCAGTCCGAACGACGCAGTCGAGATACGGACCCGGAGCCGCGAGACCGCCGTCGGTCCCCCGAGTTCGCCCAGATGCAACGGGAGAAGGCCCACCACCAGCGGCGAGACCCCGAAACGGGGAGATTCACCTCGGAAATCCAGCAGACGCCCGACGCCTCCACTCGGGACTCCACGCCGCACGAAGCTCCACCGAGCCAGAGCCAGTCTCAGCAGACGGGTGGACAGCAAAGGCCCCCACAGCAGCCTCAACGAGGTAGCCAGCGACAGCCCCAGCAAGCCCATCAGCAGATGGGGCCACAGCAGGGCAGACGGCAACAATCACAGCAGCCTCACCAGCAGAGCCAGCAACCCCGGGAGAGTCAGCAGGGTGGGCAACGCCAATCCCCGCAACAGGGCCTCCAACAGCGGCCCCGACGGACCGACCAGCAGCCCCAACAGGGTTCTCGACAGCCTCGCCGACAGAGCGACCAACAGCCTCGCCGACAGAGCCAGCACCCCCGACAGGGCGGTCAGCAACAGCCCCAGCAAGCCCAACAGCAGGGGGAATCACAGCCGGGCAGACGGCCGCAACCCCGCGAGCAACCCCAGCAACCCCCACAACAGCAAGACCGGAGGCAGGGGCAACAGGGCACCCAAAAACAGCCTCAACAGCAGTCTCGGCGATACTACGTGCGGTATCACCGATACTATCGTGGGTAACCGAGCTTCCGCCGTCCGGATTCAACTTCTTCGACGACGCTCGGGCCACCTACGAAAGGGAACCCTACGTCAGGAATTATACGTTAGCGGCCACGAACGTCACGTATGAACAGCAATCGCCGCGCCGAAATCCGCGACGAGGTCGCGGCCCACGCCGAGGAGGTCTTCGCGGGCGTCGAGTCGCGCTGGGACGACGTGCCCCGATTGGAGCCGCTGACCGTCGAACCGCTCCCGGACGACGAGGCGTCGTTTCCGGAGAGCGACGACGAATTCTTCGACCGGTTCTACCCGTACGCCGCGGGCGCGGCCGTCACCGACGACGAGGGCCGACTGCTCTGCGTCTACAGTCCGGTCCGCGACGAGTGGGAGACGCCCGGCGGTGCCGGGGAGTCGGGCGAGCGCCCGGCGGAGACCGCGTGCCGGGAAACCCGCGAGGAGACCGGCGTCGAGTGCGAGTTGACGGGCGTCCTCCAGACGCGACTGATGGAACTCGACCTCGGCGAACCCGAACTCCTCCCGATTCCGGTCGTGGAGTTCACCGGTCGAGTCGCCGGCGGGGAGGAACTGGCCGGAGACGAAATCGACGCCCACGGCGGGGTTTCGGACCTCGACTGGTTCGGTCCCGACGAGTTACCGAGCCACGTCCGAGAGTACGAGCAGAAAGTCGCGCACCTCCGGTCGCTTGACCGGCGCGAGAAGTGAGGAGAGAGCGTTTACACGCCAGTAGAGTACCGCAGAATCCCGGCGACGCCGCCGAACGCCGACTGCAACTGCTCGCCCTTCTCGAAGTCGGTGGAGATGAACTTCGTCTCGGTCCCGCGCTGCTCGGCGATGTTCATCAGGAACTCGATGGCGTCCTCGCGCTCCTCGGCCTCGACCTCCGACCCGTCCTCGCAGGTGTGGCTCGGCGTGTCTTGGCGCTGGTCGATGAACTCGTACTCCTCTTTCTCGCCGCAGTCGTAGACCACCACGTCCTTCCGGAGGTCCTCGCTCAGCAGGAGGCGGTCCACCGACCCCATGACGAGGTTCTGACGGGTCGGCTCGAACCCGTAGGTCGCCTTGTTGCCGTCGTGAAGCTGTTTGAAGAACTCCTCCATCTCGTTCTTATCCTTCATCACCTCGGCGTCGGCCAGCGCGTCCTCCGCGTTGTCGACGAGGTCGTAGAGACCCGACTCGTCGGTGTAGGCCACGTCGAACTTCCCGAGGACTTGGTCCTGAAGCTCGTGGTGGAGGTAGTCGCCGTCGAGGAACTCGTCTTTGGTCGGTGAGGGACCGCCGACGAGGACGCCGTCCAGTTCTCCCCGCTTCGGAACGAACAGGTCGTTGGCCATCTCGGCGACCTCTTGATAGAAGTTGTCGATGGCTTCGAGGCGCAGGCGGGCGAACCGTTGGGCGGACTGACCACCTTTGCGCTGTTTGCCCGGCACGAGCGACGAGGCGGATTTGACGGGTTCGACGCGCTTGCCCTTCAGCCACCCGACGTTGGCCTCGCGTCGGTCCAGGACGATGAGACCGTACAGACCCTTGTCGGCCAGCATGCCCTCCAGCGGTTCGGTGAGGAACGCCGAGTCGCAGTGGTAGCGGAACGACTGGACGGGGTCCGGCGGATTTTCGAGGACTTTCGTGACCATCTCTGTCCGGCCGCCCCCGGAGTCGATGGCACCGCTGAAGATGACGATGCCGTTGTCCGGCGGGTAGACGTCGTAGTATCGCAGACGGTCCTTGATGGAGGTGAGCGCGTCTTGGACGTTCGTGCGGGTCTGCTTGGACTTGATGTTGCTCGCTTCGCTGTGCTCTTGGGTAACGTGCGCGACCACGTCGCTTATCTGCTTGTCCGGCGGGATGTAGATAGTGACGAGTTGAGTCCCCGACCCTTCGTAGTCTTTCAGGTCCTCGATGACCTTCTGGAACTCGTACTTTTTCCTGTCGGACTGCTCGCCTTCCTGCTCGCTCATTAGGACGTTCTAGGCTAGCCAGAGGGTAAGTAACCTTTGCATACACTCGCCGTGTATCGAACGCGGATGCGCGGACGAGGCCGGTTAGCCGCTTTCGAGGGAGAACGGCGAGGGTCGCGTCCGCGAGCACAATCTCAGTCGTCGGACCCGGCCGACGCCGTGAGTCCGCGCTCCTACTCCTGCGAGGAAGTCGTGAACGGGGTGATGGCGGCGGTGCGCTGGGCGACGACAGAGACTCGAATCACGAACGCGAACAGAATCGCCAGTGGTGCCGCCGTGATGCAGATCGCGACGGGCACGACCACCGCGAGCGTGGAGGGAGCGAGAATCGGTTGCGTCGAGGCCGCGAACACCAGCAACATCGTGAGTGCGGTGAGTTCGGCGGGGACGCCGACGTAGAGTAACACCCGCGACAGGTAGGCGAGTTCGTCCTGTAGGTACAGCGTCTTGAAGTACTGGCGGGCCACGTCCATCTGCTGGATGCGGACGACGAGTTCGTCGAGGTGGTCGTCGATATCCTCGGTGAGCAACTCCTCGTGGGTCGTCTGTAGGTCCCGGACGCGGTAGATTTCCTGCGAGTAGTTGGTCTTCAGCGTGACCGACAGCGCGTTGAACAGGCCCACGTCGCTCCGTTCGAGGACCCGTCTGGAGTGTTCGATGGTCCGAATCGTGTCGTCGAGGAGGTCGGACAGCGCCTCGGCGGCGTCGGGGTCGGTAATCTCGTCCGTCTGCTCGTCGGCCGATTCGACGCACTGCTGGGTGCTCTCCAAGAGCATCTCCAAGAAGTCCGAGGGCGTGACCGGCGCGACCTCGCGGGTCAGCGTCTCCTCGACGGAGTTGCGGTACTCGTTGACGCCCTGAATCTCCTCGCGGAGACCGCCCGGCGAGTTGAGATGCTGGGAGATGACCAGTTGGTTGATGGAGAGGACGATGGTGATGAGCGTCAGGTTCCCGCCGATGAGCGAACTGAAGATGTAGAACAGCGGGACCATCTGCTCGTGGGCCATCCCGATGAGCAGTTCGATGGCGAGGAAGAACATAAGAAAAGCGACTAGTATCATGCCGGCGATGACGACCCGGTTCTCCAGCAGGAAGAACCACTCGAACGGATTTTTCAGCACGGAGCCGAGACCGTTGCTGAGTTGCGGAAAGGTGTACTCGTCGGACGAATCGCCGTCGGTCGTCTCCCCCATTCTTGTCACAATCTGGGCCGGAAGCCGGTTGAATACTTCGGCCACCCGACGCAACCGGGCCGAAAGTGTCGCCGCTGACGGACTAACTTTATATGCGTGTCATGGTTCGATTGGGACAACGAGTATCATGTCCGACACGGTATACGCGATAGCGAGCGGCAAAGGAGGTGTCGGGAAGACGACGACCGCCATCAACCTCGGCGCGATGCTGGCCGACCGGGGTCATTCGGTCGTCGTCGTGGACACCGACTTGGGGATGGCGAACCTCGCCGACTTCCTCGACTTCGAGATAGAGACGCCGACGCTCCACGAGGTGCTGGCGGGCGAGGCCGACTTCGAGGCGGCCGTCTACCGAGCGCCCGGCGACATCGACGTCCTCCCGAGCGCGACCGACATCCAAGCGTTCGTCAAGTCCGACCCCGCGAACTTGCAGAGCGTCGTGGCCTCGCTCCGCGAGGCGTACGACTACGTCCTGCTGGACACGGGTGCCGGCGTCAGCTACGACACCCTCGTTCCGCTGGCGCTGGCCGACGCCGTCCTGCTGGTGGCGACCCCCGACGTGGCCTCGGTCCGAGACACCGCCAAGACCGGCGAACTCGCCGAGCGCGTCGAGACCGCGGTCCGGGGCGCGGTCCTGACCCAGCGCAGCAGCGACATTCTGAACGCCGACGACGTGGAAGAGACCCTCGGTACGGACGTCCTCGCGGTCGTCCCGCAGGACGAGGCGGTCCCGATGGGCATCGACGCCGGGCGACCGCTCGCCGCGTTCGCGCCCAACGCGCCCGCCGGACAGGCGTACCGCGACCTCGCGGCGGTGCTGACCGGCGAGGCCGACCCCGACCCGGAACTCGACGCGAGCGCCGACGACGAGACCGGCGAGAGTACCGAGACCGACGAGAGCGCCGACGCCGCCGAGACCGAACCGTTCGAGATGGGGTCGAGAGACGCGCCAGCACCTGACGCCGCCCCGTCGGACGCCCCCTCGTCGGATGCCGCCGACGTACAGGACGCCGACCCACAGGACGCCGCCGACCCACAGGACGCCGGTCCGGCGGCCGCACCCGTCGAACAGGACGGAGACGCCTCCGAGGACCCGCTCAGCGCCGACGCCGCGCGGAACGTCCGGGACGCGCTCGGCGACGCCTCCGGCGGCGACGCCGACGCCCTGTTCGGCGGGCAGTCCGGACGCGAGTCGGGAGGTCAGTCCGCAGGCGCGTCGGCGGATGAGTCGGCGGCGTCCGGCGAATCGCCGGACGCCGCCGACTCTCCGGGCGCAGACCGGTCCGCCGATTCCGCGGCGGACGACGGGGCCGACGACGCCTCGGAGACCGGCGAGGCCCGGAGCGTGGACGACCTCATCAGCGAGCACATCAGCGACGAACGACTCGCCGCGAGCGGGGACGACCCACTCGCCACGGACGAAGACGACCCGCTGACCACAGGTGAAGACGACCCGCTCGCCGCGAGCGACGACTTCGCGTCCGAGGGCGGCGATTCCCCCGAAGACGGTGGGAACGCCCGCGACGCGGGCGACGAAGGTGCGCTCGGCGCACTCGACGAGAGCGCGGCGAGCGAAGCGACGGAGCGCGAGACCGAGGCGGAGGAAGGGACCGACGCGAGCGAGGACACGCCCGGCGACGAGGACGGCGTCCCCTTCGGAAGCGAGGAGTCGCTCGCTCCCGGTGGCGAGGATTCGACCGAAAGCGCCGAGAGCGACCCGCCCGCGGACGACGGCGGCGACCCAGTGAGCGAGCGCGGCGACGAGGAGGGCGTCCCCTTCGAGACGCGCGGCCGAGACGAGAACGCGCAGAACGCCATCGCGGACGCGACGCGGGCCGACGACGAGTCGGCGGAGGGCAGTCCCGAGTCCGACGACGCCGACGGGCCGGACGACGAATCGGAACAGGGCGGCATGCTGGGTCGCATCGGCTCGTTGTTCAAGTGACGGCGCGAAGTCATAAGGTGCTTCGCGGCGGAACGTATCAGCATGGCAGACGATACCGCGGTTCCGTTCTGGTGGATACTGCTGTTCGTGATTCTGGCGCTGGGAGTCGGCGCGGGGGCTATCCTATTCGTCGGTGGACAGGTGATATCGGTCGGCGTCGGAATCGGGGGAAGCGTCGCGCTCCCGGCGTGATTACATCGACCGGGGCGCGGCGACGCCCAGCACTTGCAGGGAGTTGCCGACCGCGTGCTTCGACGCCGCGACGAGTGCGAGGCGGGCGTCGCGCAGGTCGTCGTCGACGTCGTCGGACAGGACCGGACATTCGCGGTAGAAGGTGTTGAACGTCTCGGCGATTTCGCGGGTGTAGGTGGCGACGACGTGCGGTTCGAGGTCTTCGGCGGCCTCCTCGATGACGGCGGGGAAGCGCGCGACGACCTCCAGCAGGTCGCGCTCGGCCTCCGTGTCGAGCAGGGAGGCGTCGAAGGAGTCGGGGGCCGTCCGGAGTCCGGCCTCGTCCAAGATGCCACAACAGCGAGCGTGGACGTACTGGACGTAGGGCGCGCTCTGGGCCTCGAAGTCGAGGGCGCGGTCCCACTCGAAGGTGATGGCCTTGGTGGGTTGCTTGGACACGATGTCGTAGCGGACCGCGCCGATGCCGACCTGCTCGGCGATGCGCTCGACGTCCTCGTCGGTCAGGTCGTCGTCGCGGATGCGGTCGTCCAGTCGGGTTTCGACCTCCTCGCGGGCGCGGTCGATGGCCTCGTCGAGCAGGTCGTCGAGGTCGATGCCGGTGCCTGCGCGGGTGGACATCTTCCCCTCGGGGAGGTTGACGTAGGAGTAGATGACCTGCTGTAACTGGTCGGTGTCGTTGCCCAGCAGGTCGAGCGTGGCGTTCATCTGACTGGCCTGTAGCTTGTGGTCCTCGCCGAGGACGGTCACGGCGCGGTCGTACTCCTCGAACTTCCACTCGTGGTGGGCGAGGTCGCGGGTTGCGTAGAGAGTGGTGCCGTCCGAGCGCAGGAACACGAAGTTCTTCTCGATGCCGAACTCGTCCAGTTCGAGTTGCCACGCCTCGTCCTCGTAGACGGCCTCGTCCAGTTCCTTCAGGCGAGCCACCACGTCGTCCGCCGACCCGTCGCGGAGGAAACGGGTCTCCTTGACGAACTCGTCGAACTCGGCGGGCAGGCGGTCCAGCGTCTCGCGCATCCCGCCGAGGACGGTATCGACCACTTCTTGGACGCGCTCGTAGGTCGCTTCGTCGCCCGCTTCGAGGCCCTGCATGATGTCCTGAATCTCGGCCTCGGCTTCCTCGACCTCGTCGGGGTCGCCGTTCTCCAGGAAGTCGTTGCCCTTCCGGTAGTAGCGCACGAGGTCGTAGTCGTCCTTGTCGCGCTCGGGGTCGGAATCGAGGTCCGCCTCGTCGAACGTCTCGTAGGCCCACGTGAAGACGGCCATCTGGCGGCCCGCGTCGTTGACGTAGTAGTGGCGGTCCACGCTGTACCCCGCGAACGAGAGGACCCGCGCCACGGCGTCGCCGACGATGGGGTTGCGGGCGCGGCCGACGTGGACCGGGCCGGTCGGGTTCGCGCTGGTGTGTTCGACCACGACCTCCTCGCCGGTCGGTTCGAGATGGCCGAAGTCGGTGCGCTGGGCCTCCTCGACGGTGCCCTCGTAGTAGGCGTCGCTCGGCGCGAAGTTGACGTAGGGACCCTGCGCCGTCGCGGCCGAAATCAGGTCGTACTCGCTCGCGTCTATCTCGTCGGCTAGCTGGCCCGCGACCTGCGGCGGGGGCGCGCCGACCTCGCCCGCGAGTCGGAACGCCGCGCTGGAAGCAAGTACGGCCTCGACGCCCTCCGGCGGGTCCTCGACGCCGAGGTCGTCTGTCGGGAGGTCGAGCGCTTCGAGTGCGGAGGTCAGAGCCGCCTCCACGTCGTCGCGGAACTGAAG
The DNA here is from genome assembly GCF_023238445.1 of Halorussus gelatinilyticus. Taxonomy (GTDB): domain Archaea; phylum Halobacteriota; class Halobacteria; order Halobacteriales; family Haladaptataceae; genus Halorussus; species Halorussus gelatinilyticus. The sequence continues at coordinate 1,409,593 of NZ_CP096658.1, read as the reverse complement.
ATACATCGTTACCGGATGGTTTTCGACCGGCGGGTAAATGGGTTTCTGAAGTGCGCGAGGCGTTCTGAAACCCGACCGGACGGCCTCGGAACGGGCGTTCACTCCCGCACGGCCCAGCGAAGCGCGTCGGCGAGTTCGAGCGCGGAGTCCCGACCGTCGAGTAGATTCCCCGAATCGTCGGTCAGCACGTCGTCCGGTAGCAGTTCGTCGGCGATTTCGGCGAGGCGGGAGACGTCCGGCTCCGGCGACGCTCCGGCCGAGTTCTCCGGCTCGCCAGCCCCGGATTCGCTCGCTCCCGTCTCACCGTCCCCGGACTCGCCGCGGCGCGCCGCGGCGAGTCCCCACCCGCCGACCCGGACCTCGCCGTCGGCGAGCCAGACCGTCTCGGCCGAGAGCGCGCCGTGGAGGACGCCGGCGCGATGGGCGCGGTGGACCGCCTCGGCGGCGTCCGCGAGCGCGTGAGCGAGGTCCGGCGTCGAGAGGTCGGCCGCGCGGTCCGCGAGCGTGGCGTCCACCGGGTCGGTGGCGACCCACGGCACCGGGTCGCTATCCCACGCCCGGACTGCGAGGACGCCCCGGACGTCGAGGTCGGCCCACGTCTCGACCGCGCCGGCGAACGCCGCGTCGGGGAGCGCGTCCGCCTCGAAACGCATCACCGCGACCGGTTCGTCCGCCGGGTTTCGGGCGGTCAGGACCGCGGTGCGGTCGAACCCGGCGACGCTGTCCGACTCGGCGACCGCTTCGCCGAGGTCGTAGTCCGCGAGCGAGCGGTCGGCGGTCTCGTCGGTCGCGTCTGCCTCGTCGCGCGTCCGCCTTCGGCGCTCCCGGTGGCGGTACGCCGCGACCGAGACTGCGGCGGCGAACAGGCCGCCGACCCCGAGACCGAGGGGCGAGGCGACCGTCCGGTAGGCGTCGTAGAGCGGCGTCGAGTCGGGCGGCGACAGGCCGTAGACGGTGCCCGCTCCGGTGGCGACGTAGACCGCATCCTCGGCGACTTGCGGGAACCACCGCGGGTCGCCAGTGTAGCCGAAACGCCAGCGGAGGCGGCCGCGTTCGGCGTCGAGTCCGTAGACGGCGTCGCCCTCGCTGGCCGCGACGACCGTCCCGTCCGCGACGCCGGCGACGTAGGCCGGCGCGTCCGCGCCGGTCGAGAACGTCCACCGGCGAGTCCCGTCGTCGGTCGAGACGGCGTGGACGCCGCCGGCCGTGCCGAAGTACCCGGCCCGGCCGTCGAACCGCGGCCAGCCGACGACGTTCTCGCCGGCGTCGTATCGCCAGCGCTCGGTGCCGCCGTCGGTCGAAATCGCGCGGACGAGTCGCCCGTCGCCGAGGTACGCCGTGCGGTCCAGTACGACGCCCGGAAAGCCGGTCGAGTCGGTCGTCGGGTCGAACCGCCACGCGAGCGCCCCGTCGTCCCGGTCGAAGCCGTACAGTTCCCCGGCCTCGCCGTCCCACGCGAGGACCGTCTCGTCGGTCACGCCCGCGACCAAGAAGCGCGGGGGACCGTCGGCCGACCGGTCGGCGTGCCAGCGCAAACTCCCGTCGGCGGCGTCGAGCGCGTAGAGGTGGCCCCGAATCGTCCCGGCGAAGACGGTGCCGCCGTCGAACTTTGGGCGAACCCAGAACGGGTCGTCCGGTTCGAACCGCCACCGTTCCTCGCCGTCGGCCGCCGCGAGCGCCGTGACGCCGTTCTCCGAGAGGAAGACCGTCTCGGGAGTCACCAGCGATACGTCCACGTGACCCGTCGCGACGCCGGAGTCGCCGGAGTAGTGCCACTTTGCGTCGCCGTCCTCGGCGTCGAACGCGCGGAGTCCGGCCTTCCCTTCGACGTAGACAGCGCCGTCGCCGGGGTACACCGGGACCGGCCAGTCCGAGTCGACGCTCGCCACCGAGCGACGCCAGCGTTCGGTGCCGTCCGGCGCGAACGCGGAGACGCCGGTCGGCGTCCCGACGTAGATGGTCTCGTCTGCCGCCGACCGCCTCACCAGCGGGCGCTCGCCGTCGGTCTCGACGGACCACTCGACGTCGGCCGTCGGCGCGAGCGGGTGGTCGGGCACCGCGTCGATCGCGTTCCCGAGCGAGACGTCACCGAGACCCGCGGGCCGCGCCGCGTCGAGCGACGCGGCGCGGCCGGACCCGGCGACTGCGGCGAGTCCGCTCGCGGCGGCGAGGAACGTCCGTCTGGTCGGCGACCGCTTCATCGTCTCGGGCGTCTCGGCGAGTTCACATGTATTTTTCTCCGAGCGCGGAACGGAGAGCGTCGGCGCTCGACGCTATATCGGTTTTTCTAAACGAGTATCCCGATTGCTACGAACCGCTATAGCAGTTTGGCTCTATTGAAATCCTCGGAGCGTTACAGTTTCACCCGGTAGTTTGACTGAATGCAGGCCCTCCCGAAGTCGCGGTTGTTCCGGTTCGTTGAGCAAGCGATGCACATGGCTCGGCGAGCTGTCGCTCGTTACTCCTCAAAGTTCTCAAAACGGCGGTACACACTTCATCAACACATCGTCCTCCTCTGTCTCAAGGTGCGGAAGAATACGACGTACCGGACGCTTCTTGACGAACTCATCGAGATGCCTCGGATTCGGAGAGCGATTGGCCTCAAGGAACTCCCCTCCCCTTCGACGTTGTGTAAGGTGTTCAATCGGCTCGATATGACGGTTTGGCGCGTCCTGCTCAACCTCTCGGTTACACTCCTCCCGACGAACGGTGTCGTCGGGATTGATGCCTCTGGCTTTGACCGGAGTCACGCCTCAAAACACTACACGAAGCGAGCTGAGTTGACGATTCAGCAGTTGAAGGTCACACTTCTCGTGGACACGAGAGCGAATGCCATCCTCGATTTGCACGTAACGACGACCAGAAAACACGACACGAAAATCGCACCGTCGCTCATCAAGCGGAATGTCGGTGAAGTAGCAGTTCTCCTCGGCGACAAGGGATACGACGACCAGAAGATTCGCGCGTTAGCCCGTGAAACTGGTGTTCGTCCCCTCATCAAGCACCGAGAGTTTTCGTCGCTCCACAAGGCGTGGAACGCTCGGCTGAATGCCGATCTCTACGGTCAACGTAGTCAGAACGAGACGGTGAACTCTCGCATTAAACGGAAATATGGCGCATTCGTCCGCTCACGACACTGGTGGAAGCAGTTCCGTGAACTCGCTGTCGGCTGCCTCACTCACAATATCAACAAAGCACTCTGAAGTTAGGTGTCGAGCGTGAAGTTAACGACAGAAAGTATTTACTGTGCAATAGACCAGATGGACTCATGCCCTCCATTGCCCGTTCTGTAATGACAATCGGTCTTGTCTTGCTCGTCGTTGGTGTTGCAAGCGGTAGCTGGGGCGTTTACCAGCAAACTGCCGACACCTGTGAATCCGGTTATGGGCTAACGATTACCAAGTTAGAGGAGAATGAAACAGCTTCCCCGACTGCCGAACACGTCGCGTACAGCAATCTCTCCGCGACCGAGCAACAGGTATTTCAAGACATACTGACTGCTGAGGAGACACCGATATACCAGAACTCAACTCCGCTTGAAGGCCTGTCGGAGAAAGTGGTGACGTATCAGGGCGAGCAGTACGAAACAAGTCCTCTGTTCGTTTCGGACTGTGCCAACGGGTGGGCCATCTTTAAATTCTGGGGCAGTCTTATTGCACTTCTCGGTGGTGTCATCGTCATTACCGTGTTTGGATGGCGAAGGTGGCACTAAATACGCACAGTACCCAACAGGTGTTTCAGAGATAAGGATGTCGAATAAATAGGATTTCAACAGAGCCAGCAGTTTCCAACGTCGGAAAAAGCGGAGTCGCTCAGTCCGCGTCGGAACCGAATACCCGCGGCATCGGGTCTCTATTGCTTTTCGAGAGCGTGTACGCGGCGACCGAGAGCGCGACGACGCCGACCGCCAGTAGCGGCGGCGGCGAGACGCCGTAGCCGCTGGCGAGGAACAGGCCCGTCGCGACGGCCCCGCAGAGGACCGCGTACGGAATCTGGGTGTTCACGTGGTCGACGTGGTCCGCTCCTGCGAACATCGACGAGAGGACCGTCGTGTCGCTGATGGGCGAGCAGTGGTCGCCGAACAGCGAGCCGGTGAGAATCGCGCCGATAGCGCCCGGCAGGGGTGCCCCGAGGTTGAACGCCAGCGGCACCGCGACGGGGAACATGATGCCCATCGTCCCCCACGAGGTCCCGATGCTGAACGAGATGATGGCGGCCGCGAGGAAGACGACCGCGGGCAGGAGTTCGGCGGTGATGATCCCCTGCGCGACCGAGACGACGTAGGGACCGACGCCGAGCGCCTCGCTGACCGAGCCGATGGTCCACGCCAGCGAGAGGACGGCGACCGGGAACATTACCATCTTGAACCCCTCGAAGATGGAGTCGCTGATGGCTTCTAACTCGACCCGTGCGTGGCCGACGAGGATGGCCAGCAGTAGGCCACAGGCCGAGAAGACGCCCCAGAGGATGGCGTCGGCCGTCGCGGCGTCCTTCAGCGCCTCGACCGGCGCGACATCCGGCCAGCCCCCGGAGGTGAGCAGACCGAGGCCCGTAACTACCACGAGCGCGACGATGGGGGCCGCGAAGTACCACCAGCGCGGGTCCACGTGGTCGGGCGTCACGATGTCCTCCTCGCGGGTCTCCAACAGCGGGTCCGCGTCGTCGCGGAGGACCTTCCCCGTCTCCTTCGCGCGCTTCTCGGCGCTCTTCATCGGGCCGAAGTTCCAGCCCGTTGTGACGGTGATGAAGACGAGGGCGACCGCGAGCAGACTGTAGAAGCGGAACGGGATGCTCTGGAGGAACACCACGAACGCGCTCTGGTCGATGCCCAGCGCCTGAAACTGCTCTTTGATGAGTCCGACCTCGAAGCCGACCCACGTCGAGACGACCGCGACGCTGACGACCGGCGACGTGGTCGAGTCCAGCAGGTACGCGAGTTTCTCGCGGCTGACGTCGAACTTGTCGGTGATGGGTCGCATGACCGAGCCGGTAATCATCGTACTCGCGTACGAGTCCACGAAGATAAGCATCCCGAGGATGCTCGTCCCGAGTTCGGCCTGACGGCGGGTCCGAATCCGCGAGATGATGCGCTCCGCGAGAGCCTTCATGCCCCCGGAGAGGAAGATCATGCCGAGCATCGCACCGGAGAGGAACGTGAACAACAGCAGTTTGCTGTTGAACGACGCGGTGATGTTGTCGATGACCAACTGGAGGGAGTGGGCCGCCCCGACGACCGGGTTCCACCCGACCAAGATGGTCGCTCCGATCCAGATGCCCGCGAACAGCGAGAGCAACACCTGTCTGCTGACCAGCGTCAGCACGATGGCGAGCAGTGCTGGCAGCAGACTGATGATACCGTACGTTTCGGATGCCATTACGACAGCGGCGTATTTCACACAGAAGTTTAAACGTTGTTCAATCGTGGCACGGAAATCGCTATAACTCGACATTGTTTTCACATTTCTAGAGATATTACAGTTCTTCTACAAAACTGCTTATTCCACAGCGTCCACGTCCGATTCGAGCGCGTCGAGGATACGCTCGGTCGCGTCCGCGACGACCCGCTCGACGAACTCGGGGTCCGAGTTCGTCGGGTCGCCCCACCCGCCCTGCTCGGTGAGGTCGTCGAAGTACGCGAACTGACGCGCCTCGAACTCCGCCTTTCTGGTCTGTGGCTCCTTCTTCTCCTCGCGCACGAGGTCGGGGTGGAACAGTTCGACGACGCTGGTCTCGTGGTCGCCCGCGTGACCCCACTCGTCGCCGAACTCTGCTTCCAACTGGTCGCGAGCGTAGTCAGTCCAGTGAATCGGGTACACCTCGACGCCGTGGTCGCGCTGGATACGGTCGGCCGCGAGTTTCATCGGCGAGCGGTTCCCGCCGTGGCAGTTGACGAACGCCAGTCGGTCGGCACCGTGGGCCGCGAGGGACTCGCCGATCTCTTCGAGGACCGACTGGTACGTGTCGGCCATCAGCGTGACCGTCCCCGGATAGTTCATGTGGTGTTCGGAGTAGCCGTAGGGGAGCGTCGGCAGACGGACCATCGAGAGGTCGCGGTCGTCGGCGGCTTCGACCAGTTCCCGCGAGAGATTCTCCGCCCGGAGCGTATCGACCGTCACCGGAAGGTGCAACGAGTGCTGCTCGACGCTCCCGAGCGGCAGGACCGCGAAGTCGGCCTCCTCGATGGCGGTCTCGGCGTCTTCCCACGTCATGCTCCCGAGGTCGTACTCGTCGTAGTCGAGCGAGACCGTCATCGCGTCACCCCGGTCTCGCCGCCGACGAGCGTCGTGCGCAGTGCTATCATAGTTCTAAGCGCGTCAACCGACGGCGACGACCTATATCAGGATTCCGGTGGGTCGAATCGCCGGGAGCGTCGCGCCCGTGGCCCCGACCCGTTTCGTCGCACACTACTATTGGGCTCGCCGCCGTGAGACCGTGGCATGGGGGAGTTAGAGGCCGTCATCGACGTGACGGAGTCGGTCCTCGACCGACTCGAATCGAACGACGACGTGGCGTACGCCGAGGTCGGGGGCGTCGCCCGGCGAGCGACGGACGCGGTCGTGACCGCCGAGGAGGTCCGGAGCGCGAGCGACGTGGCCGAGACCGGCGTCTGGTGGCGACTGTTCGCCGACGGGGCCGCCGACTACCGGTACACCACGTCGTTCGACGCGAACCACCTCGACACGCTCGTCGAGAAGTCGGTCCGGTCGGGGCGACTCCTCGGGCAGGAGACCCCGGCGAAGTACGACCGCGGGACGGTCCACCGGGCGACCCATCCGGGGTGGGCGAGGCGGCCGGTCGAATCCGGACACTCGACGGACGAGGAGTCGCTCGACGCCATCGACGCCGCGGAGAAAGCCGAGACCGTCGGGACGGCGCTGGAGCGCGCCGTCGCCGACCTCGACGCCGAGCGAACCCGAGCGACCTACCGCGACGAGACGGTCGAGTCGGTTCTGCTGACGACCACCGGGTCGGCGGTCAACACCACCGTCGAGCGCGCGTCGGTCGAACCCACGGTGGTCCCGGAGACCGGCACGAAACGCGGGGGCCACGTCGGCGCGACGACCGGCGCGGCGTTCCTCGACTCGCTCTCGGAGCGACTGGCGAACGTAGTCGGGCGCGCCGCCGACGCGGAGAGCGCGAGCGCCCTGCCGAGTCGCACGCCGGAGCCGGGTCGCCGTACCGTCGCCGTCGGCCCGCGGGCCGCGGCCGAACTGTTCCACCACCTCGCCCACTACCTCGAAATCGACGCGGTGTACTTCGGGTCGAGTCCGTACCGAATCGGCGACCGCATCGGTCCCGACGCGCTGTCGATGGCCGACGAGGTGCCCGCCGGGTCGTGGGCCGCCCGCGCCTACGACGCCGAGGGGCGGCCCACGCAGTCGGCGTCGCTGGTCGCCGGCGGCGTCGTACGAAACCACGTCTACGACTCCGCGGCGGCCATCCGCGAGGAGGCGTTTCCCGCGGGCAACCTCGTCCCGAGTCTCGGGTTCGACCGACCGCCGCGGGTCCACGCCCGCCACCTCCGGGTCGAGAGCGGGACGGCGACGGCGTCCGAGCGTCGGAGCGGGGCGACTGCGTCCGTCGAACGAGTCGGGTCGCCGCACGTCGTCAACGAGGCGACCCGGACCAAGCGCACGAGTGGAATGCCGCCTTCGCTCCTCTACGCGCGGGACATCGGGGAGACGACGCCCGCGGAGTTCGACGCGGAGGCGTCGAACCAGCGACTCAGGTTTCCGGTTGTCGAAGGCTACGCGCTGGATGGCGGCGAGCGAGTGGCGCGCCTGTCCGACGCCGCGCTCGAAGTCGAACTCGCGGACTTCGAAACCCTCGACGCGTTCGGCGCGCGGACCGAGACGGTCACGGGCACCTGCACGAAGCACAAATCGACGCTCCCCTACGCCGTGACCGCTCCGGGCGTCCGACTCTCGGCGCGCGTCCTGCGCGAGTAGCGGGTCGGTCGCGGTTGGGACTCGACGGTTTCGTGTCGCCAGTTAACACATACCAACCCTCAACAACTAATTTCTGAAACACTAATCGGGGGACCCCCTCGGATTATGAGTCCCTTTTATCAGTCACGTCGTGGAATGACAGATGTAGTCATGGGAGAGAATGACACGGGAGCGGGGATGGACAGACGACACTTCCTGAAGACGACGGCAGCGGGCGGTCTCGCGGCGACGGGCGCGGTTGCGGGAGCGGGGAGTGCGCAAGAAACGACGACCGGAGACGGTCAAGAAACGACGCAGAGCGGGGGCGACAGGGCGGGCCAACTGTTGCCGCAGTACACGTACCTGAACAATCCGGCGAACTACAACCCGGCGCGACACGACGCCATCAACCTCATCGGGACTCAACTCAACAAACTGGGTCTCCGGGCGAACGTGCAGGTGTTCGAGTGGGGCACGCTGTACAATCGGGTGATGCAGGAGCAGAACTTCGGGTTCACGACGTGGAACCGGGGACTGGGAATCGACCCCGGCCGCCGGATGCCCGAGATGTTCCACTCGTCGAACACGAGTCCGGGCGAGGGGAACTTCACGGGGTACGTGAACAAGGATCTCGACCCGACGCTGATGCAGCAGTTGCAGACCAGCAACACCGACGAGCGGGTGAACATGCTGCATCAGATTCAGAAGACCGTCAATCGGGACGTGCCGATGCACCCCATCGTCCAGATGCCGAACATCATCGCCTACAACAACCAGCAGGTGACGGGCTGGACCGACCACATCGTCGGCTACTACCACTTCGAGCCGATGACGAACGTGAAGGTCAAGGCCGACCACAACGAGCTTCGGGGGACGTGGCCCGAGACGCTCGGCACCATGAACGTGCTGGGCTACAACAACGAGACGAAGCTCATCCACCAGTTCGAGATGCTGTACGACAAGCTGATCCGCATCAACTCCGAGCTGGAGCCGGACCCGAAGATGAGCCTGGCGACCGAGTGGGAGCGCCCGAACGACCAGACGGTCCGGTACAAGATTCGGCAGGACCACCAGTGGCACGACGGCGAGGACGTCACGCCCGAGGACGTGAAGTTCACGCTCGACTACATCAAGGACAGCCAGATTCCGCTGTACTCGACCCAACACGAGATGTACGGCACCGACTCGGTGTCGGTGGACGGCCAGTGGGTGCAGGTCAACTTCAGCGAGAAGATCGGCCCGGTCCACACGCTGTTCTCGAATCAGATTCCCATCGTGCCCAAGCACAAGTGGGAGAGCCGGAGCGACCCGGCCAACATGTCCATCGAGAAGCCGGTCGGGAGCGGTCCGCTCCAGTTCGACTACTGGGACCAGGGCAGCGAACTGAGCCTGACGAAGTACGGCGACCACTGGAACACGGTCAACTTCGACCGGCGCATCTGGCGCATCATCCCGGAGAGTTCGACGGTGTGGTCGCTGCTGAAGGACGGGACGCTCAACTACCTGCCCTTCACCCGTATCGGGCGGCAGTTGTCCCAGAACCAGAAACAGAGCCAGATCGGCGTCCAGAGTACGCCCGGCGACGGCTGGTGGCACTTCAGCCAGAACACGCGCAAGCCGGGCCTCGACGACGTCGCGGTCCGGCAGGCCGCGGTCCACACCATCCCGAAGACCGCCATCAACGAGCAGGTGCTGTACGGATTCGCCACCGAGGGGTGGAACCTCGTCGGCGAGTCGTTCGGCAAGTACAGCAACCCGGATGTCAAGAAGTACCAACAGCAAGGTAACGGGGTGGAGGTCGGGAAAGAGCGACTGAGAGAGGCCGGATACACGTTCGACAGCAACGGGAAGGTTCACTTCCCCGAGTAGTCGAACCACCACGCTTTCGCAACCATGGGAAAGGTCAACTTCTTCGTGCGACGGACGGTACAGTTGGTCCTCACGCTGTGGGCAGTGGCGACTGTCCTCTTCGTACTCTTTCGGCTGATGCCGGGGGACCCGACCTCCTACATCGTCTCGCCCCAGATGACTCCGGAGATTCGCCAGCAGATAATCGCCAACTACGGGCTGAACGACCCGATGTGGGTCCAGTACGTCCGGTACATCGAGAACTTGGCGACGTTAGACCTCGGGCGGTCGTTCAAGACGAACGAGCAGGTCGCCGAAATCCTGGCGACCTACCTGCCGAACACGCTGATACTGATGCTGACGGCGTTCGTCATCGCGTACACCATCGGCGTGACGGCGGGCGTGCTGACCGGCTGGTACCGGGGGAGCGACTTCGAGAAGAGCGCGGTCGTCACCGCGCTGGTCGGCCGGTCGGTCCCCAGTTTCTGGGTCGGCATCCTCGTGCTGTGGGTGTTCGGCGCGACCCTCGGCCTCATCCCGATGAGCGGGATGACCGCCATCGGCACCGAACCGTCCGGGTTCTGGGACATGGTGTTCTCGGTCGGATTCCTACACCACCTCGTCGCTCCGGTGGCGGTACTGGCGTTCTACTACATGGGCTATCCCCTGCTCATCATGCGAAACAGCATGTTAGAGACCCTCTCGGAGGACTTCATCGACATCTGTCGGGCGAAGGGGCTGACCGAGCGCGCCATCATGTTCAGGCACGCCGCCCGGAACGCGATGCTCCCGGTCCTGACCGCGGCCGCCATCGCGGTGGGGTACGCCATCGGCGGGAGCGTCCTGATAGAGACCGTCTTCGGGTGGCCGGGCATCGGCCGCGAGATGATTCGGGCGGTCCTGCGCCGGGACTACCCCGTCGCGCAGGGGACGTTCCTCGTCCTCGCGCTGTCGGTCATCGTGATGAACTTCATCGCGGACCTGCTGTACGGCGTCCTCGACCCGAGGGTGACTTACGACTAAACCATGAGCCAACAACACGAGCGTTCGATATTCACCGACGTCGAAGAGTACGAGAGCGAGGAGGACGACTTCAGCGCGTGGCGGCGCAACCTTCGGCTCTGGAAGGAGACCCTGAGCGAGCAGTGGGACCTGCTAACCGACGACTACCTCGTGGTGGCCGCGATGGCGACCTTGGGCTTTTTCGGTCTGGTCGCGCTGTTCGCACCCCTCATCGCGCCCCACGGACCGACCGAACGCCTCTACCAGCCTAACGGCGTCCTCATCGCCAAGTGGATGGACCCGTCGCTGCTCGGCGGGCAGGGGAACTACCTCCTCGGCACGACCGCGCAGGGCTACGACATCTTCAGCCAACTGGTGTACGGCGCGCGACCAGCGCTCGTCGTCGGCCTCGTCGCGGCGTTCATGACCGTCGGCATCGGGACGATGGTCGGACTGACCGCGGGCTACTACGGCGGCTACGTGGACGACGTGCTGATGCGCATGGTGGACTTCGTGTACGGCCTGCCGCTCCTCCCGACCGTCATCGTCCTCGTGACGCTGATGGGACCGGGACTGGACAGCATCATCCTCGCGTTCGTCCTGCTCCAGTGGCGGACGTCCGCGCGAGTCATCCGGTCACAGGTGCTGTCGCTTCGGGAACGGTCGTTCGTCAAGGCCGCGAAGGTCTCGGGCGCGAGCAACTGGCGCATCATCTCGCGGCACATCGCGCCGAACGTCCTGCCGATGGCGTTCCTCTACGCGGCGTTCGCCATCGCGTGGGCCATTCTGACCGAGGCGGGGGTCTCGTTCCTCGGGTTGGGCGACCCCAACAGCGTCTCGTGGGGCGTCATGCTCCAGAGCGCCCGCGTCTACAGCGCGATGGTCGAGGGCGCGTGGTGGTGGTTCGTGCCGCCGGGCGTCTGCATCGCGCTGGTCGTCATCAGCGGTTTCCTCATCGGACGGGGATACGAGGAGATAGTCAATCCGGAACTGCAGGTGGAACGGTGATGAGAGAAACGACAGCGAGCGATCGAGCGCCGAGCGAGCGAGGTGACGACGAATGACGATGCTCGAAGTCGAGGACCTCGAAGTCTACTACGACACCGAGCGAGGAGCCGTGAAGGCGGTGGACGGCGTGAGCTTCCGCATCGAGGAGGGCGAGAACGTCGGCGTCGTCGGCGAGTCGGGATGCGGCAAGTCCACGCTCGCCAAGGCGATAATCGGCATCCTGCCGAAGAACGGCTACATCAACGGCGGGTCGATTTACTTCGACGGCGAGGACCTCACGGATCTCCCCGAGAAGCGCCGCAGGGAACTGCGCTGGGACGAGATTTCGATGATAGCCCAGTCGGCGATGAACGCGCTCGACCCGGTGTACACCATCCGCGAGCAGATTCTGGAGGCCATCGAGGCCCACCACCCGAAGATGGGTCGCACGGAGTCCCAAGAGCGAATCGACGAGATGTTCGACCTCGTGGGGCTGGACCGCGAGCGCCAGACCGACTACCCCCACCAGTTCTCGGGCGGGATGCGCCAGCGCGCCATGATAGCCATGGCGCTGGTGCTGGAGCCGTCGCTCATCCTCGCGGACGAGCCGACCACCGCACTCGACGTCATCATGCAGGACCAGATTCTCAAGCGCATCAACGGCATCCAGCAGGAGGTCAACTCGTCGATGATGGTCATCACCCACGACGTGGCCGTGGTCGCCGAGACCTGCGACCGCGTGGTCGTGATGTACGCCGGGGAAATCGCGGAGGAGGGACCCTCAGAGGCCATCTTCCAGCGACCGTACCACCCCTACACCATCGGGTTGAAGAGCGCGTTCCCGAACATCCAGCGGTCGAATCAGGACCTCGTGAGCATCGGCGGCCACCCGCCGGACCTCCACGACCCGCCGACGGGCTGTCGGTTCGCCGAGCGGTGTCCGCTGGCGACCCGGCAGTGCGTCGAGGAGGACCCGCCGGAGGTCGAGACCGGCGACCTGCGGTCGTACTGTCACCACGTCGATGACGTGGACTCGCAACTCCGGCCGGTCGCCGACAGCGCCGAGACGTGGCACGACGAGACCGGCGAGGGGGTGGCCGATGACTGACTACGACGACGTGCTGGTTGACGTGGAGGGCCTGAAGAAGCACTTCCCGGTCGAGAGCGGACTCGTCAACGACGCGCTGAACCGCGTCCGCGGGCAGGAGACCGACAAGGTCCACGCGGTCGATGGCGTTTCCTTCGAACTCCGGGAGGGCGAGACGTTCGGCATCGCGGGCGAGTCGGGGTGCGGCAAGACCACCACGGGGATGTGTCTGGCCAAACTCTACGAACCGACCGCGGGGAGCATCTACTACGACGGTCAGGACATCGCGGACAAGTCGGGGTCGGAACTGGCCAGCTTCCGCCGGAACGCCCAGATGATATTTCAGGACCCCTTCGAGAGCCTGAACCCCCGGATGACGGTGTACGACACCGTGGTCGAACCGCTCCGCATCCACGACATCCCGAACCAGCGAGCGCGGGTCCGGCGGGCCATGGAGTTCGCGGAGCTCGAACCCGCAGACCAGTTCTTCGACCAGTATCCCCACGAACTGTCGGGCGGCCAGCGCCAGCGTCTCGCCATCGCCCGCGCGCTGGTCGTGGACCCGGACTTCATCGTCGCCGACGAACCCGTCTCGATGCTCGACGTGAGCCTCCGGGCGGGCGTGCTGTCGCTGTTGGAGGAGATGACCGACGAGTTCGGCCTCTCGGTGGTGTACATCAGCCACGACCTCTCGCTGTTGCGCCACATGTGCGACCGCCTCGCCATCATGTACATGGGCAAAATCGTCGAGCAGGGACCGACCGAGGACATCATCACGGACCCCAAACACCCCTACACCAAGTCGCTCATCGACGCCGTGCCGGTGCCCGACCCGAACGCCGGCCGCGAGCGCGTCGAGTTGGAGGGCGAGGTCGGCGACGCCATCAACGTCCCGAGCGGGTGCCGGTTCAAGAACCGGTGCGACGAGTACATCGGCGAGGTCTGCGACGCGGTGTCGCCGCCGTTAGAGGAGAAGGCCGACGTTGACGACGACCGCGAGGCGGCGTGTCACCTCTACGAGAGCGCCGAGGGCTTCGACCCCGAGGCCGAACTCGCCGGTCGGGCCGAGGGCGACGAGAGCCCGGACCGAGCGCGCTCGGACGACGATTAATCGCTCTCGGTGGCTCTACCGTCGGTTCCGCCGCTGGCGCTGTTCGGCCTCCGCCTCGTACTTCTCGGCGGTAATCTGGTCCTGCAGCTTCCGGCGGTACTCCCAGACACCGGCGACGACGACGAGCGCGCCCAGCACCGCGCCGTTCAGCGGCGCGCCCGCGAGCGAGAAGTAGACGAACACGCCGACCGCGAACAGCAGCGACACTCCGAGGGTAATCTTGGCCCAGCCGCGCCTCGGCGCTCTCGGTTTCCGCATACGGTATCGACTCCGAGAACGCGCATGAAAGTTGGCGTTTGGACCGTCTCGGACCGAGCGTGCAACGAAGTCCCACGCCGACCGGGGCCGAACTCGCGACCGAGACCGGACGCGCGACCGGGACCCGCGACGACCTCGCGCAGCGCGCCAAGGAGAACTGCCCGGTGTCGAAGGCGCTTGCCGGACCCGAAATCACGCTCGACGCGACGCTGGAGGGCTGAGATAGCCGCGGTTCCGGTTTTCTTCGGTGAGAGAAAGAGCCGAGACCCCGTGACAGTCGAGAGCGTCGCGACTCGATGGCGGTAAGTCCCGGCGAGAACGTCCTTCGTATCTATCCGTTGTCGCCAGAAGTACTTAAATCGAGACGGGACACCACCCCGCGACGGCGAGCGCGACCGCCTGCCACGCCGGGAGACTGTCGAGGAGGGCGACGAAGTCGGTCCGGACGGCGAGGAAAATCGTATCTTCCATAGGATTGTCAGGGTGCACAGCCTCACCTCCCGGTTCTGGGGGTCGGGTCGCGGTCGATTCCCCGTCGGGGGACGTCCGAGAGGAGCAGCGAGAAGGCTGGGAACCGGAGAGGAAAGAACGTTTTACCCTTGGACACCATCTGTCCTCCAATGAGCGAATCGGACGGCCCGAAACAGGTAGACAGCCCGGACTACCACAGCGAGAATCACACCGCGGCCCAAACGTGTGGATGGACGGCCAACGCCCTTCGAGGAGAAGGAAAATGTTACAAAAATATATTTTACGGGATCGAGTCACATCGCTGTATTCAGATGACGCCCGTCGTCAAGTGCAACGAGCGGTGCGTCTTCTGCTGGCGGGATCACGCCGGTCACGCGTACGAACTCGGAGATGTCGAATGGGACGATCCGGAAGCGGTCGTGGACGCCAGCATCGAACTCCAGAAGAAGCTCCTGTCTGGGTTCGGCGGCAACGACGAGGTGCCCCGCGAGCGCTTCGAGGAGAGCATGGAACCGCGCCACGTCGCCATCAGCCTCGACGGCGAGCCGACGCTCTACCCCTATCTCCCGGAACTCATCGACGCGTTCCACGACCGCGACATCACCACCTTCCTCGTGAGCAACGGCACGCGGCCCGACATCATCCGGGACTGCGACCCGACGCAACTCTACGTCAGCGTGGACGCCCCCGAGCGCCACACCTTCGACGAGGTGGTCAAGGCGATGGAGGACGACGCGTGGGAGAAACTGGTCGAGACGATGGACGTGCTGGCCGACAAGGACGAGACCCGGACCGTCCTCCGGACGACGCTCGTCGGCGGCGAGAACGTCCACCACCCCGAGTGGTACGCCGGATTCTACCAGCGCGCGGACCCCGACTTCGTGGAACTCAAGTCCTACATGCACGTCGGCGAGTCGCGCGACAGAGTGGCCCGCGAGTCGATGCTCGACCACGAGGACGTGGTGGCGTTCTCCGAGGAGATTCAGGAACACATGCCCGACCACGAGTATCTAAAGGACGTGCCGGTCTCGCGGGTGGCGCTGCTGTCGAAGACCGACGACACGTGGGTCCCGAAGCTGAAGAAGGACAGCGACTTCTGGGCGCGCGATGCGGTTACCGGGGACTGAAGACCGGCGCTTATGGAGACTACTCGTTAGCAGTCAGGGCTTCTCGGACGGAGTGAGGGAGGTCCGGTCGCGGCGCTTCTTGATGGCGTTCGATTTTCTCCGATTTTCGGGTCTTCTCGTAGAGCGCTCGCGCCGCGGGGACTCCTCGGAGATAGTTGTACTCGTAGAGAACCTCTACGCCATACTCTGTTAATCCGTAGAATTTCGATGGGTAGTCCCGTTTGTTTTTGCTCGGTTCGTGGCGATACAGGTCGAGGATTCCGGCCTGAGCGAGATTGTCCACTTGGTCGCTGATAGCCGCCTTGCTCTTCGGAATCATGTAATTCAGCTCGTCGAGAGACATGAGGTGTTTCGGATGGCCGAGGACGCACTGAATAATGAGATGGCGCGTCTCTTGGGAGAGAAGATCGAAGATGCGCCGTTGCTCCTCGAACGGCCCGGGTTGGGTAGCCGACGAGCTATCGCTCATACAACAACCTTCGAAGGTACGACGAATAATACTTTGGGTCAACCAGTCTGGTTTTCAGTAAATTAGCCGAATCAGTCAGGAAGATATAAACGAGTTGGATAGGTACTCGAGACTAATGGCGGACCCTTCAGTACCCCCCAACGCGGACGAAATCGAAACCGCCGTAGACGAAGCCCTCCACGGTCTCGAACTGGAACCACACGAAACCGCCGCAATTCTTGGGTTTGCAAACGAGGAGCTATCGCATCTACAGACGCCGGAAACCTCCTACTATGTCCTCGGAAGCTATCGGAACCCGTACGTTCGCCGACTTCGGAAGGTCGAGAACGAATTAAACAAGCGACTCGGTGCGTACGCGTTCGTCATGGGTGACCTCCGGGAAATCGGCCTCGACCGACTCCCCGAGTTTCGAATCAGGTTCCATCTCCTAGCGTCGTACGCGGATTACGTCGTCGGAGTGTACGAACAGGACGCCGGAGGTGAAGTGACGGAGTTGGGGAAAACTAGCGAGACGCCGTACTTCGACAAGTCGTACGTCCTCCCTCGGGACTACTGCTGGATGACCGGTGATAACTTCGACGGGAAAGCAGATGTCGTCGCGGCTGCGATGACCGTCTACGATAACGACGACCTCACCGACGACGAAAAAGGAGACGAAATCGAATCTCTAGCTGTAGAAGCCCGAGAGACAGGAATCGACGTTTCGAAGGATGACCTCTTCGACGCGATAGAAGAGCGCGATGACGGCGATACTGTGTCCTACAGTTGGGTTCATATCAACGAGTTCCGACTCTTCGAGTTACACGACCGATGTCAACCGTGGGTCGAAGAATCCGAACTCCGTGATTCCGTGGACATCGTACCGACACCGAGTCGTCACCCGGATTGGGAAGAGTGACGTTTACTGCGGAGTCAGATTCGTTCTAACTCCTCCTCGGTCTCCTCGCTCTCGACGTTCCCCGTATTCCGCGTCTCGCTCGGCTCGAACAGCAACACTTCCGCCTCGCCCTCGTCGGCGACCGGACGGTGTTCGACGCCCGCCGGGACGACGAGCAGTTCGCCCGCGTCCAGCGTGACGTCGTCGCGGTCCTCCTCGTCCCGGAACTCGATGCGGAGTCGCCCCTCCCGGACCAGAAACAGTTCGTCCGCCTCGTCGTGGTGGTGCCAGACGAACTCGCCCTCCAACTTGGCGAGTTTGACGGCCTGTCCGTTCAGTTCCGCCGCGAGACGCGGCGACCACTGCTCCTCGAAGGAGTCGAATGCAGCGTCGAGGCTGACTTTCTCGGTCGATTCGTCCTCGGTCTTCCCGGTCGATTCGTCCTCGGTCTTCCCGGTCGATTCGTCGTCAGTCATGTCTCGGTGGACTCGACCTTCAGTTCGACGCGGTACCCGAAGGGGCCTTCGACGTACACCGCGGGACCCGTACCGGTCGCGCCGAGCGGTTCGAACTCGTCGAGGATCTCGATTCCGGCGTCGTCCAGCGTCGCCTTCACCTCCGCGATGGACTCGTCCAAGCGAATTGCGACGTGGTCGTAGTTGGTCCCGGTCGGGGCCTCGAAGTCGGCGTCCGGCCAGAGGTGGAGGACGCTCCCCGGCGAGAGCCGAATCGAGAAGAACGGTTTCTCGCCGGACTCGTAGACGCCGAGGTCGTCGGCGTCGAAGCCGAGACCGTCGCAGTAGAAGTCGAGGGCGGCGTCTTTCCCGTCGTCGGGAATCTTCAGGTTGACGTGGTCGATGGCAGTCGCGTTCACGGTAGCACGTTCGGGAGCGAGAACGGAAAACGCTCGGGCCTGTTTTCCGCCCACCGCGACGTCTCTCGCGCGACGCACTCCGTGGAGACCACCGCGGCGCTCGGACAGGTGCGTCGGTTCGAGGCCCCAACGAGCGCCATTCCATTTCTGAGAACCGTACCGCATCCGTTATCCTTAAACCGAGCGCGGCCGGAGTATCGGGTATGTCAGCGACACGGCCGCGCGCAGTCGGGTACGACGAACTCGCGGCGCTCAAACTCCTCGCGCTCGACGGCGGGTTAGAGGGCGAGGTCAAGGTCTCCTGTTCCGGTCTCGCCGAACGCCTCGACGCCTCCAACCAGACCGCCTCGCGGCGACTTCAGCGACTGGACGACGCCGGACTGGTCGAGCGCGAGATGGTCAGCGACGGCCAGTGGGTCACCATCACGGAGGACGGCGAGTGGTCGCTCAAGCGCGAGTACGAGGACTACCGGCGCATCTTCGAGACGCCCGCCGGAGTAGACCTGACGGGCACCGTCACCAGCGGGATGGGCGAAGGTCGCCACTACATCTCCCTGCCGGGCTACATGGAACAGTTCGAGGACCGACTCGGTTACGAGCCGTTCTTGGGCACGCTGAACGTCGAGTTGACCGACGAGAGCCTGCGCGCTCGGTCGGCGATGGGGGCGTTGGACCCCGTCCCCATCGACGGCTGGGAGGACGACGACCGGACGTACGGTCCCGCGGTCTGCTACCCCGCGGTGGTCGAGACGCAAGACGGCGAGGTGTACGAGCAGGCCCACACCATCGCGCCCGAGCGCACTCACCACGACGAGGACCAGTTGGAGGTCATCGCTCCCGAGAAGTTGCGCGAGGAGCTGGGACTCGAAGACGGCGACCACGTGACCGTCCACGTCGAGGAGCGAGCATGAGTCAGGCCGCCGCGGGCGTCGAGGCCGCCATCGAAGCGTTCCGCGAGGGGTCGCCGGTCCTCGTCCACGACGCCGCCGACCGCGAGGGCGAGACCGACCTGATTTACCCGGCGGGGGCGGTCACGCCCGAGGACGTCTCCCGGATGCGGAACGATGCCGGGGGACTGGTCTGCGTCGCGCTCTCGGACGCGGTGGCCGACGCCTTCGACCTTCCCTTTTTGGAGGAGACGCTGGACCACCCCGCGAGCGCGGCCCACGAGTTGGGCTACGACGAGCGCTCGTCGTTCTCGCTCCCGGTGAACCACCGGGATACCTACACCGGCATCACCGACGAGGACCGCGCGAAGACGATTACCGAACTGGCCGCGGCCGCGGAGAATCCGGCCGAGACCGACTTCGCCGAGGAGTTCCGCGCGCCGGGTCACGTCCACGTCCTCCGGGCCGCTCCGGACCTGGTCGCGGACCGAGAGGGTCACACCGAACTGGGAATCGCGCTCGCCGAGGCCGCCGACCGGGAGCCCGCGGTCGTCGTCTGCGAGATGCTGGACGACGTGACCGGCGAGGCGCTCTCCCCGGACGACGCGCAGGCCTACGCCGAGCGCCACGGCTTCCCGTATCTGGAAGGGTCGGAAGTCGTCGCGTACGTGGACTGAGAGTCGGATAACCGTTTTGCGGCAAGCAGTTCCGGAAGTCGGACGGCTCCCCGGCACGCGTCCGTGACGAACCGGGAACACTCTTAACGGAGGCTTCCGTTCGTCCGCACGTATGAGCTTCGACGAGATGGACGTGGATACGATCTGGATGGACGGCGAGTTCGTCGATTGGGACGAGGCACAGATCCACGTCCTCACGCACGGCCTACACTACGGGAGCGGCGTGTTCGAGGGCGTTCGGTGCTACGACACCGAGAACGGGCCAGCCATCTTCCGCTGGGAGGAGCATCTGGAGCGACTGTACGACTCCTGCAAGCCTTACGACCTCGAAATCGACCACGACCCCGAGGAGCTGACCGAGGCGACGAAGACGCTCATCCGCGAGCAGGACCTCGCCTCCTGCTACGTCCGACCCATCGCGTTCTACGGCTACGAGAGCCTCGGCGTGAGTCCCGGCGACTGCCCGACCCGGACCGCCATCGCGGCGTGGCCGTGGGGCGCGTATCTGGGCGACGAGGCGTTGGAGAACGGCGTCGAGGTCATGGTGTCGTCGTGGCGCAAGCACGCCTCCAGCCAGATTCCGACCAACGCGAAGACGACGGGGCTGTACGTCAACAGCATGCTCGCGGGCGAGGAGGCCCGCCGGAACGGCTTCGCGGAGGCCATCGTGCTGAACAAGGAGGGCAACGTCGCGGAGGGTCCCGGCGAGAACCTCTTCATGGTCAAGGACGGCGAGATATTCACGCCCGGTCTGGCCGAGAGCATCCTCGACGGCATCACCCGCGACTCGGTCATCACGCTGGCCGAGGAACTGGGCCACGAGGTCCACGACCAGGCGACCATCTCGCGGGGCGAACTCAACACCGCCGACGAACTGTTCTTCACCGGGTCGGCCGCGGAGGTCACGCCCATCCGACAGGTGGACAACGTGGAAATCGGCGACGGCGGCCGGGGTCCCGTCACCGAGGAGATTCAGTCGCGCTTCTTCGACGTGGTGAACCGCCGGACCGACGACTACGAAGAGTGGTTCGACTACGTCGAAGCGTAGCGACGTCGAAAGACCTCAAATAATAGCGAGGGTTTCCCTCGAAAATAGGAGAGCGGCCTCGTTGAAACCCTCGATTCTGACAGATTTTAGCGGTCGTGCGGAATACATAGCGCATCTGCTCCGGTAATATTCAGACTTCAAGTACTGAATAGATTAATCTGTAAGGAGTCACAACGAGGAGAATATGCCGGAGTTGACTGAACCGGAACTCAATCGAACAGAACGATGGACGCGAGATTACATTCTCGCAATTCTTCCCAGTAGATATGGTGACCCGGATGACCTGAGCGATGAGCAGGTATCGATTACAAGGTCAATTCTCGCCCAACAATACGTAGAACACGCGAACTTGAGCGTACTCTGGAAGACGGGGTTAATGCTACTTGCGTATGACCTGCTGTTCCACCTTGATTCGCAAATATATGGGCTAGTTCTCGGGATGCTCGGCAGTATCGCATTAGCGTTGCCGACGTTGTATACCCCAGAAATCCTCGCTGAGGACACCTTCGACCAACCCAATACGTTAATATCAGAGATTGAGTCTAAAGCGGAACTCTCTGTCAAAACAAATGTCGGCGTGGCTGGACTTGCAGTTGGGTTTGTCTTGCAGATATTTACTGTTTCAGGACCAATACCGAATGAATTGCTTACTCAAAACTATCTACAGGGTGTCATGCAGAACTGGCTCGGGTTTATCGCAATTCTAACTCTCGGATTCCTCATCCTGGGTGGCGGAATTTCTGATTTACACGAGCGGACAAAATCTCTATAATTCACCTATCGAAGCCGTATTGGTGGAATATGCGGCATAGACGCTCTGCATCCAGCAGACCGTTGGGACCATCCTCTGAGGTCACAACAGCGACAGGAGAACGACAGTAGTTACTGCGGCGGCGGCGATTTGGTCTCCTTCTCGTCTTCCACGTCGATGGGGATGCCCGACTCGCTGGTCTCGCCGAACCCGGCGCTCAGGATGCGGGTCAACGCGTCCTCGACGGTCTCGTCGGTCTCCTCGAACTCGCTCGGTTTCATCTCGACGACGAACCCGGTGGTGATGTTCGGTGCGGTCGGGAGGAAGAGCAGTTCGCGGCCGTCGTCGGTCGTTTTCCCCGTCTTGAACGCGGTCATCCGCATCCCCTGCCACGCCTCGACTTTGACGGGCGCTTGCAGGTCGGTCGAGTCCGAGAGGGCCGTCTCGGCCGCCATCTTCGAGGCGTTGTAGACGACGCGGAGGCCCGGAACCTGGTTCATCAGGCCGTCGATGGCGTTCTCCACGAGCGACCCGACCGCGGTCCGCATCATGTACCCGACGCTGAGGACCAGCATCGAGAACACCAGCAGGACGATGGTGACCCGGAGCGCCGACGAGGGGATTATCAGTCCGGGGACGAGTTCGTACGGTTTGATTTTTTCGAGGAACGGGAGGCCCGCCAGCATGGAGTACAGGTAGGCGATGATGTACGTCGTAACTATCAGGGGGGCGAGGACGATGAGACCGCTTGCGATGTCGCGTTTCCACGAGGACATTTGGTCGGAGTATCCGAACGCAGGTGTATAAACTAGATGTTATCGGCCGAACTTCGCGGCGGCCGACTACGGAACGCTCGTCACGGACCGCCGTCCGCGACGTAGTGAACTACCGATGCCCGTCGGAATCGGTCTGCGCACAGACCACTTGCTGGGAACCGTAGTGGTACCCGCAACCGAAGAACTTGAAGTCTATCATGAGTTCACCTCCAGTAGGTTGTTATCAGTTACCACGTAAATATACGTTGAGGTTCAGCATTAAATCAGCACAAAAACGTGCGTATTGATGCGTTTCGTGGGTTGAGTCGGCGAAGGTCGCGCGACCGCGACGCGTTCGGAGAACGATTCGACTGGCGGGTGACGCTATCCCAAGCAAATCACTTGACTGGAACCGTAGTGGTATCCACAGCCCCAAGCGAAGACGTCAACCATGTGTTCACCCCCAGCCCGTTGTTAGTATTTGCCACACGAATATATTTTGATTCTACGGGGATAAAATACGCCGTCGGTTCCCGAAATGCAGAGAATTAGCTCGGCGAAAGACCGTCCAGCCTATCGACCGAGGACGGCGCGGGCCGCGAACAGCAGGTTCTCCTTACGCTCCATCACGCGCCGGTAGAAGTACGAGAGCCACTTGTCGCCGTACGGGACGTACTGCCAGACCTCGTACTCCTCGGCGAGGTCGGTCTGAGCGTCCTCGCGCACGCCCATCAGCATCTGAATCTCGAAGTCGGTGCCGTACTCCTCGTGGAGTTCCTCGGCGAGCCGTATCATCCGGGGGTCGTGGCTTCCGACCGCGATACCGCCGTCGAACTGTTCGAACATGTATTCGAGTTGGCGCTCGTAGGCGGCGTTGACCGCGGACTTCTCCTCGTAGGCGACCTCGGCGGGCGGGTCGTAAGCGCCCTTGACGAGTCGAACCTTGCCGGGGAGGTCCGCGAGGCGCTCCAGGTCGTCGTCGGTGCGCTTGAGGTTCGCCTGCACGCAGACGCCGACGCCGCCCTCGTGCTTCCGGGCCAACTTCTCGAAGATGTCGAGGGTCGCGTCGGTCGTGTCGTGGTCCTCCATGTCTATCCAGACGAACACGTCGCGGTCGGCGGCGTAGTCCGCGATGCGCTCCACGTTCTCGTGGAAGACCTCGGTCCCCACGTCGAGACCGACCTGCGAGGGCTTGACCGAGATGCACGCCTCCGCCGCCGCGCTCTCGATGTCGGCCACGAGTCGGAGGTACGCCTCGGCGTCCTCGTCGGCGGGAGCGCGCTCGTGGTAGTGTTCGCCGAGCAGGTTCAGGATGGCCTTCACGTTCCGGTCGTTCAGGTCGCGGGCGTGTTCGAGCGCCTCGGCCGGCGACTCCCCCGCGACGAACCTGCTTGCGATGGGTGGAATCATTAGTCGGGCGTTGTGACCGGCGGGTCTTTAAGTTGGCCGATTCGCCGCCAGTGCCTCCGACGCGAGCGAACGGAGGCCTTCCGAAACGACTACTCGGTGGTCCCGACAGCCCGTGGCGACGACAGCGAACCCGAGACCGGCGACCGAACCGACGACGGAAACCGCAACCGTCTCGCGAGAACCACCCGCTTAAGACCCCCGCGCTCACTCATGGAAATATATGGGTGTCTTCGAGACCGTCGCAATCGCGCTGTGGGCGATGTTACCCGCGTACGTCCCGAACAACGCCGCGGTGCTGGCCGGTGGGGGCCGGCCCATCGACGGCGGGCGAACGTGGAACGGCCGCCGAATCCTCGGCGACGGGAAGACGTGGCGGGGAACCGCGATGGGGATTCTGGCCGGTGCGCTCCTCGGGGTGGCCCTCAACGCGGTCGAAGCGAGCGCGTCGGACCTGCTGGGCGTCGCCCTGCCGACGTTTCCGGCCGCGGTCCTGCTGGCGCTCCCGGCGGGCGCGATGCTCGGCGACATCGCGGCGTCGTTCCTCAAGCGCCGGACGGGTCGCCAGCGCGGCGCGGCGTTCCCCGGCGTGGACCAACTCGACTTCGTGGTGTTCGCGCTCCTGTTGGCGTTTCTCGCCGCACCGGACTGGTTCGGTGAGGTGTTCACCCTGTCGGTGCTGGTCGTCGTCGTGGTCGTGACGCCGCTGTTGCATCTCGTGACGAACGCCATCGCGTACGCGCTGGGACTGAAGGACGAGCCGTGGTAAAGGACCGTTTTCTTGCGTAAGGGGTCGCCGTCGGCGACCCCTCACGATAAAAAGCGCTACCAAAAAGCCTGCGCTCGCTCGGTCGCTCCGCTCTCTCGCTCGCGGTGAATCCCCGGTGCGAACCGTCACCGCTCTGGTACTGACTGCAACTGTTCGTGACCGCGAACACTTCGGCAGCACACTACCGAACAGTCGTCGCTGTCGGTCGAACAGTAGGTTTCGTCTCGTTACCTACTTCCGAACGGAACCTATTTGTGGGTTTGGCGACGATGGAGTCAGTAGTAAACATCCATGTCCTCGATGCACACTGAGACAGAGACGACCGAGACCGACGCGACCGAGACCAAGAACGCCGGCGCGTGCCCCGTCGTGGAAGCCATCGAGCAGATCGGCTCGCAGTGGCGGCTCGTGGTCCTCCACGACCTCCACGGCGACGGCGAGAAGCGCTTCAACGAACTCCAGCGCTCGACCGACGCGAGTTCCCGGACGCTCTCGCGGGTTCTGGACGACTTGGAGGAGGACGGGCTCGTAAACCGGCGCGTCGAGGACAAGCCAATCGCCACCTACTACAGCCTGACCGAGAAGAGTCGAGAGTTGTGCCCCGTCTTCTCGGAACTCGAATCGTGGGCCGACGAGTGGGTCGAGTCCCGCGTCGAAGCGTAACCGATCCGAGGCGACTCGCGCCAAACGGAACCGCTTTTCACTCCCGCCGCCCCGAGTTCTCGACATGACCAACGAGGAACTCATCGCGGCGCTCCGGGACGCTGACGCTGTGAAGTACGGCGAGTTCGAACTCTCCCACGGCGGCACGAGCGACTACTACGTGGACAAGTACCTCTTCGAGACCGACCCGGACTGTCTGGAACGCATCGCGGAGGCGTTCGCCGAACGCTTGGAGCGTGCCGAGTGGCACGCCGGCGACGAGAAGTTGGCGGGCGTCGCGCTGGGCGGGGTCCCGCTCGTCGCGGTCACGAGCGTCGAGACCGGGACGCCCTACGTCATCGCCCGCAAACAGCAGAAAGACTACGGGACGGCCAACCTCGTGGAGGGCCGACTCGACGAGGGCGAGGAGGTCGTCGTCCTCGAAGACATCGCCACGACCGGCCAGAGCGCGGCCGACGCGGTGGAGGCCCTTCGCGACGCCGGCGCGACGGTGAACCGCGTCCTCGTGGTCGTGGACCGCGAGGAGGGCGCGAGCGAGAACTTGGCCGAGTACGACGTGGAACTGGAGTCGTTGCTGACCGCGAGCGAACTGCTCGACGCCGAGTAGCCGCGACTGCGCAATCGCGGCGGGCCGCGATTGCGCAGTTCGAAACTACACGTTTGCGCAGTACTGCCGAAATCCTCTCGCTCTCCTATCGGTCTATTCAAGTTCGTGGAATACGACCGGACAGAACATGAACCGCGCAGAGAAGGCGACCCTGCAGTTGCAGGCGGTCGCCGTCCTCCGGATGCTGAAGGAGACCCGAACGTACGACGAACTCGCCGAGGTGACGAGCCTCCCGGCGGGCGATTTGAACCGCTACGTCAACGGTCACGTCCTGCCGAGCGTGGACCGCGCCGAGGAGATCGTCGGCGGCGTCGGCCGCGACGAACTCGCCGCCGAACTGGAGGCCCGGATTCGGGTGGACGACGAGGGGTACGTGGACAACTCCAGCGTCGTCTTCGACCAGTCGTTCCTCGACCTCGTGGCCCCCGTCGCGGCCGAGTCACTCGGGTTCGACCGTCCCGACGTGGTGCTGACCGCGGCGACCGACGGCATCACGCTTGGGGCCGCGATGGCCCGGAACTTCGACGCGCGGGTCGCCTACGCCAAGAAGTCCAAGGAGACCGCCGTCGAGGAGTTCATCGAGTCGCGCCAGCGCCTCCAGTCGGGCATCGAGTTGACCTACTACCTCCCGGCGTCGGCAATCGACGCGGGCGAGACCGTGCTGGTCGTGGACGACCTCATCCGGTCGGGCGAGACCCAAGAACTACTGTTGGACATCGTGGACCGCGCGGACGCTCGCGTCGGCGGCGTCTTCGCGCTCATCGCGGCCGGAGACGAGGGACTGGACCGCGCGAAGGGCCGAACCGAGGCCCCCGTGGGCGCGCTGACGACCTTCGAGGCGTAACCGAAGCGAAAACGACTGGCGTCTCGGCGTGGGCACGTCCGTGTAGACTTTTCGATTTTCTCACGGGTTACCCCGACGCATCCATGCAAGATTGTGCGTATATGCTTAGGTTCGATGGGAATAGTTAAGTACGCTTTCGAGAGTATGCTCACTCGTGCAATATGGGAATCGAAGAAACGAGTGATTCGCGCTCCGACTCGGGTGCGACCGGCGCGCTCGCGGAGTACTTCGGCTTCGAGGAGCACGGTACAGACCTTCGGACGGAGATTCTCGCGGGCGTGACCACGTTCCTGACGATGAGCTACATCGTCGTGGTCAACCCGGCCATCCTCTCGACGGCGATTCAACCGGCGGGCGTCGGTCCCGAACGGACGTTCCAGATGATAGCGGTCGTGACGCTCATCTCGGCGGCGGTGGCGACCCTGACGATGGCGTTCTACGCGAACCGACCGTTCGCGCAAGCGCCGGGACTCGGGCTGAACGCCTTCTTCGCGTTTACCGTCGTCGGCGCGCTCGGCGTCCCGTGGCAGACCGCACTCGCCGCGGTCGTCGTGGAGGGCGTCGTCTTCCTCGCCCTAACGGCGGTCGGAGCGCGCGAGTACATCATCCACCTATTCCCCGAACCCGTGAAACTCGCGGTCGGCGCGGGCATCGGTCTCTTCCTCGCCATCATCGGTCTCGAAGAGATGCGCGTCGTCGCGGGCGACAGCGCGACCTTCCTCACCTTCAACCCGGTGTTCGCGTCCGACCCGGTCGCCATCATCTCGGTCGTCGGTCTCTTCCTCACGCTCGCGCTCTACGCCCGCGGTCTCCGCGGGTCCATCGTCGTCGGTATCGTCCTGACCTCGCTGATGGGCTACGCCGCGAGCGCGCTGGGCTACTCGGCGTTCCCCGCCGACCAAGCCCCGCCGGGCATCACGCTCAAGGGGCCGATAGCGCTCGCGCCGAGCGTCTCGGCGACCTACGACGCCGCGGCGTACAACATCGCGCCGCTGGCGGGCGCGTTCGTGACCGGACTCCAGAACGTCGAGAGTTTCTCGTTCGCGCTCGTCGTCTTCACGTTCTTCTTCGTGGACTTCTTCGACACCGCGGGCACCCTCACGGGCGTCTCGCAGGCCGCGGGCTTCTTGGACGAGGACGGCAATCTCCCGGACATCGACAAGCCGCTGATGGCCGACGCGGTCGGCACCACGGTCGGCGGGATGCTCGGGACTTCGACGGTCACGACCTACATCGAGTCCTCGACCGGCGTCAAGGAGGGCGGCCGGACCGGTATGACCGCGCTCGTGGTCGGACTCCTCTTCCTCGCGTCGCTGGCGCTCGTCCCGCTGGCGACCGCCGTGCCGACCTACGCCTCGCACCTCGTGTTGGTCGTCATCGGCGTCGTGATGCTCCGGAACGTGGTCGAAATCGCGTGGGACGACCTGACCTACGCCGTCCCCGCGGGCATGACCATCCTCGTCATGCCGTTCACGTTCTCCATCGCCTACGGCATCGCGGCGGGCATCGTCTCTTACCCCATCGTCAAACTCGCCGCGGGCGAACTCGACGACACCCGGCCCGGCCACTGGGCGCTGGCGGCCGCGTTCGTCCTGTACTTCTTCGTCCGGACGAGCGGAATGCTTCAGGGTAACGTCTGAGGCGCGCTCATCCCTGTTCTTTCCTCACCTTCCGCGATTCCCCTGCGAGACGTTCTCTCCCTGCGGAAACACTTATGTCGTTATCTGTCGATTTACACTTCGACAATGAACGAGTACGACAGTCCGAAGCCGACCGACGACACGATTGCGAAGATCTACTACGCCGACGAGGAGGCGACGCAGGTGGACGCCGCGTTCATCATCGAGGACTGGGACTGGGTGATCGGGTTCGATCAGGTGGCGACCGACGAGTACGACTACGTCTCGATTCCCGCCGACAAGGTCATCGGGGTGAAGTCACCGGAGTACGCCTCGTTTTCGCGCAACGGCCGTCGCGTCGTCGGCTACGGCATCACCGACGGCGAGTTCGAGGACTTCGCGGACCTGCTCCCGGTCTGAACCGCGCTCGTCCGGTCCGGGAACCGTACGTTTAATTCTGTCCGTTTCGTGGACGGAGATATGAACCTGCCCTCCCTCCCGGACTCGCTCGGCGACGTGTCGCGCCGGTGGGTCGTCCGCGGCGTCGCGGCCCTGCTGGTCGTCTCGTTAGTCGCGCCCGCGGCCATCTCCGGTGCGACGCACGTCGCCACGACCGAGAACCCGACGAACCTGCGGGCGTCGGTGGACGACCCCGCGAACGGCACGACCGTCATCTCGATTCAGGGATTCCACTTCAAGGGAATGGCGAACGAGGACAAGCCCGCGCGCCTCCTCGCGGTCGGACCCCGCGGGAACGTGAAGTGGGTCCACAACGGGTCGGGCTTCGACGCTCGCTGGTTCTACGACGTGGACCCCCTCGACGATCGGAATCTGCTCGTGACCGCGACGACGCCGAACGCCACGCTGGTCTACGAGTTCGACCCGAAGACCCAAGAGCGCGTCTGGACCGAGCGCCTGCCCATCCACGACACCCACGACGTGGACCTGATAAACGGCGACCAACTGCTGGTCGCCAACATGCGCGCGCCGGACCGCAACGACCGCATCTTCGTCCACAACATGACGACCGACGAGACCGTCTGGGAGTGGAAGTTCGAGGAACACGGCTACGAGGCCTCCGGCGGCGGCGGGAAGGCCGACTGGACCCACGTCAACGACGTGGACAAGATCGGCGAGGGCGAGTATCTGGTCTCGCCGCGGAACTTCGACCAGGTAATCGTCGTGAACCGCTCGACCGACAGCGTGACGATGCGGCTCGGGAGCGACGACAACCACAGCACGCTCTACGAACAGCACAACCCGCAATTTCTCGAAAGCGAGAACGGCACGCCGACGATGCTGGTCGCCGACAGCGAGAACGACCGCATCGTGGAGTACGCCAAGACCGACGCTAACGCCCCGGTCGGAAGCGGGTGGACGAAGACGTGGAGCATCGGCACCCGCGGGCTGAACTGGCCCCGCGACGCCGACCGCCTGCCGAACGGCAACACGCTGGTCGTGGACACGATGCACCACCGCGTCTTCGAGGTGACGCCGACCGGGACGGTCGTCTGGGAGTTCCACGCGCCGTGGGCACCCTACGACGCAGAGCGCATCACCTACGACGACGAGGCCGGCGGCCCGACGATGCGCGACCTCGGGAAGTCGGGGAGCTACGACCTCAGCGGGAGCGGACTCAAGGTCTCGGGCGGGGGCACGAAGACGGTCTCGTTCTGGCTGGTCGAGACGTTCCACGGGACGCCGGTAGCGGCGCAGGCGAAGGAACTGGCCCGGACGTGGGCGCACGTCACGCCGTGGATTCGCCCGGTCTGGATGACGAGTTGGGAGTTCCTCGCCGCGATTC
This sequence comes from Halorussus gelatinilyticus, assembly GCF_023238445.1. Taxonomy (GTDB): domain Archaea; phylum Halobacteriota; class Halobacteria; order Halobacteriales; family Haladaptataceae; genus Halorussus; species Halorussus gelatinilyticus. The sequence goes on along the minus strand of NZ_CP096658.1, from coordinate 1,379,723 downwards.
TGGCCGGGGGCGTCCTCCTCGCGTGGGGTCTCGGCGAAGCGGTCTACCAGCGACGCCGGATTCGCCGCGGCGTCTCGCGGCTGGCGAACCGGGTCCGGCGACCGGTGGAGTGAGATTTTCTGCGTCGGGAGTTCGCTCGCGTTCGGATTACGAGAAGTACCTACCCGTCTATAACATATCTACACCCACTCGAAGAATAGATTTTCAATTCCTTCTGCGTTCGCGTCACACCCTTCCGCGACCACCACGCTCTTCCGCGTAAAGTCCCTACTGACTAACATGGCGAACCTCGAACTGTACGAACTCGACGGCTGTCCGTACTGCGCGAAGGTCATCGACAAACTCGACGAACTCGACCTCGACTACGAGTCCCACATGGTCGCCGGTCCCAAGTCCGAGCGCGACGAGGTCGAGGAGGTCAGCGGTCAGCGCGGCGTCCCCGTGCTGGTTGACGAGGAGAACGGCGTCGAAGGAATGCCCGAGAGCGACGACATCGTGGAGTACCTCGACGAGGAGTACGGCAGCGGCGCGGCGTAACGACTCGGTTCGTTATTTTCCGGTACGGTACGGTGTAGAAGAGTCAGTTCGAGAGCGCTCAGGCCGGTTTCTCGCCGCGCTCCCGAATCAGCTCCCGCAGTTCGTCGGGGTCGTCGATGTCCTCCAACTCCTCGCGCTCGACGAGGCCCGTGCCGTCCACGCTCTCGCGCTTGGCCTCGTCCACGAAGTAGACCGAGCGCGTCCGGGCGACCTCGCCGATGGAGGACATGATGCGGGCACGCTTCTCGGCGGCCTTGGTGAACGCCGAGTGGCCCGTCAGGACGTTCTCCTCGCTGGAGTTGTCCTCGCTGACGGTCTTGAACGGCGCACGGACGGTGGGGTGAACCTCGAAGCCAGCGCGGGTGAGAACGGTGACGATACGCTCGTCGTCGTCCTCCGGTTCGGGGTCGTCGGGCGTGGGTTCGCCCTCGCGGACCTCGTCGGCCCCTTCGAGGACGTCCACGGGGCTGGTCAGGTCGCCCTCGAACATGTCTTCGAGTTCGAGCGCCACGTCCACGCTGGCGTTCATGCCGTCCTCGTACTTCGAGACGGTGCGCCGGGAGACGCCCAGTTCGGAGGCCAGACGGCCGAGGCTCCAGCCGCGCTCCTCGCGCTCGTCGCGCAACACGTCGCCGTCGATGTTGACGTAGAGACCGCCGGGCGCGGCGTAGACCAGCGGCGACATCCCCTCGACGAACAGTTCCATCGCGGTGTCCGGACTCAGCACGGGGACGCCGTGTCGGAAGTAGACGACGCCGGGTTCCAACTCCTCGTCGCGGGTTCGGAGGCCGACGACGACCGGCGTTGCGCTGAGGTAATCGCCGAGTCGTCGCATCTCTAGACCGGTGGCACCGTCGAACGCGTCGACGTTCGCCAGCACCTTTAGCAAGAGCAAGTCGCGGCCGCGGCGCGCGGCCACGTCGAAGCTCTTGGGTCGGATTGCGCACCGGTCGCTGACCGTGAATCCCGCGTCCTCCAGCATTGCGGTCACGTTCCCGACCAGTGCAGACCGGGACATATCCGCATGTAAGTGATTCCCCTATATATGCGTTGTGCTGGTCGTACCCCCGCCGCTGCTTGCGATTGGCCGGGCGAGCGGCGGTAGTTTGATAACGATAGACGGGGCGGCTCCGAAAGTCGTTAATCCGACACGCACCAACGGGGAGCCGTGACGGTCATCGGCGTGGACGACACCGACTCCCGCGAACGGGGGATGTGTACGACCTATCTCGCGGCCGAACTCGCCGAGCGCCTGCGTGAGGGCGGACGCACCGACGAGGACGCGAGTTCGGACGACTCGGACGGGGGCGCGGGTTCGGACAACCCCGACGAGGGCGCGAGCGTCGAGCGACTGCTCCTCGTCCGACTCAACCCCGCGGTCGAACACAAGACCCGCGGGAACGCCGCGCTCGCGGTCCACACCGACGCCGACCCGGAGACGGCCTTCGAAATCGCCCGCGAGGAGGTCGCCCGAGTTGCCGAGACCGACGACCCGCGGACGAATCCCGGACTCGTCGTCGCGCCGGGCGCCCCCGGAGACGCGCCCGAAGCGGTCGCGGAGTTCGCTCGCAGCGCAGTCCGCGACCGCCTCGCAATCGAGGACGCCGAGGCGGTAATCGAGGACGCGGGCTACCGGAGCGACGGCTGGAAACTCGGACGGGGACGAATCGGCGCACTCGCGGCGGTCGGCGCGTGGAGAGCGTTCGGCGGGCAGGCCGCGGTCGGCGGCGGCGATTCCGTCGGAATCGCCGCCGACTGGACCTACGAGTGCATCTCCTACCGCGAACGGGAGCGCGTCGGGACCCCTCGGGAGGTAGACGCCGAGTCGGTCTTCGACGCCGCGGACGCGGCCTACCCCGCCGCGTGGGACACCGTGGATCGCGAGACCGGCGAGTTGGTCTGCGTCCCGCACACGCCCGGTCCCATCCTCCACGGGATTCGGGGCGACGACCACGCCACCGTCCGGGAAGTCGCGGAAGCCATCGAGAGCGAACCGGTCTCGCGCCGCGCGCTCTTCGTGACGAATCAGGGCACCGACGCCCACCTCCGGGACGCCGGCGGTCTCGAAGCGGTCGAGGACGGCCGGGCCTACCGCGTCGAGGGCACGGTCGCCGAAGCGCCCGAGACCCGACGGGGCGGCCACGTCTTCTTCGCGCTGGAGGACTCCGAATCCGGCGCGAAACTCCGGTGCGCCGCCTTCGAACCGACCAAACGCTTCCGCGACCGAGTGCGCGACCTCCGGCCCGGCGACCGAATCGCGGCCTGCGGCGAAGTCTCGGACGGCACCCTCAAACTCGAAAAGTTCGCCGTGCGCGAGTTGGACCGGACCGAACTCGTCACCCCCGACTGCCCGGACTGCGGCCGGTCGATGGAGAGCGCCGGGGCCGGGCAGGGCTACCGGTGTCGGGACTGCAAGACCGCGGCGGACGGGAAAGTCGAACGCGAGGTCGAGCGGGAGCTGGAGGTCGGCTGGTACGAGGTACCTCCGGAAGCTCGCAGGCACATCGCCAAGCCGCTGGTTCGCGGGGGGTTCGATGCGCCGATTCATCCGGAGAAATGACAGGGGCAGAACGTGTTACGTCTCGCGGAACGGGCCCGAGCGAAACGCCCAGTAGACGGCCGCGCCGTCGGCGAGTGGCCTTCTTCAAGGAGCAGTGACGTGGCCGAGTGGGTTGTGGCGCTGTTCTCCAGAAAATTATTCGTCCCTCGACTGTGAGATACGGGGTATGGTTCCCCAACTCGGTCGGCGTTCCCTCCTCCAGTCTGCGGGGATGGCCTGTATCGCGGGCGTTTCCGGGTGTACGGCGTTCGGCGGCGAGTCGGAGTCGACGACGCCGCAACTGGTCGAACTGACCGCGCTCAATCAGGACGACGAACCACACAAGGTTCACGTCCGAATCGAACGGGAGGGCGAGACCGTGTATCGGGAGTCGAAGCGAGTGGAGGCGGACGGCCCAAACGGGTCAGGGGCGGCCGTGTTCACCGGCTATCCGACGCGGTCTGGGCCCTACGTCCTCTCTGCGTGGCGAGACGACCGCCAAGAGAGGCAAGCTGACACACTCGATTTTGCGGAGTTTGATTCCGAGTGTCTCGGGGTTGTCGCACAGCTCGGACAGTCCGGAACGGATACCGACGACCCCCGTCTCGCCATCTTCCACACGACCAACTGCGCCGGATAGGCGGTGGAACCGAGCAGTCGCTTATCTCAAGTGCACCTACGCCCGTTCGAACCGCTCGCTGTACGGCAGAGACTTGAGATCAGTTGCTCGTCACGACTTCAGCCCGCTTCCCGTCAGCGGCACCACGACCTCGTCCCCTTCGTCCAGTACGCCGCGCTCGCGGAACTCCGCGAGCGCGGCGGGCGCGACGGCGCAGGTCGGTTCGGTGTAGAACCCGCCGCGGTGGAGTCCGTCGAGAGCCTCCGCGACCGAGTCCGAATCGAGCGCGATGGCGTCGCCGTCCGTCGCGTCGATGGCGGCGAGAATCTGGTCCTTCCGGGCGGGGTCGAGAATCTGGATGCCGTCGGCGACCGCGTTGTCGCCCGCGGCGGCCTCGTCGCCGTGCAGTTCCTCGGCGACGGGCGCGTATCCGGCGGCCTGCGCGCCGAGCAGGCGGGGCATCCGGTCGGTCCAGCCGGCCGCCTTCAGCGCCCGAAAGCCGCGGTAGGCTCCGAGGAAGAGCGTGCCGTGGCCCAGCGGCGTGACCACGGCGTCCGGAACTTCCCAGTCGCGCTGGGCCGCCACCTCGAAGGCGAAGGTCGAAGTGCCCGCGAAGAACGCCGGATTCCACGCGTGGCTGGCGTACCAGCCCGCGCTGTTTTCGGATTCCACGGCCTCGATGCAGGCGTCGGTCACGTCCTGTCGCGTACCCTCGACGCGAATCGGAGTCGCGCCGACGCGCTCGATGGCCGCGAGTTTCGAGTCCTTGGCGTCGGCCGGGACGTAGACGTCGGCGTCGATGCCGGCGCGGGCGGCGTACTGGGCGATGGCCGCCCCGGCGTTGCCCGACGAGTCCTCGACGACCGTTTCGACGCCCAGTTGCGCGGCGCGCGAGAGGGTCGCGGTCGCGCCGCGGTCCTTGAAACTCCCCGAAGGGAAGACGTACTCCAGTTTGAACTGGACGTTCTCTTCCCAGTTCGCCGAGGCGGGTTCTTCGAGCGGCGTGAACCCCTCGCCGAGCGTGACCTCGGGCGAGACCGGCAGGAAGTCCTCGAACGCCCAGAGGCCGGCGCGGGTGTCCAACTCGGCGAAGTCGGGCGCGGGACCGTCCGGTCGCGGGCGGTCGGCGAATTCGAGCGGATGGCCGCAGTCACAGCGCCACGGTTCGTCCGGGCCGGCGTCGTAGGTCCGGCCGCAGTCGGGGCAGGCGAGGTCGGTCGGCATACTCGGTACTGTCGCGCTCGGGCATCAATAGTTATCGGAGGAGCGCCGCGCTCGGGGGACGGCCGAAGGGGGAGACCGCAGGTCGAGCGGAGGACGCAGGTCGAGTGCAGGAGGCGACGCTCAGAACTCGTCTACGTCAGTGCCGACCGAACAGACGTACTCGCCGGTCGCCACTTGGGGCAGGCGGCGCGAGCGCCAGAAGACGCCGCGGTCGTCCGCGGTCACTTCCGCCTTCAGTTGGCCGAAGGGATCGGTCACCTCGAAGATGACGTCGCCGACCTCGACGGCGTCGCCCAACTCCTTCCGGAACCGGACGAGACCGCCCGAAGGCGACCCGTAGCGGTCGAATCCGGTCGCGCGAGTCTGGGGTGTGAGGTCCACGTCGCCGTCGAGGAAGCCGTAGTAGCGTAGGACGTTGAACACGCCCTCGACGCCGTACCGGATGCTCTCCTCGTCCCAACCCACGCAGCCGCCGAGTTCCGGGTCGATGGTCGGGATGCCCTCGTCGGGACCCGCGCGGGCGAGTTGGCCGTCCGGTCCCTTCTGGTCGAGGACGTGCCCGCAGCCGAAAACCTTGGCGAGTTCGAGGCACTCGTCGTGGAGGCGGTGGCGCTGGCCGCACCGGACCCGGACCTCGTTGAGCATCTGACTGGTCGAGCCCTGATGCAGGTCCAAAATCAGGTCGGCGCGCGAGGCGGCCTCGAAGGTCGCGGCCGCGATGCGCTCGCTGGAGGTCCCCGACTCGTCGCCGGGGTAGGTGCGGTTCATCTTCGTGTCGTCGATGGGGTTGCGGTGTTCGGCCACCTGAAAGGCGTGGTAGTTGACGATGCCGACCACGAGAATCGTCCCCGAGAGGTCCGCGGGCGGAATCTGCGGAATCGCCCGCTGGAGGACCCCGAGACCGTTCAGTTCGTCGCCGTCGCTGACCGCCTGTACGTAGAGCGTCGGGCCGTCCGCCGCGCCGTTGACGACCGCGACCGGGAGACCGAACTCGCCGCCGTCACGCGTTTCGCCGACCTGCAACCGCCCGGTGTCAATCTCGCCGGGGGCGGCACTCGCCGTTCCGAGCGTCTTCATTATACCATAACGGACGCCTACACGCCCTTTAGCGGTTCGGTCTCGGCGAAGAAGGACGAACGTCGAGACGGTGACGAACGGAGAAGTCGCGAGGACGAGCAGTTGGAGTGAGCGACGGGAGCGAGCGACGAGGTTCCGACGATTACAGTCCGACCCAGACGGTCCGCACGTCGTCGTCCGGGAAGTGCCAGCGTTGCTCCGGACGGCCGTGCTTCTCGCGGAGTTCGATTCGGGCGTCGAACAGCGAGGAGAGTCGCCGGACCGGCTTCGAGTCGTCGGCGACCGGCAGGTGGTAGTGGGCCATCCCGCCGACGCCGCGGACGTGGTCGCCGACCGCGCTGACGAACCGGTCGACCGCCGTGGGGTCGTGACGGTTCACGAGGTACGAGAGGGTGAACACCGAGATGCGGAGTTCGGCGGGGTCGAATCCGGACTCGGAGATTTTCGCGGTCGTGATGGCGTTGCAGAGCGCACTCTGGAAGTCGTCGAGGTCGCGCGCGACCGACGACGAGTCGGTGTCGAACGCCGACGAGTCGGTTTCGGAAGCCACGGCGTCGGTCGCCGAGCGAGCGGAAGCGGCGGGCGTCGCGACGCTCGCGGTCCGGGTCCCCGAGTCGTACTGGAGGAAGCGGACCCGCTCGTCGGTCGCCCGAACGTCGCCGGGCAGGAGGACGGGGGCGTCCTCTCGGTCGTGGTCGGTCAGCGCGAGGAGTCGAGTCCGAGTCACCTCCGGCGCGCCGAGGAGTTTCCGCGTCGTGCGGTGAGACGCCTCCTCGCGCACGTTCCCCGTCACGAGCAGGTTACAGCCGTTTCGTTTCAGTCGCTTGAGCTTCCGGCGGATGTCCGCTATCGGAACGTCGCTCGAATCGTCGCTCATATCGGCTATAGACGGCTATGTATGATTTAAAATTTGTTACTCGTCGTGTAGGTATAATACTATGAGAGTCTATTTCGACCGATGGACGCGACGAGAAATTACGTGAGCGAGAAAACAGCTAACAACTTGTATTCCGTTCTAGATATAAATTTTAAAGAAAGTATTTTCTGGTTGCTTGTGTGAGTACGAGTATGGTCAGAGGCAAGATTTGTACGTGGTTAAAACGGCATCCGTGGGCAATCGGGGCAATGTTTTCTTTTGGTTTTTATTTGACAGAATTTGTCGAACCGATGGGCTGTGCAGATTGCGTAACTACAGGCCCTTAAATATCGTCCGCAGTAATTTCGTCACTCCAGAAAATCTCGTCCTGAATCTTCACAGGGAGAGTAGAAGTTTTCAGGTATTCATCAAGAGAGTCATCATTGACGTTCTCCTGAATGATTGTAGAATTGATGTAGTTAATCGACTCGCCGTCTAATTTCTTGGTAGCCAGTCCTCCGAGTGGGGAATTTATGGTTGGGAATTTCCGGAACGTTGTTTCAATTGTCTCCCCCTCGCGGTGCGGTTTGATAAGCAACGGCGCTCCGCATTTCGCTTCGACTAGTTCCTGACTCCCGTCTCCGACAATCACGTATTGCCGGTCCAGCGTGTTCACCTCAGTCACCACCGACAGCGCGCTCTGCATCGAGAACCCGTGGTTCAGCAACCGCGCCAACTCCTTGCCCACGTCCGTCGCCGGTTCGTTGCCGACCTTGGTCAGCGTGACGACGCCGACCTTACTCCCCTTCTCGACTAGCGTCTCGCCCTGCTGGTAGGAGCGACAACCGTTCAGGATGAACCCGCGGACGCCGGACTCTTCGAGGGTCGCCACGTCGAGCATCCCGTCGGAACACTGGATGCCGTCGTCGGTGACGTGGCCGACGTAGTGGAGGAAGTCCGTGCCGGATTCGAGTAGGTCCCGGAGTTCCCCGGTGGTCAGGTCGTTGTGGAGCGAGACGGAGAAGTTGTAGAGGTCCCGCGTGCCGTAGATGTCGCCGACCACGTCCTCCTCGCGCATGCGCTCGTCGTTGCACACCACGTCCACCGAGATGTGGTGTTTCGGCGTCACGTCGAGGCGGCGCTTCAGGGCCTCGGGCGTCGCCTTGCTCGCACCGATGGGCATCTCGTCGCCGACCCAGACGTGTTCGATGGTGTCGGTCGGGTCGGGCTGTATCACGTCGCTCACGGGGGCCGCCTCGTCGTCGGCCGAGCGATAGAACGCCTCCAACTCGCTCGGCTCCGGTTCGACCACCGACGGGTCGGGCTGGTCCGGACATCTGACGAAGGCGAGTTCGTCCGCGGCGAACGGGAGGACCGCGAGGTTCTCGTGGGACGGGGACACGTCCATCGTGACCTTCCACTGCGGGAGGTGGGGTTCGACCACCTCGAAGGGGATTTCGAGGTACTGGCGGAGCTGTTCGGCCAGCGGCTCGTCGTACAGCGATTCGAAGTCGAGGTCCACGTCGGGTTCGAGTCGCCGGCGCTCCCGGAGGTCGACCTCGTAGTAGCCCTCGGTCCGGGTCACGCAGTCGAGGAAGAAGACCTGCTGGAGGACGCGCCGGACTGCCGCCTCCAGTCCGTCGGGCGCGTCGAGCGAGTGGCCGAACTCGTCGGTCAGCAGGCGTGGCTCCTCGCCCGGCACCACGTCCGCGCCGAGGTAGAACGCCAGCGGCGCGACGGCGTAGACGGCCTCGCGCTCCTCGGGAATCTGGATTTTGACGCCGGTGTCGGGCCGGTCGAGGTCGCCCTCGACCCGGAACTCCTCGCCGGGTTCGAGCAGCGGCGGATGCCCCCGCAGCGTGGGGAACGACCGCTCGCAGGTCGTCGTCTTGAGCGCCGACCCGAGCAGCGACACGGCGTCCATCAGCGCGCCGACGTCGTCGGGAACCGTAATCGTCCCCGCCGGCGTCTGGTGGAGCGACCGCGCGCCGACTTCGACGGTGGTCTCGTCGCCGAACGAGAGTTCGACGGCTTCGGTACTCCCCGAGATAGCCACCTCGCTCTCGACCGCGAGGTACACCTTCATCTGCGTGTTGGCGAGTTCGAGGTTGTACGCGTCCGCCGGGAGGTCGAGTTCGGACCCGCCGCTGGACTGCCCGACCATCCCGCCCGCGTCGTCCCTGACGTACACGTCGAGACCTTTCGTGGTCCGGAGCGAGTCCGTCCGGACGGAAATCGCGGTGTCTATCGGGAAGTAAAACGAGTCCGTCTCCGCCACGTCGGGCGACACGGCCGACGGAGCGTGTAGGTCGAACTGCGTGCGCTCGATGGGGTCCGTGATGCGGACGCCGTCGGGTTCGACGAGGGCGGTAAACTCGGGATTCATTGACACACACGTAGTGTCTGAAACTACTTATATATCACTTAATCCTAACCGATCGAACGACCATCGTATTCGAATGCGCCTCCCTCGACTCCGGTCTCCGAACCCTTGGAATGCGGACGGAGCCCCCGAATTTTTGACGACCGACTCCAATCCTCGCACATGGCGACCGACAGGGAGCGGGCCGACCCCTTCGCGGCGTTCCGCCAGTTCCTCGCGCTGGAACGGGACGTGCTGGTCCTCTCGTTGGCGATGTTCGCGTTCAGTCTCGGCTTCCAGATGACGGGGCGGTACATGGGCCGCTATCTGGAGGTGCTGGGCGCGGGGAGCATCGTCATCGGCCTCTACGGGAGTCTGGGCAACCTCATCGGCGCGGTGTACCCGTATCCCGGCGGAGCCATCTCGGACCGAATCGGCTCACGGACCGCGCTCACCGCCTTCGGCCTCACCTCCACGCTCGGCTTTCTGCTGTGGTTCCTCGCGCCCGAGTTCGACTTCTTCCCGATTCCGGGCTGGACGTGGATTTTCGTCGGCCTCCTGCTCGCCCAGGCGTGGAAGTCGTTCGGACTGGGCGCGACGTTCGCCATCGTCAAGCAGAGCGTCCCGCCAGAGGAACTGGCGACCGGGTTCGCCAGCACCGAAACGTTCCGCCGGACGGCGTTCCTGCTCGGCCCGCTCGTCGCCGCGGGCCTGCTGGCGATGTACGAGTTCGAGGTCGGCTTCCGGTACGTGCTGGCGGTCGCGGCCGGGTTCGGACTCGTGGCGACCGTCGCCCAACGCCTGCTGTACGACGCCAGCGAGGACTCGTTCGGCAAGTCCTTCGAGGGCGTCGCGCAGGTGGTCTCGGACCTCCGGGAGATGCCCGCGACCCTCCGAACGCTGCTGGTCGGCGACACGCTCGTCAGATTTGCGAACGGGATGGTCTACGTCTTCGTCGTCCTCGTGGTGACGAACGTGCTGGAGGTCAGCGCCCGCCTGCCCGTGGTCGGGGTCCTCGGTCCCGACGCCTTCTTCGGCGTCCTGCTCGCGGTCGAGATGGCGGTCGCGCTGGTCGTGATGATTCCCGTCTCGAAGGTCGCACAGCGGTTCGGTCTCAAGCCGGTCGTCGCGCTCGGGTTCGTCGTCTACGCGGTCTTCCCGGCCCTACTGGTCAACGCACCCGAGGGCGGCCTGACCGTCGCCGGAATCGCCTTCTCGGAGACTACGCTCGTCACGCTCCTGTTCGCGGTGTCGGGCCTGCGGTTCGCCGGCCTGCCGGCCCACAAGGCGCTCATCGTCGGCCCCGCGGAGGAGGACGCCGGAGGGCGCGTCGTCGGGTCGTACTACCTCGCGCGCAACGCGGTGGTCGTCCCGAGCGCGGCCGTCGGCGGATGGCTCTACGGTCTGTCGCCGGCCGGCCCGCAGTTGGCGTTCGGCGTGGCGACGGTTATCGGACTGATCGGGACCGGCTACTTCCTGCTGTTCGGCAAGGAGTTGCCCGCGTACCGGTGAGCGACGCGCCGGACTCCTACGTTTCGGGACCGGAGTCGCTCGCGTCGAGTAGCGAGCGGGTGCGGTTCAGCGCCGTCCGCGTCTCCTCGGCGAGTCGCTCGGTGAGAGTTTCGGCGGACGGTACCGATTCCGTGAGTCCGGCGCTCTGGCCGGCGTACAGCGGAATCGCTTCGACGTCACCCGTCACCTCCGGAACCGCGAGCGAGTCCTCGTATCGCGCTATCGAGTCGCCGTCCGCGGTCTCGGCGACGACTTCGTCCTCGCCGGGCCGCTCTCCTCGCGGCGGCTCGCCCGCGTCCTGCCAGCGTTCGAGCGTGCTGTTCCGCAGGACGCGGTGGGGGACGCCGGGCCACCCCTCGTCGAAGAGCGTCCCGAAGTAAGTGTCCGTCTCGTCGGCGTCGAGGACGCGCTCGCGGTACAGGTCGTGAGCTCGGGCCTCCTCCGTGGCCAGAAATCGGGTCCCGAGCCACGCGCCGTCCGCCCCGAGCGCGAGCGCCGCCGCGATTCCGCGGCCGTCCGCGATGCCTCCCGCCGCGACGACCGGTACGTCGACGGCGTCCGCGACCTTCGGGACGAGCGGCATGGTCGCGACCTCGCTCTGGACGTGGCCGCCCGCCTCCCACCCCTGCGCGACGACCGCATCGACGCCGGCCTCGGCGGCCTCGCGCGCGGCGTCCGCGCTCCCCACCGACTGGAGAACGACGCCTCCTTCGTCCTGGACGAGATCCACGATATCGTCGGCGTCACCGAACGACAGCGAGACCACTTCGACGCCCTCGTCGAGGCAGGCCGCGACGTGGTCCGCCGTGGGAACCGACTTCGCGTCGTCGTCCACCACGACGTTCACTCCGAACCGCCCGTCAGTCGAGCGGCGCGTCTCGCGGACGAGTTCGCGGGTCCGCTCCGGACTCCGCCACGTGACCGCGAGCATCCCGAGGCCGCCGGCGTCGGCCACGCTCGCGGCCAGTTCGGGACAGGTCGCGCTACCGATTGGTGCCTGCACGACCGGCACGTCGAGGTCCAGTACGTCGGTCAACGGTGTTTCGATTCCCGCCATCGCTCCGTCGGGAGTACCGAGACGCGGACCATAAGTTCCCGGTCGAACCGGCAGGCCGCCCGCGCTTCCCGAACCCCTTTCACCCGACCGCGAATACCACCGGTCGATGTCGTTTCGCTCGTCGATGTCAGACCTCCGAGGTTTCGACCGCGCGGTCTTCGTCGTGGCCGCGGCGCGGTTCGTCAACGTCCTCGGGTCGGGCATCGTCTACCCGTTCGCCACGCTCTACTTCTACGGCGAGGTCGGCATCCCGTTCACGCTCGTCGGGACCGGCCTGTTCGCCAACAGCGTGGCGACCGCGGCCGGGACGCTCGTCGGCGGCTACCTCGCCGACCAGTACGGCCGCAAGCCCGTGATGGTGGCGAGCATGGCGCTCTCGGCGCCGACGCTGGCGGCCTACGCGCTCGTGACGACTGCGCCCGCATTTATCGCGGTCGCCACCGCGGCGGGGCTGGCGGCCGGACTGTTCGCCCCCGCGAGTCAGGCGATGATAGCGGACCTGACGCCGGACGCCGAGCGCGACGAGGCCTACGCGCTGCTGAAGGTCGCCAGCAACGCCGGGTTCGGGTCGGGGTTCGTGGTCGGGGGACTCCTCTACGGCGTCGCCCACACCGCCGTCTTCGTCGCCGACGGCGCGACCAGCGGCGGCGTCGCGGTCCTGCTGGCGGTCGCGCTCCCGCGAGTCACAGACGACGAACGCGCCGAGACCGACGAGTCGGCGACCGACGGCGAGGAGGACGCGTCGCTCGCCGCGACGCTCCGGGAGTGGGGTCGCGCGGTCACGCAACCGACGATTCTCGCGCTCGCGCTACTGAACGTCGGGTTCGCGGTGGCCTACGCCCAGATGCAGAGTACGGTCCCGGTGTTCGCAAAACTGACCTTCGGGCTGAGCAGCGAGCAGTTGGGTACGCTCTACGTGCTGAACCCGTTAGTTATCGTTCTCTTCCAGTTGCCGATGGTGTCGTGGGTCCGGTCGTGGCGGCGGACGCGGGGACTGGCGCTCTCGGCATTGTTCTGGGCCGCGAGTTTTGTCGCCATCGTCGTCGCGCACGGCGCGCCCGTCCTCCTCGGGGTCGGTCTTGTCGGGGCGTTCCTCGTCCTCCGGACCATCGGCGAGATTCTGCACGCGCCACTGATTACCGCGCTGGCGAGCGACGTGGGCACCGTCGAGGAGCGCGGGTCACAGCTCTCGGTGCTGGAGGTCGCCAAGCGACTCGGGTTCGGCATCGGTCCGGTCGTCGGCGGGGCGTTCTTCGACTACGGCGTCGAGGCGCTGCTCTGGCCCGCGCTGGTCGGGATGTGTCTCCTGCTGGGCGTCGGGGTGCTGTCGCTGGAGCGGCGGGTCCCGGGCGCGGCGAACGGTCGGGGTCACTCCGAGAGCGAGCGACCGCAGTAGTCGCACGATTCCCCGTCCACGACCGCGACGCACTCGGTGCAGTTCCGGGTCGGCGGGTCGTCGTCCGCGGAATCGGCGGCTTCGCTACCGAGGACGATGCCGACCACCAGCACGACCGCGCCGACGGAACCCATTCCGGCCCAGCCGGCGACCGCGAACCCGAATGCGGCGAGGAGAACCGAGCCGCCGCACATCGCCAGCACGTCTCCGTCGTTCACGTGCGTCGGTTGTCAGCCGTCGAATACAAAATCCGGCTTTCGGACTCGGCGTGTTCGGAGCAGAACGACCGAGCGAAGCGAGGAAGTCCTCGGTTCGGGCTACGGACTCCCTCGATACTCACTCCAAGTCGGTCTCTTTCGCCAGTCGATAGGCGGAGAAGAGCGTCAGCACCGTCGTCGCCACCGCGCCGAGCGCGGTGGAGAGGACGAACCCCAACGCGACGTAGTACGGCGTCGGCTGTCGCGTCCCCGGTAGCACGACGAACACCGCCAGCACCGCCGCGGTGAACAGCAGACTGAACGCGAACCCGCGGATGGCGTTGCGCCGGACGTTCAGCGCGGCCACGAAGTTCGCTCGCGGCCGCTCGGGGACGCTCTCGGACACGGGCGGAGGTTAGGACGGCCGGATAAAAGGCGCGTCGGTTCGAGGTCCGAATCCGAGGGTCCTCACTCCGACGCGAACTCCGAACCGGTCAGGTCCGCCAGTCGCTCGGCACCCGATCGGGTCCCCTTGACGAGGAACACGTCGCCGGCGCGGAGTTCGGTCTCGGGACCGGGCTGAATCACCCAGTCGCGCTCGCCGGACTGTGAGCGTCGGACCGCGATGACGCGCATCCCGGTCTCGGTCTTGACCTCGCGGTCGCCCAAGGTCACGCCGTCGAACTCGCTTCCCGGCGCGACCGTCAGCCGGACGATGACCTCGTCGCTCTCCTGAACCGCCTGCTCGACGACGGGGTGGGTGCCCAGTCCGCGGAGGACGCCCTCGCTGATTTCGACCGCGGCGTCGCTGATGACCTCCGTCGCGTTGGCGAGGTGGACCAGTCCGCGGAGCGACACCGGGTCCTCGACGCGGGCGGCCGCCCGGAGCGTCCACGCCTCGAAGCGCGACTGGAGGGCGTCCACCTCGGCTTCGAGTTCGACCACCTCCTCGGCCACGTCCTTGCTGTCGAAGAGGACGCTCCCGTAGGCCAAGTCCACCGCGAGTTCGCTGATGTTCTTCATCAGGACGATGGAGTCCACGGCGCGCTCCAAGTCCTCGATGCCGGGTTCCGGCGGTTCCGGGGGTTCGTAGGCGTCGCCGGTCGCGCGCCGGTACACGTCGGCGATACCTTCGTCCGGGCCGCGCAGGAGGACCGTGTCGCCGCCGAGGAGTTCGGTGTCGCGGTCCGGATTCGTAATCCAGTCGTCGCGGCGGTGGATGGCGATGACCCGGACGCCGGTCTCGGTCTCGATGTTCGAGTCGCCGAGCGTGCGGCCCGCGAGGGCCGCGTCGTCGGCGACCTCCGCGCGGACGAGCGTCTCGACCGCCTCGGGGAGCGCGGCCCGCATCGCGTCGGGCAGGCCGATGTCCTCCAAGACGACCTTGGCGACGTCGCCCGCGGCGTCGCTTATCTTCTCGGCCGCGCCGACGACGCCCAGCACGGGAGCCAACTGCTCGGCGTCGTCGGTGGTTCTGGCGGCCATCAGGAGGCTCATCCGGGCCCGCATCTGGAGGACGTCCATCCGGGCTTCGAGGTCCAGAACCTCGGCGGCGATGTCGTCGCTCCCGTTGAGGACCGCCGAAAACGAGAGGTCGATGAGGAGTTCCGCGGTGTCTTTCATCTCCGCCAGCACCTGCTTGACGCCGACGGGTTCGTACTCGACGTCACCGCCCGAGGAGTCCATGTCCGACAGTTATGCGGCATTCGATAAAAACGTTCGTCGGGGACCGGCCGGCGAGCGTCGGTCGGCGAACGTCGGTCGTCCGCCATCGCCGGTCAACGTCGCCCGGCGAGCGTCGTCGGCGGGGTTGGATGGGGATAACTCGAAACGGAAAGGAAAGATAATCCTTTTCCGGTCTTGCCGAGAAGTTCAACGCATGTCAGAAGAGGTCAAGAAAGGGTTGGAGGGCGTCGTCGTCGCAGAATCGGAACTCAGCTTTATCAATGGCGACGAGGGTCGTCTGATCTACCGCGGCTACGAAATCGAGGACCTCGCGCAGAACGCGAGCTACGAGGAGGTCCTCTACCTGCTCTGGCACGGCGAACTCCCGACACGCGACGAACTCGACGCGTTCTCCGAGGAGATGGCCGCCGAGCGCGAACTCGACGAGGACGTACTCGACACCGTGCGAAAGCTCGCCGAGGCCGACGAACAGCCGATGGCCGCGCTCCGGACCGCGGTGTCGATGCTCTCGGCCTACGACGCCGACGACTCGGACGCCGACCCGACCGACCGCGAGAGTAACCTCCGGAAGGGCCAACGCATCACCGCGAAGATTCCGACCATCGTCGCGGCGTTCAAGCGCATCCGCGACGGCGACGACCCGGTCGAACCCCGCGAGGACCTCGGCCACGCCGAGAACTTCCTCTACATGCTCAACGACGAGGAACCCGACGAGGTGCTGGCCGAGACGTTCGACATGGCGCTGGTCCTGCACGCCGACCACGGCCTGAACGCCTCGACGTTCTCCTCGATGGTCACGTCCTCGACGCTCTCGGACCTCCACAGCGCGGTCACCAGCGCGGTCGGCACCCTCGCCGGACCGCTCCACGGCGGCGCGAACGCGAACGTCATGAAGATGCTCAAGGAACTCGACGAGAGCGGCAAGGACGCCAAGACGTGGGTGGACGACGCCCTCGACCGCGGCGACCGCATCATGGGCTTCGGTCACCGCGTCTACAACGTCAAGGACCCCCGCGCGAAGATTCTCGGCGAGAAGAGCGAGGAGTTGGGCGAGGCCGCTGGCGACACCAAGTGGTACGAGATGTCGGTCGAAATCGAGGAGTACATGCAGAACGAGAAGGGTCTGGCACCGAACGTGGACTTCTACTCGGCCTCGACGTACTACCAGATGGGCATCCCCATCGACCTCTACACCCCCATCTTCGCCATGTCTCGGGTCGGCGGCTGGATCGGCCACGTGCTGGAGCAGTACGACGACAACCGCCTGATTCGGCCGCGTGCGAAGTACACCGGGTCGAAGCAGGAAGAGTGGGTTCCGACCGACGAGCGGTAGAGCCGTAGCGGTCGCTTCCTTTTCTTTCGGGCCTTCGAGCCGTCTACCTCCGGTACCCCAGAGCGAGTCGGGTGTTCTTCACGACGCTTCTTCGACGCTCCCCCGCTCCTCCATCATCGCGGCCGCCTTCGTGGCCCAACCGCCCCACTGGAACCCGGCCGCGACGACGAGGAGCGCCCAGACGAAGTACAGGAAGATGCCCGCGTAGACGCCCGTGACGCCGAAGCCGAGGCGGACGCCGAACAGCCACGAGAAGCCGACCATGAAGCCGAAGATTCCCGTAGTCCGGGCGACGAAGGGCGTGCGGGTGTCGCTCCCGCCCTGCAGAGCGCCCGAGAGGACGACGTAGAGGACGAGGAACGGCGAGACCAGTCCGTAGACGCGAGCGAAGTCCGTCGCGTACTCGACCGTCGCGGGGTCGTCGGTGAACAGGCGGACGAACCACTCCGCGCCGACGAACAGCAGGAGACCGATGGACCCCACGGTCACGAGACCGAGCGCGGCGCTCGCCCACCCCTCGAATCTGGCGCGGTCGGGGTCGCCCTCGCCGAGCGCCTGCCCGACGACGACGCTCGACGCGACGTTGTAGCCGCGCGAGAGCGGACTCGTGACCTGCTGGTGCATCCGGCGGCCGATCTGGTAGGCGGCGTTGACCTCGGTGCCGAACGCGAGCAGGATGGCGTTGAAGGGGAACTCCGCGATAGTGGCCGCCAACCCCTCCGCGATTTTGGGCGCGCTGACTTCCAGCAGTTGCTTGGCGATGGTGGCGTCGGTCGGCCGGGCGAACGAGGCGGCGGCCCACGGGCCGTAGATGGCCGCCAGCAGCGCGACGGCGGTGAACAGGTTGCCGAACGCGGTGGCGACGCCGACGCCGACGATTTCGAGTCGCGGCGCGGGGCCCAACCCGAGGCCGAGCGCGACGGTGCCGACGATGTTGAGCAGGTTCGAGACGACGTTGACGTACATCGGCGTCCGGGTGTCGCCGGTGCCCTGCAACGAGCGCGCGGCGACGAGCGCGACGTGGCGGGCGGGCGCGGTGGCGAAGATGACCGCGAGGTAGGTGCCGCCCATCTCGGCGACGCCCGACGGTGCCCCGAGCGCGGCGATGGCGCGCTCGCCGGCGAACAGGCCGAAGACGACGAACGGAATCCCGGCCAGGATCCCGACGACGATGGCCTGCGTGATGGCCTCGTCGCGGTTCGCGGTGGCCTCGCTTCCAGCGGAGTCGTCGGCGTCTGCGTCGGCGGTGTCGTGCGTCTCGGACGCGCCGGTGTCCTGACTCGATAGCGCGATGGCACCGCTCCCGAGTCCGAGACCGATGCGGAGCGGGAGTCTAGCGAACAGGTCGGCGAGTCCGATGGCCGCGACCGCGGCGGGCGAGAACAGGCCCGTCACCACGACGTCGGTCGTCCGCATCAGCGTGCGGAGGGTCTGCTCGGCCATGACGGGCCACGACAGCGAGAGGACGCGCCGCCAGACCGCGAGCAGACGCGGACGGACGGACTCGGCCATGCGTGTGGCCGTGCGCCGGAGTAAGGATGAGTGTACCGGAACGAGCAAGGGAGTCGCGGCCGGAGCGAGTCGCATGGAGGTCTTCGTCTACGGAACGCTGACCGACCCGGAGCGGGTAGCGCGGGTCCTCCCGACCTTCGAGTTCCGCGGCGCGGCGACCCTCGACGGACT
The DNA here is from genome assembly GCF_023238445.1 of Halorussus gelatinilyticus. GTDB lineage: Archaea > Halobacteriota > Halobacteria > Halobacteriales > Haladaptataceae > Halorussus > Halorussus gelatinilyticus. The sequence goes on along the minus strand of NZ_CP096658.1, from coordinate 1,361,645 downwards.
CCACCGCGTCGAAGGCGAGTACCCGACGCTCGCCCCCGGCGGACGCACCGACGGGAGACTGCTCGAAACGCCGGAGATAGAGGCGCTGGACGCCTACGAGGGCGTCGAGCGCGGGTTGTACGTCCGGGTGTCGGTGCCCGTTGCCTCCGGGAATCACGGCGAAGACCGAGACCGCGACCGCAAAGGGGACGCCGAACTCTACGTCGGCGACCCGGCGACGCTCGGTGCCGATGCCGAGTGGCCGGGCACCGGGTCGTTCGCCGAGCGCGTGCGCCGGTTCTGTCGGGAGTCGGAGGTCGCGGTTCGCCTTCGCGGGCGAGACTAACGGCCGTCAGCTTTACGTCTGACGTGAGCGTGTGCCGCTCGTCAGACAGCGGGCCTACCCCGACGACGTCTTGCACTTTCACTTTCAGTCCGTCCACCGGGGCTTTAAGTGTCTTCCATTCGACCTACCAGATGCGCGTCACACGCTTCGCGCCTTTCCCCCTTTCCCCCTGTTCCCAGTTCGGTAGCCTCGGGTCGGTCCCGCGCGGCGAGTCGCAGGTGAAAAAGCGTTAAAGAGACACCGCGAGTACGTTCGGCCATGATAGACCTCTCGGACGTTCTCGACGCGCGAGTCCGGGTCGAGGAGACCGCCCGGCGGACGCCGCTGGACTACAGTCACACCTTCTCGGACATGACCGGCGCGGAGGTCCACCTGAAACTGGAGACGTTCCAGCGCACCGGGTCGTTCAAGATTCGCGGCGCGACCAACCGCATCGAGACGCTCTCGGACGACGAGAAGTCCGCGGGCGTCGTCACCGCCAGCGCGGGCAACCACGCCCAAGGCGTCGCGCTCGCGGCCACGAAGAGCGGCGTGGACTCGAAGATCGTGATGCCCGAGAACGCGCCCATCTCGAAGATTCAGGCGACCCGCGACTACGGCGCGACGGTGGTCCTGTGGGGCGACGACTACAACGAAGCGCAGGCGAAGGCCCACGAAATCGAGGAGCAAGAAGGCCGGACCTACGTCCACGCCTTCGACGACGAGAAGGTGATGGCGGGTCAGGGCACCATCGGCCTCGAAATCATGGAGGACCTCCCGGACCTCGACACCGTGGTCGTCCCCATCGGCGGCGGCGGTCTCATCGCCGGAATTTCGACCGCGGTCAAAGAGCAGAACCCCGACGCGCGAGTAATCGGCGTGCAGGCCGAGGGCGCATCGAGCGCGGCCCAGTCGCTTCAGAAGGGCGAGATTCACACGCTCGACTCGGTGGACACCATCGCGGACGGCATCGCCACCCGGAACGTCGGCGAGAAGCCCTTCGAGGTCATTCAGGAGCGCGTGGACGAGGTGGTCGCGGTCTCGGATTCGGAAATCGCAATCGCGGTGACGACGTTGCTGGAACGCGCCAAGACGCTCGTGGAGGGTGCCGGCGCGGTCGCGCTGGCGGCCCTGCTCTCGGGCGCGTTCGAGTACGAGGAAGACGAACTCATCGTACCGGCGCTCTGCGGCGGCAACATCGACATGAACACGCTCACGACGGTCATCATGCGCGGACTGGTCGAGACCGGCCGGTACGTCAAGATTCGGACCGTCCTCAAGGACCGCCCCGGCGCGTTGGACGACCTGCTGGACGTGATTTCGGCCCAGCAGGCCAACATCTACGGCATCCAGCACGACCGGACTTCGCGGGACATCGCCATGAACGCCGCGGAGGTCGAGTTGGACCTCGAAACCCGCGGGACCGACCACGTCGAGCAGTTGCTCGACGCGCTCCGCGAGGAGGGCTTCGACGTGGAAGTCATCGCGTAGAACTGCGACTGCGGCCGAACCCCCTCCTCGGCGTTCGGCGGACCGAGTGCCGCGTCTCGCTCTCGCCGAACGAACGGCTTCGTCCCTCGTCACCCGCGAAGTCCTCCAGTCGGTCCCGCCTACGTTTAAGTGCCATAGCGAGAATGATAGGAGTATGAAGCGCATCATCAGCACGCAGGACGCGCCCGAGGCGGTCGGCGCGTACAGTCAGGCGACGACCAACGGCGACATGGTGTTCACCGCGGGCCAGATTCCGATGACGCCCGACGGCGACCTGCTGGACGACGAGGAAATCGCGGTCCAGACGCGCCAGAGCCTCGAAAACGTGAAGGCCATCCTCGAAGAGGAGGGCCTGACGATGCAGGACGTGCTGAAGGTCACGGTGTTCTTGGACGACATCGAGGACTTCGACGAGATGAACGACGCCTACAAGGAGTACTTCCAGGACAATCCGCCCGCCCGGAGCGCGGTCGAGGCGGGCAACCTCCCGAAGGGCGTCGGCGTCGAAATCGAGGTCATCGCGTCCAGCGAGTAACGTGGCGCTGGAGTTGGGACCGGTTCGCCCGCGCGTGAAGGCGAGTCTCCTCTGGGGCGTCGTCGGCCTGCTGGCGTTTCTGGTCGCCGTGCAGGCGTACGAACTCCTCGCGGGGTATCGCTACTCGCTGGCGGTCAAGGCGGGCGTGGCGCTGGTCGTCGGATTGGGCGCGACGGTGCTGTCGTATCTGGCCGACGGACGACTGTTCGACTGAGATATCTTTAGCATTCTTCGGGAAATATTTTCGTTCGTTTAGGAACGCCGTAGCTGTCTTCGTGACGGCGAGCGCTTGCGCGTCGAGCGGCCCGCTCGACGCGCGCCAATCGGCCGAAAGGGAAGGGTTTAAGCGACGGACGGAACTACCATCGTACGGGCCGGGATGGCCGAATGGCAAAGCGCACGCCTGGAAAGCGTGTCCCCTTACGGGGTTCTGGGTTCAAATCCCAGTCCCGGCGTATTCTCCTGGAACTACACACGGCGAGCGACTCGTGTGCTCGCCTCGCCGTGAGCAGGAAGTAGACAGCAAGCTGGGATTTGAACCCCTGCCAGTCGCACGCCCGGAACGGCCGCAGGCCGCACGCCCGGACCGTCTGGCTCCGGGTTCAAATCCCAGTCCCGGCGTTTCTGTGATTTCTGCTCCGGGAGCGACGAGTAGCGGCGCGGAGAGTTCTCAATCGGAATCCCGTGGTTTTCAGTCTAACAACCGTTTCCGGGACGAACCTCGTGGCGAAAAGCGAAACCACGCAGTGAACCGACCTACTCCACGCGAAGCGCCATCTTGAGCGCGCGCTCGGCGATGTTCCCGCCGTGGTCGGCCGTCCGGTCGAGGGCGTCCAGTAGGAGCGCGACGTAGTACGAGTCCATCTCGCTGGGCTCGACGGAGGGCGGGTCCAGTAGGTCGAGGTCGTCTCGGAGACTCTCGCACTGGTCGAGCGCGTCGTAGGCGGTTTCCGCCGAGCGGCCGTTGATGGTCGCCTCGACCGCTCGCTCGACCACGCGCCGCGAGCGGCGGGCGTAGTCGGCCAGTTCGGACTCCAGCGACCCGGACGGCGGCGCGTCGAGTTCTCGGGCGACGCCGGCGATGCGCTCGGCGCACGACGCGATGCCGTCGAGTTCGCGCGAAATGGCGTAGTAGTCGAGCGCCGTCCGGCGGTCTAAATCCGGACGAGTCGGCCCGCGGGGGAGAGTGATGCGGCGCTCGACGCACCGACTGACCAGCGCGAACTGGCGGTCCACGTCCTCGGGTTGGCGCAGGACCTCGCCGGCGCGGTCCGAATCGGCGTCGAGGAGCGCGCTCGTGGCGCTCCGGTGCATCGAGAGCGCGACGTACCGGAGGTTCAGCACGGTCTGGCCGATGGGGAGCCGTTGGGAGCGGCGCATAGTCCGGAAGGTGACGCCGTCGGTCGATTCGTCGGCGACTTCGAGTCCGACGAGGTCGTTGCCCGCGGTGGTTATCGTCCGGCGCTCCGCGGAGGTGAACCGGCCGTCGGTTCGAAGCGTGAAACGGTCCTCGCCCGCGACGTAGAGGGCGTAGACGACCCACGGGAGTTTCTCGCTCGATAGCTCGCCGACCGGGATTTCGGGGGCCGGGTCGCCAGCGCCGCGCTCGCAGGTCCGGACGATGAGCGTGCCGTCCTCGTGGGGGTAGAGGTAGACCTCGTTTCCGGCTTCGAGTCCGTGGTCGGTCGCCCACTCCTTCGGGAGCGACACCGTGAACGACGAGCCGCCGACGGACTGAACTTTGCGGGAAATCTCGGTGTCCGTTGTCGAACTGCTCATGTTATCCGAACTTCCCGGTGATGTAGTCCTCGACGCGCTGGCTGTTGGGGTTCTCGAATATCTGGTCGGTCTCGCCGTACTCCACGAGGTCGCCGCCGGTGAGGAAGACGGCGGTCTGGTCGGAGATGCGGGCGGCCTGTTGCATGTTGTGCGTGACGATGACGACCGTGTAATCCTCCGAGAGGTCGTCGATGAGGTCCTCGATTTTGGCGGTGGCGATGGGGTCGAGCGCCGAGGCGGGTTCGTCCATCAGGATGACCTCGGGGTCGACCGCGAGACACCGGCCGATGCAGAGGCGCTGTTGTTGGCCGCCGGAGAGACCGAGCGCGTTGTCGTCCAGTCGGTCGCTGACCTCCTCCCAGAGCGCGGCCTGCTTGAGCGACCGCTCGACGATTTCGTCTTCCTTGTCCTCGTCGGCGCGCCCGAGGAGTTTGTCGAGCAGGCCGTCGTTGATGTCGCCGTGCTTGCGCGGCCCGTAGGCGATGTTGTCCCGAATCGACTTCGGGAACGGATTGGGAGCTTGGAAGACCATCCCGACGCGCTTGCGCAGTTCCACGAGGTTCACGCCGTCCTGATAGATTTCGTCGCCGTCGAGTTCGACCGACCCCTCGACGGTCGCGGCGTTGATACGGTCGTTCATGCGGTTGAGACACCGCAGGAACGTCGATTTCCCGCACCCGGATGGTCCGACGAGCGCCGTGACGCTGTTCTCGGGCACGTCCATCGAGACGCCCTTGAGCGCGTGGTCGTCGCCGTAGAACACGTCCAAGTCCTCGACCGAAATCTTGGGCGCGCCCTCGAAGTCGTATCGAGTCCACTCGTCCTGAACGGTCTCTTCGGACTCGCCCGTCGTGGTCTCGGAAGCTCCGCCGGGCGACGCGATGCCGGGCGACGCGATGCCGGGCGACGCGATGCCGGGCGACTCGGACGTTTCCGTCCGGGACTCGGACGTTTCCATCGCGGGCGAATCGGACGCCTCCGTCGAGGGCGTCGGGTCGGTGCTACTCTCCGTCCGTGACGTGGAATCGAGGGTACTCTCTGTCATTGGTAGAGTTTCTTCCTGAAGTAGTGTCTCGTTGCGATGCCGATGGCGTAGAACGCGAGGACGATAGCGAGCAGGACCAGCGTGAGTCCCCACGCGAAGTTGTCCGGATTGTCGAGCGGGCCGCCGACGCCCGCCGTGACGAGCGCGTACACCTGATAGGGGAGCGCGCTGGTCGCTTGCAGGAGTTCGGGGTTCGTCACGAACGGCGGCGAGGCTATGAACTCGAACCCGCCGATGACGTCCACGGTCTGGCTTCCCGGCAGGAACGTGCCGCCGGCCATCGTCAGCAGGATGGGCGCGGTCTCGCCAGCGACGCGACCGACGCCCAAGATGACGCCGGTGACGATGCCGGGGAGCGCGGCCGGGAGGACGACGCTCCGGATGGTCTCCCACTTCGTGACGCCGAGCGCGGCGCTGGCGTCGCGGTACTCGTCGGGGACCGAGAGCATCGCCTCGCGGCCGGTGATGACAACCAGCGGGAGGAGCATGAACCCGAGCGTGAGCATCCCCGAGAGCAGCGACTTCTGGCCGCCGAACCGCGGGATGAGGAAGGCGTAGCCGAACAGCCCGTAGACGATGCTCGGCGTACTCCACAGCCCGTTGGTGGCGATTTCGACGAGTTCGGTGAACCGGCCCTCGTCGGCGTACTCGCTGAGGAAGACGGCCGCGCCGACGCCCAGCGGGACCGCGAACAGCACCGCACCGACGACGAGCCAGACCGTCCCCGCGATGGCCGGGAGGACGCCGTCTACCTCCGCCAGCAGCGAGACGCCGTTCATGAGGAACGGCCACGAGACCGGCCAGACGATGGTGTGGCTGAAGCCGAACAGCGCGATAGTCGTCTCCGGTCCGGCCCCGGCACCGAGCGTGAGTCCTTGGAAGAGACCGGGGACGCCCTTGGCGACGACGAACGCGACGAGACCGAACAGCACCGCGATGATGGCCGAGGCGTTGAGATAGATGAGGACGTGCGCGCCGACGTGGCGGCCCCGCGCTCCGAAGCCGCCGTAGGCCTTCGCGGCCGACCAGCCGAGGACCAGCGCGCAGAACATGACGACGGTCGGGACGACGAACCGGGGGAAGAAGGTCGCGCGGAGTCCGTTCGGCGTCCACGACCAGTCTTGGCCGATGGTGCCCGTCACGAAGACGAGACCGGCGAACAGCGCGAGCGCGCCCGCAGGCAGCGTCGAGCCGACGTCCTCGCGGGGGACGACCGTCGCGGCGAACGCGAGACCGGCCGCGGCGAGCCCGGTGAACAGCCAGCCGACGAAACCGAGACCGAACGTCTGGGAGCCGACGAGTCCGCCGACGACGAACCAGATGCCCGAGAACGCCGTCGCCGCGACGAGTCCGGCGTCGGTCTGCGGTTCGGTCGCCAGGTATTCGAGGCGCGACGCGACGCCGAAGCCGAGGATGGTCCCGGCCAGAAGCGCGAGGAGCGCGCCGAGCGCGGTTACCATCGGGACGCCGGCGACGGCGTCGGTCATCGTGAACAGCTCGAAGTGGGCGGTGAGCGCCAGCGCGAACAGCAGGGCCGAGAGTCCCACCGTCGAGGCCGCGACCATCTCCGGGACCGAGGTCCCCTCGCGGACGAGGGCGTCTCGGTCGTCGTCGGTGAGACCGCTCATCACGGGTCACCTCCGAGTTTCTCTTCCATGCGTCGCTCGATGAGTTGCGACCCGACGCTGAGGAACAGGACCGTCACGAAGAGGACGACCCCGGCCGCGAACAGCGCGTTGAACTGGAGCCCGTGGGAACTCCCGTACCGGGCCGCGATGAGCGACGTGAGCGTCTCGTACCCGTAGAAGACGTTGTAAATCGGGTCCGGGAGCGCGGGGCTGTTGCGGAGCATCACGGTCGCGGCCATCGTCTCGCCGATGGCGCGACCGACGCCCAGCAGGACCGCGGCCGAGACGCCCGAGAACGCCGCCGGCAGGGTAATCGTGGACATGGTCTGCCAGTCGGTCGTCCCGAGCGCGAGCGACCCGCTCTTCATCGACTCGGGCACGCTGTTCAGGGCGTCCTCGGCGACCGACACCACCGTCGGCAGTGACATCAGGCCGACGACGATACCGACGAAGAGGTAGGTCCCCTGTCCCACGAGGTCGAACTGGTCGCTCGCCCACGGGCTGAGGATGGTGAACCCGATGAACCCGTAGACGATGGAGGGGATGCCCGCCAGAATCTCGACCGCGGGCTTGACGAACTCGCGGACGGTCGGGGGCGCGACCTCGCTGATGAACAGGGCGGCCGCGACGCCGAGCGGTCCGGCGACGAGCGTGGCGATGACCGTCACCACGACGGTCCCGTGAATCATCGGCACGAGCGAGAACCGCTTGTCGGTCACTGGGTCCCACTGCGTCTCGGTGAACAGCCTGAGACCGGGGATTTCGATGCCGTACAGTTCCACGCTCGCGTACTCGAACGCGGGCCACGCTTCGAGGAAGATGAACACCGTGATGAGTCCCAGAATCAGGAGGGTCGAGACCGTCATCACCAGTGCCAGTGCGTGTGCGGTCACCGCTTGGTGTCGGAACCAGCCGTACGCCACGGTCGCCACGAAACCGAGGAGCGCCACGACCGTCAGCGGCGACATCACGAGGAAGCCGACGAACGTCCCCAGAAGCGTCAGCGAGCCCGCCGCACCAGCCACGAGCGCAGTGTTCTCTGCGTCTTCGACCTGCTCGCGGGCGTCGGCCAGTTTGCGCCGGAACGCGCCGCGGGGCTCGGTCGAGTCAGCGTCAGTCACAGATGCCATTTATTGTGATCTTACCAATGTATTCGAAAACGGAACGACGAAGGACACACCGGCGGTTCGCTACCTCACACCTGCTCGGGCAGCTTGTTGCGCTCTTTCTCGATGTCCTTCGTCGGAAGCGGGATGTAGTTGTTATCCTCGACGAACACCTTCTGACCGAACTTGGTCAGGAACATGTTGATGAACGCGGCCTCCTGCTTGTCCGTGCCGCTCGGCGTCTGTTCGGTCTTCTTCGTGTACATGTGGAGGTCGCGGTTGAGCGGATACGCGCTGTCGAAGATGGTGTGCTGGGCGCTCTTGTCGGGCTTGTAGGTCGTGCCGTCGAACTCGATGGCGATGGGCTTGACCTGCGGGCCGGTGAACGCCAGCGCCATGTACGCGATGGCGCCCTCGTTCTGCTGGACGACGGTCTTGACCTGCTGGTTCTGGCCCTTCCGGGTGTCCACGCCGGGCATCGGGGCGTCGGCGGAACCGAGCATGTTGAGACGGAACGCGGTGTCGGTACCCGACCCCTCCGCGCGGCCGACGCAGTAAATCTCCTTGTCGGGACCGCCGACTTCCTTCCAGTTGGTAATCTCGTTCTGGTAGATCTTCTTGATCTGCGCGCCGGTGAGCTTCTGGACGCCGGCGTCCCAGATGTCCTTGCTCACGACGACGGGCTGACCGTCGCGGCCGACGACGTGGTCGACGTAGTTCTCCTTGGCCTTCTTCTCGCTGATGCCGAGTTCGGCCGTGATGGGACCCGAGGAGTTGCCGATGTCCACGAGACCGTCGCGGACGGACTTACACCCGGTGCCGGAGTGGCTCAGGCCGACCGTGGTCGGAAACGGCGGGTTGGTCTGCTGGCCCGTCGTCTCGTAGCCGTAGAGGCTGGCGAAGTAGTCGGCGAGGTGCTCGTCGGTCTTGATTTCGCTCCAGCCGGGGACGGTGCCCTCGCTGGACGAGCCCCAGTACTCGCCGTCGCTCGGCGGCGCGTTGGAGTTCCAGTAGGAACTCCCCTTGTTGGAGATGGGGTAGACCGTCGAGGACCCCTCGGCGCTGAGCATCGAGGTGTCGAGTTTGGAGGACTGGGTTTCGGTCGTGGTCTCCCCGCCCATCGACTCCTCGGTCGCGGTCTCGGAGTTGCCGGAGTCGTCGTTCGACTCGGTGGTGGAGTTGTCTTTCGAACTCCCGGAACATCCGGCGAGCGCGGTCGTGACACCTGCACCAGACGCGAGCAGGAACATCCGGCGCGATACGTCGTCCGACTGCCGTCCGTTATCAGACGTCATCAGGTATCGAGAACCCGAGCTACAGTAAGTACCCTTATAATTTCACGATATATACGACTGAGTCGCTAATATCCCTCGTTTTCGACGGGTGTGAAACGCCCACATGGATACTCTACATAGATACGCTACGTAGCTAGATGCCGAGAGGCGCTCGACTCGCGTCATCGACGGTCCGAGGCACGAACACCGTCCGCGAACCCGTGAATTGTACATAAACCCCCGCGTAGCCGTCGGTGCGGTCGGCGGTCGTTCCGTGGGAACGATTCTCAGATTATCCCAGCGTACCGAGGTTCTCGTCGGTGATTTGGTCGGGGAAAGTACGACGATACAGTACGTTACCACATACCAAGGAACAGAAGGTTTATATAGAATCGCAATTATATCATCGAGTGTACTATGAGTCAGCGAGGACAGCGAATGCAAGGCCAGCCGATGATCGTAATGTCCGATGAATCCCAGCGCGTCAAGGACAAAGACGCACAAGAGCACAACATCAGCGCCGCCCGCGCGGTCGCTGACGCGGTTCGCTCGACCCTCGGACCCAAGGGGATGGACAAGATGCTCGTCGATTCGATGGGCGACGTCACCATCACGAACGACGGCGTGACCATCCTCAAGGAGATGGACATCGACAACCCGACGGCCGAGATGATCATCGAGGTCGCCGAAACCCAAGAGGACGAGGCGGGTGACGGCACCACGACCGCCGTCGCGGTGACGGGCGAACTCCTCAAGAACGCCGAGGAACTCCTCGAACAGGACATCCATCCGACGGCCATCATCAAAGGCTTCCACCTCGCCAGCGAGAAGGCCCGCGAGGAGATCAACAACGTCGCCGAAGACGTCGACCCCGACGACGAAGACCTCCTGCGCAAGGTCGCCGAGACCTCCATGACCGGCAAGGGCGCGGAACTCAACAAGGAAGTCCTCTCGGAGATCATCGTCAACGCGGTCCAGCAGGTCACCGTCGACGGGACGGTGGACCTCGAATACGTCAAGACCGAGACCCAGACCGGTCGCTCCTCGGGCGAGTCGGAACTCCTCAAGGGCGCGGTCATCAGCAAGGACCCGGTCCACGACAACATGCCCAAGAGCGCCGAGGACGCCGACGTCCTCCTGCTCAACGAGGCCGTCGAAATCGAGGAGACCGACGTGGACACCAGCGTCAACATCGAGGACCCCGACCAGCTCCAGAGCTTCCTCGACCAGGAAGAGGAGCAGCTCAAGCAGAAGGTCGATAAGATCGTCGAGACCGGAGCCGACGTCGTCTTCTGCCAGAAGGGCATCGACGACATGGCCCAGCACTACCTCGCCAAAGAGGGCATCCTCGCTGTCCGCCGCGTCAAGAAGAGCGACATCGGCTTCCTCAAGGAAGTCCTCGGCGCGAGCGTCGTCTCGGACCTCGACAGCGCGTCTGCCGCCGACCTCGGCAAGGGCGACGTGACCCGCGACGATGGCGACGAGCTGTTCTACGTCGAAGGCGAGGACAGTCACGGCGTCACCCTCCTGCTCCGCGGTTCGACCGACCACGTGGTCGACGAACTCGAGCGCGGCGTCACCGACGCCCTCGACGTGGTCGCCCAGACCGTCTCGGACGGCCGCGTCGTGTCGGGCGGCGGCGCCATCGAGGTCGAAATCGCCGGGCGTCTCCGCGACTACGCCGACTCCGTCTCCGGCCGCGAACAGCTCGCGGTCGAAGCGTTCGCTGACTCGCTCGAACTCGTCCCGCGCGTCCTCGCCGAGAACGCGGGTCTCGACTCCATCGACACGCTCGTGGACCTGCGCTCGGCCCACGAATCCGGCGACGAGCGTGCCGGCCTGAACGTCCACAGCGGCGAGGTCGAGGACACCTTCGACGGTGGCGTCGTCGAGCCTGCCCACGCCAAAGAGCAGGCCGTCTCCAGTGCCACCGAGGCCGCGAACCTCGTGCTCAAAATCGACGACATCATCTCCGCCGGTGACCTGTCCACCGACAAGGGCGACGACGAGGCAGGCGGACCCGGCGGCGCTGGCGGCATGGGCGGCATGGGCGGCATGGGCGGCGCGATGTAAGCTCGGCCTAACCGCCTCTCCGCCGTCGTTTCCCGAACCCACCGCAACGACCGACCTTCGCGTCGAATCGAACGCCGTTGGCGACACCCGACGCTTTCTTTCGAGTTCCCGCTTCCGTCGAGTCGCAACTCGGCGAGTGCGTCGAGCGACGATGTGCGAGCAGCGCGACCGCTAGCAATTCGACTCTCCCGATTTCCGAGAGTTCTCAAAACGAGAACGCGAAGGCCGGCGTCATCGGGGGTACTCCCGCAAAAAACGCCGTTGTCGTGCGATACTACACCATGATACAAGCGCCACTGAAGGGAGCGCAGTATATTGCTTCGACGAAGCCAAACATCGTTTCTCACCTCCTGTAGGCCAAATGCCTGATTGTTATTTTCTATTATACTAGTAAAAATAATTCTGCAGTATTTCTACATTTCGTATGAAAAATAAACGATAGAAATCACTTTCATCTCCAGAACAACATTCGGGCGCTCGTCGGACCACGTTTACGGCGAAGGTTGCTCGATTCGCCGGGTTTAGATAGTTTATAGTGCCCGCAGGGACCACCAGCCACGTATGGACACGCTCCTGCTGAATCAGGAAGCCGTAGACGAGAACACCCAGATGGCAGACGTCATCCGGGCAGTCGAGGACGCCTTCGCCGCCTACGCTCGCGGCGACGCTCAGATGCCCGCCAAGTCCTACATCGACCTGCCCCAGTACAACGGGGACTTCCGGTCGATGCCCGCCTACCTCGAGGCCGACGACTGGGACGCCGCCGGCATCAAGTGGGTCAACGTCCACCCCGACAACCCCGAGGACTTCGACCTGCCGACCGTGATGGGCACGATGGTCTACTCGAACCCCGAGAACGCCTTCCCGCTGGCCATCATGGACGGCACCGAACTCACGATGAAGCGGACCGGCGCGGCCGCCGCGGTCGCCACCGACCACCTCGCCGTCGAGGACGCGACGACGATGGGCGTCGTCGGCGCGGGCGTCCAGTCGTACACGCAACTGGAAGCCATCTCGGAGGTCCGCCCCATCGAGGAGGTCGTCGTCAGCGACTTGGACGAGGAGCGCGTCGCCGACTTCATCGACTACTTCGAGGACGACTTCGAGGTTCGCGCGGGGTCCATCGCGGAGGCCGCCCAGTGCGACGTCCTCTCGACGGTCACGCCGGTCGAGGACCCCATCGTCTCGCGCGAGGACATCGGCGAGCACACCCACGTCAACGCGATGGGTGCCGACGCCGAGGGCAAGCACGAACTCGCCGACGAGATTCTGCTCGACGCCAAGTTGGTCATCGACGACCACGCCCAGACCACCCACTCGGGCGAAATCAACGTCCCGTACCACGAGGGCGTCCTGACCGACGACGACATCTACGGCGAGGTCGGCGACATCGTGGTCGGCGACTTGGCGGGCCGGACCGACGAGGACGGCATCACCGTCTTCGACAGTACGGGTCTCGCCATCCAAGACGTGGCCGCGGCCCACGTCGTCTACGAACACGCGGACGAGAACGACAACGGCTACCCGTTCGACCTCATCGGCACCGGAACGCAGTAAGTAGCTACTGCCACTCCGACACCGACCGCGACCGCGACACGTCCTCGACCCCCGACCCTAACCGCGAACCGCCCCCGCCGGTCAGGGAAGCCTGTCCGTCGGCGCTTTTCGAGCGAGAAACCCCGTAATCTTCGAGACGACCCAGACGACCACGATGAACGGCAGGAGCGGAATCAGTAGGACGACCAGTCCCAGACCGTACGCGATGCCGATGGTCGTCATCTCGGCGTCCGGCCGTCCGCGGTAGGGCGGCGTGACCGTCCGTGCAATCTTCTTTACCGGCGCTGGCATCGCTCCTCCGTCTGCGGTTTCGTCGGAACCCCCAGAACTCATGCAGTGACCTATCGACGCCCGGAGAGATAAGCGTTTGTGGCGGCGCTCCTGCGTTAGTTACGCCGACGGCGCGTCCTTCACGCGTACCTCGGGTGTCATCTCGTGAGACCCCGACAGCAGGTTGAACACCGGGGAGCGACGCGCGCCCTCTCGAAGCGTCTCGGCGTCCTCGTCGGTGAGTCCGGGACCGCTGACTTCGACGTCGATGGTGAAGTCGTCGTAGGTCTCGTCCGACCGCTCGACGCCGCGAACGCCGAACAGGACCCGCGGGTCGAGGTCGAGGCCGACCGTCGTTTCGAGACCGTCGAGGTCGATGTCGTTCTCCATCGCCACGATGCCGATGGTAGCGTTGATACAGCCAGTGAGGCCGGCCAGCGCGACCTCCACGGGTTCCGGCCGGTCGGCGGGGTCCACGAACCCCGCGTCGGCTTCCACTTCCTTGTGCGCGCCGAGCGGGAAGGTGTACTCGCGGGTCTCGCGCCGAATCTCCTCACCACCGAAACTGTACGCGTCGAGTTTCGCCAGCGTGTGCATCGCACGTCCCTCCGCGACGCCGCGCGCGCCGAGTCGGAGCATCGCGTCCTCGGGGTTCTCGGTCATGTTCTCGACGAACGCGCCGTACTGTTCCAGATTCACGCCGTGCTTGATGGTCTCTGAGGCCATACGAGGAGCTACGCCGAGCTATTTCTTAATGATTTTTAATTATGTTCTAGAACGTCGCCGAGTAACGCTCTCGCTCCCGCGTCGCGAACGATGACACGACGGGTGACGACTCGCCGGCGGGAAGGCGTCGTCGGGCGACAGGTGGGTGACTTGTCCGGTCTCCTCCCGGTGGCACTCCCGTCGAATCGTGTCGAAACGACGAAGTGCCGCCCGCGAGTCGGGGCAGCTCGTGGGCGAGTTCGCCGACGCCGTCAGGGACCGACTCCGAGATACCCTCGCGGAGCGACGGCCCTCGCTCGACTGGGAAACCGAGTGCCGCGTCCGGCGGACCCCGATTGACGTGGTGGGCACGAACGCCGACCGATTCGTCGCGGTCGAGTTAGAGTGGCGCAGGGCCGACCCCGCGAACAACACCGCGAAGCTATTCTACTACGCCGACGAGGGCGCATTCGGAGAGTACGACGACGTACTCGTCTGTCAGCTCTTCTCGGGTTACTACGACTTACAGTCCGGAGGCGTGTCCTCGAAGCGCGAAGTCGCGGAGTTCGTGGGCGAGACGGCCGCCGAGTCGGTCGAGTACGTCGCGTTCCATCCGTTCCGACTGCCTATCGACCCGCCGAAGCGCGGCGGAGAGCGACCGGCGGAGTGGCGCACGCGGACCGACGAGACTGCCGCGGAAATCTCCGCACTCTTCGACGGGTGACGGGTCACTCCCGGAACTCCGACCGCTCGGACCTGTGCGGGCCGAGGAAGAACCTGAATCCGAGACCGTACACCAGTCCGTACGAGAGCGCGAGCGTCATCGCGTAGGCCACGCCGAACCCGGCGAGCGGGACTCCTAACTCGACCCCAGCCGAGTCGAGTGCGGACGGGACCCCGAACGGCAGGACGAACCCGAGGACGAGCATCGTCACGACGACTTCGATTCGTCGGTCGTGGGCCGCGGGGTCGGGCGGTCGGAATCGGACCCAGAGGTACCCCGCGACGAACGCGGCGGCGGCGAAGCCGGCGAACGCCCGCGAGAAGTCGAACGAGACCGAGGTTCGCGTCGCGCGGAGATACCAGCCGGTTGCCAGAAACCCGAGCAGGAAGAGGTACGCGCCGGTTATCGCCCACTGGACGCCCCCGACCAGCTTTGCCGCGAGGGTCGCCCGGTCTCGCGTCGGGGGTCGAATCGCGGGGTCGCTCGGGTCGGGCGTCTCCGGCGACTCCGACGAATCGGCCATACCGAGACCTCGACGGCCGGGCGAAAAACGGTGTCGGCGAGCAGGTCGGCCGCGCGGGGCCGCGGCGGGCGGCGCGGCCGGCGGGACTCGTGGCTTCGCTCGACTACTCCAGCGTCACGAGGCCCGCGTCGAGCATGTCGTTCAGCACCTCGCGGGCGTGGCCGTCGGGGTCCACGCCCTCGTAGACCGCCTTGACCTCGCCGTCGGCGAGGACGAAGGTCGTGCGAGACGCCGCGCCGCGCGAGGCGTCCACGTCGAAGGCCTCGGCGACCTCGCCCTCGGGGTCGGCCAACAGGTCGAACCGGAGTTCGTACTTCTCGGCGAACGCCTCGTGGCTCTCCACGTCGTCGGTCGAGACGCCGAACACCGAGACGCCCGCGTCGCGGTAGCTCTCCAGTTCGGCGTCGAACTGCTCGGCCTCGGTGGTACAGCCCGGCGTGTCGTCGCGAGGGTAGAAGTACAGCACGGTCGGGTCGGAGAAGTCGAGGTAGTTGGTCTCGCCGTGCTGGTCCGTCGCTTCGACCGTCGGCGCGTTCGCGTCCGTTTCGAGCGTCATGGACGACGATTACGTACGGGACGGCAAGGCGTTTGTGCTTGGTGAGCTGGTTCGTGCTTACTCGATGTCGATGCTGTGCGAATCCTCGCTGCCCGCGGCCAACTTCTGGACGGTCACCGTCAGCACGCCGTTACGGTACTCCGCGGCGACGTTCTCCTCGTCCACCTCCTCGGGGAACGTCACGGTGCGGTTGACCGACTGATGGCGGCGCTCCTTCCGGATGTATCGGCCGTCCTCGTCGCCTTCCTCCTCGGTCTCCCGTTCGGTCTCGGCGCTAATCTGGAGGTGGTCGCCTCGGAGGGTGACGTCGATGTCCTCCTTCCGGAAACCGGGGAGGTCGGCGGTCACGACGAACTCGTCGTCGCGGTCGGCCACGTCGATTGACGCGCCGCCGCCGCCGAGTCGGCTCATCGCGTCGCCGCCCATCGACTGCTCGAACTGGCGGCTCATGCGCTCTATCATCTCTTCTAGGTCTTCGAACGGATTCTTGCGTCCTGCCATAGGTCCCCACTGGGCGTCTCGCCCGTGGGAGGTTCGCCGCGTTTCGTCTTAAAAATTCACTCCGGCGCGAGACCGTGACGGTGCGACGGCGCGCGACTTGCGAGCGGTCAGTACAGCACGTGTTCGGTGTCGTACGACCCCAATCTGCGGACCCAGCCGTTCTCGGCGATGGCCTCCACGTCCGCGATGGCCTCCTGCGCGCGCTCCTCGTAGAGACCCGCGGCGAAATCGATGTGGAACACGTAGTCGCCCAGTCGCTCGCCGCTCGGACGCGACTCGACTCTGGTCAGGTTGACGTCGCGCTCGGCGAACGGTTCCAGCAGTTCGAGCAGGAGACCGGGGTAGTTGGCGTTCGGGTAGACCACCAGCGAGGACTTGCCGCCGGCCTCCGACTGCTCGCTCGCGGGCGCGATGACGAAGAACCGGGTCGCGTTCGAGGTGCGGTCCTGAATCCCCTCGGCGACGACAGAGAGGTCCGGGTCGCCGCTCGCGTTGTCCGGGTGGCCGATGGCCGCCACGTCGGGGTTCTCGCGGGCGTGTTCGACGCCGCGGGCGGTGCTGGCGACCGCTTCGAGGTCGGCGTCGGGGTACTCGGATTCGAGGTAGCTCCGACACTGCGCCAGCGCTTGGGAGTGGCTGGCGACGACCGAGAAGTCCTCGCGCCGGGCGAGCAGGGCGTGGCGGATGGGGGTGACGATCTCCTGCACGGCGGCGACCTCGCGGTCCGAGAGCGCGTCGAGCGTCTCGGTGACGCTCCCCTCGATGCTGTTCTCGATGGGGACCACGCCGCGGTCGTACTCCCCGTCCGCGACGGTCTCCACGATGGCGGTGACGGACTCGCGGAACTCCACCTCGTCGGCGACCGAACTGGCGGCGCGATGCGAGTAGGTCCCTTCGGGACCGAGCGTGACTGCTTGCATGGGCCAGTGTTTCGCGGTAGCGATTAAAAGGGCGTCGGGTGTGACAGATTTTCTCGACCGATAGGACGAGTACGACGAGATACCGGTTTCCATCTACTAACGCAACCCACAGGAATTGATAAACGATAATTTTCGTTCTTTCGGTCGCTAGACGTCACGTTCCATGGTGGTCGGCGCGTGCAGGCGCGGGGCACGAGAGCGCCGCGCCCACCGCGCGAGGGACGAGGCTTGCGAGACGCGACGCGTCTCACCTATCTGCGAACGCGGTTCACAGACAACGCAACGAAGTGAGTAGCGCAATCGGTTGGGGAGGAGGTGGCCCGCGGTCGCGGTGCGGGGCGGATGCAGTATGATAGGCGTCGGCAGTAGCTAGTCCACTCCACAGGAATCGTCGGTCCAAGAGTCGTCAACAGTACAGGTCTGTGGTCAACCACGGAAGTTGTGCGACTCGTCAGAAACGACCGGGCAGCGATCGAAAACGACCGAACAAAGGTCAACGAACGCCCGCTACTCCTCGCCTAGCGCCGTTTCGCCGAGCGGAACGGCGGTCAGTCCGCCCTTCTCCGCGCCGGTGAAGTAGTACAGCACCACCTCGGCCTCGGTGTCCACCCACCGGTAGATGGTGTTCTTCGCGGCGTGGTCCGGTTCGTCCACCGAGACGTTCTCGACGACCTCCCACCCGTATTCGTTCTCGGGCGGCGCTTCGGAGCCAGCGGGTCCCATGTCTCCGAGAGTCCGCGCCCGTCGGATAAATCTATTCAGTCGTGACGCCGAAACAGGGGCGGTCGTCGCCGGGAGTCCACGCCCGGAGTTCCCGCCGTCGAACCGAGTCGAGGAGCGCCCACCTCAAGCCGAGGAGACGACCCTTCGCCGAGGTCACTCCTCGCCGAGGCGGAACGTCCGACGCCGGACGTGCCCGCAACTGGGACAGAGGTGGCGGTACCGAATCCGGTTACCGCCGGTCGCCACGAGCCACCGCCCGTCGGCGTCGTCGTAGCCGCACTTCGGACAGACGAGGTCCTGTTCCTCGAAGCGCGACCGGAGTCGCTCGAAAGGGGATAGCCCGCCGGTTCTTCCGTGGGACATACTATGTTATTAGTTGCCAAATAACATAATTGTTCGCTAGGGTCGGTCGCCGTCGCTCCCGTGACCTCCTCGGAGAAAACGCGAAAAAGTACCTCGCTGTCCGCTCGGCGCGCGTCGAGTTACCGATTCAGCGTGTGAATCGCGTGGCCCAGCGCGTTCTCGGCGGCCTCCATCACGGCCTCCGAGAGCGTCGGGTGGGTGTGAATCGTCGCGGCCACGTCTTCGAGCGTCGCGCCCATCTCGATGGCGAGTCCGAGTTCCGCGATGAGTTCGGAGGCCTCCGGGCCGACGATTTGCGCGCCGAGCAGGAACCCGCTGGGTTCGTCGGCGACGATGCGGACGAAGCCGTCGGCGTGGCCCGTCGTCAGGGCGCGTCCCGAGGCGTTGAACGGGAACTTGCCGACGACCGGTTCGAAGCCCTCTTCCTCGGCCTCGGCCTCGGTCATGCCGACCGTGCCGATTTCGGGGTCGGTGAACACCGCCGCGGGGACCGCCTGATAGTCGAGCGCCGAAGGTTCGCCAGCGATGACCTCCGCGGCGACCTGCCCCTCCTTGCTGGCCACGTGCGCGAGCATCGGTTCGCCAGCCACGTCGCCGATGGCGTGGATGTGTTCGACGTTCGTCCGCGCCCGGTCGTCGGTCGGGATGAAGCCGTCCTCGTCGGTCTCGACGCCCGCGTTGTCGAGTTCGAGCGTGTCGGTGACGGGTTCGCGGCCGACCGCGACCAGCACCTTCTCCGCGCCGAACTCCGAGACGGTGCCCTCCTCGTCCTCGGTCCGGACGGTTATGCCGTCGCCCGACTCCTCCCACTCGCTGGCGGCCTCGCCGAAGTGGAAGTCGATGTCCAACTCCTCGGCCTTCTTCTTGACGGGCCGGGCGAGGTCGTCCTCGTAGCCCGGCAGCACCGAGTCGAGCATCTCCACGACGGTCACGTCGGTCCCCAACTTGGCGAAGACGCCCGCCAGTTCCATACCGATGTAGCCCGCGCCGACGATGACGAGGCTCTCGGGCACCTCGTCGAGCGCGAGCGCCTGCCGGGAGTCCAGCACGGGGTCGTCGCCGAAGTCGAAGCCCGGCACCTGGATGGGGCGACTTCCAGTCGAAACGATGGCGTGTTCGAACTCGACGGTCTCGGAGCCCTGCCCGCCGCCGCTGTGAACGATGCGGGCCTTCTTCTCGTCGGCGAACTCCGCGCGGCCCTCCATCAGTTCGACGCCGTTGGCCTTGGCGAGCTTCTCGACGCCGCCGGTGAGTTGGTCCACGACGCCGTCCTTCCAGCCGACCATCTCGTCCATCTCCACCTCGGGGTCGGCGTAGATGCCCATCTCCTCGGCGTGGCCCGCCTCGTGGGCGAGGTCCGAGGCGGTAATCATCGCCTTCGACGGGATGCAGCCGTAGTTCAGGCACGTCCCGCCGTAGGCGTCCTTCTCCACGAGCGTCACGTCCAAGTCCAGTTGCCCCGCGCGAATCGCGGCGACGTAGCCGCCCGGTCCCGCGCCGATAACCAGTACGTCCGTTCCCGTCGAGATGTCTCCGACGACCATATGTTCGAGAAGTCGGGCTTGGTGGTGAAAAATCAGGTGGATTTTGCGGCGAGAACGGGATGGTAACAGGTCACTCGGTCTCGGCGTACACCGCGTCGGCCAGCGAATTGCGGTGGAGTTCGTTCGGCCCGCCCGCGACGGTCAGCAGGCGGGCGTCCCGGAGGTAACGCTCGACGTGGTGGTCGGTCGTGTACCCCTTCCCGCCGTGGAGTTGCATCGCGTCGTTGGCGTTCTCGACGGCGGCCTCCGTCGCGCGGACCTTCGCCATCGCCATCTCGCGGGTCGGGTCCTCGCCCCGGTCGGCGCGGTCGGCGGCCCGGAGCGTCAGCAGACGGGCTGCGTCGGCGCGCTGTGCCATCTCCGCAACCGTCCACCTGACGCCCTGAAAGTCGCCGACGGACTGGCCGAACTGCTCGCGGTCGGCGGTGTACGCCGCGGCGTCTTCGAGCGCGGCGCGGGCGATGCCGACCCCTCGGGCCGGGACGTTGACCCCGGTGTGAATTTCGCCGCGCTGGACGTACGCCTCGCCCTCCTCGCCGACGAGGTTCTCGGCGGGCACCCGAACGTCCGAGAGGACGACGCGGGGCGACTTCACGGTGCGCGCGCCGAGCGTCTCCCAGACTTCCTCGACTTCGAACTCGTCGGTCGGAACGAGGAACGCGCTGACGTTGTGCGGCGCGTCGGCGTCGGGACCCGTCTTCGCGTAGGTCAGCACGAAGTCGGCGTGAGAGAAGTTCGTCACCCACTGCTTGTGGCCGTCGAGGACCCACTCGTCACCGTCGCGCTCGGCGGTCGTCTCCATCGCCAGTTTGTCCGACCCGGCGTTGGCCTCGCTGAGACCGAGCGCGCCGACGCGGTCGAACGTCGCCATTTCGGGCAGGTACTCGTCCTTCTGCGCGTCGGTGCCGAATCGTTCGATAACGGTCGCGACGCCCAGATTGAGCGCGAGCGCGCCGGCGACGGTCATCATCGCCGCCGCGAGTTCCTCGGTCAGGACGGCGAGTTCGACCAGTCCCTCGCCGCGGCCGCCGTACTCCTCGGGGAGCGTGAGTCCCGTCCAGCCCCGGTCGCCGAGTTCGGCCAGAATCTCGGCGGGGTACTCCTCGTTGCGGTCGAGTTCGATGGCGCGCGGTCGAATCTCGGACTCGGCGAACTCGCGGACGTCCTCGCGGAGCGCTCGCTGGTCCTCGGTCAGGTGAAAGGGCATGGGGCCACTCACGACCACGAGCAAGTAATAGATTTGCCAACACGACGGCATGCACCCAGCGGTCGGTCAGGCCACGCGCTCGACCTCGTACCCCGAATCCCGGACCTTCTCCACGATGTTCTCGGCGTGTCCGGTCCCGCTCGTCACGACCTGAAAGACGAGGTAGGCCTCGCCGACGCGCAGGTCGTCCACCGCGCGGTCGTGGCGGACCGTCCGGATGTTCGCGCCCGTGTCGGCGATGATGCCCGAGAGGTGGGTCATCTCGCCCGGTTCGTCCTCGATGCGGACCCGGAGACGCATCAGTTGGCTCCGTTCGGTCAGCGCCTGCGTGAGGACGGTCTGGAGCATCGAGATGTCGATGTTGCCGCCCGAGAGGATGGGGACGACCGTCTCGTCCGACACGTCGAGGTCCTCGGAGAGGACCGCGGCGACCGACGAGGCACCGGCCGCCTCGACCAGTTGCTTGGCGCGTTCGAGCAGAACGAGTTCCGCGCGGGCGATTTCGTCGTCGCTGACCGTGACCACCTCGTCCACGTGTTCCTCGATGAGACCGAGCGTCAACTCCGAGATGCTTCCGGTAGCGATGCCGTCCGCGATGGTCTTCGGCGAGTCGATAGCGGCCGG
The DNA here is from genome assembly GCF_023238445.1 of Halorussus gelatinilyticus. Classification (GTDB taxonomy): domain Archaea; phylum Halobacteriota; class Halobacteria; order Halobacteriales; family Haladaptataceae; genus Halorussus; species Halorussus gelatinilyticus. Next base: position 1,340,193 of record NZ_CP096658.1, on the reverse strand, counting down.
GATGCCCTTGTCGAGGCTCTCGGGCACCGTCGCGGCCTGCTCGGCCTGCACGCCGACGACGCGGACCTCTGGGTCGAGTTCGGCGAGCGCGGCGCCGACCCCGCCGATGAGTCCGCCGCCGCCGATGGGGACGACCACGGCGTCCGCCTCGGGCAACTGCTCGTGGATTTCGAGGCCGATGGTGCCCTGCCCCGCGACGATGGCCGGGTCGTCGTAGGCGTGGACGAACTCGGTGTCGTCGGCCTCGGTCAGCGACCGGGCGTACTCCATCGCGGCCCGGAAGTCCTCGCCGCGCAGCTCCACGTCCGCGCCGTACCCTCTGGTGGCCTCGACTTTCGCCTGCGGCGCGTTCTCTGGCATGACGATAGTCGAGTCGATGCCGGTCTTCGTCGCGGCCAGCGCGACGCCCTGCGCGTGGTTGCCCGCGCTCGCGGCGACGACGCGCGACGCCTCGCCGCGCTCGGCGACCTGCTGAAGTTTGTTGTACGCGCCCCGCGTCTTGAACGACCCGGTGCGCTGGAGGTGTTCCATCTTGAGGTGGACCGCCGCGCCGGTCATCTCGCTCAGCGAGCGACTCCGCTCGATTTCCGTCCGTTGGACGACCGACTCGTCGAACCGCTCGCGCGCGGACTCCACGTCGCGCAGGGTGACTTCGGTCATATTTGCGAGTATGCGAGGAGATGTATATCAGTTTCTCAGTTCGAGCGAGAAGCAAACGAAAACCGGGACGGAAGAGCGCCGAACCGACTACTCCAGCAGGAGCAGTTCGGGGTTCTCGACGTACTCGATGAACGTGTTGGCGAACGCCGCCGCGTCCGCGCCGTCCACGATGCGGTGGTCGATGGACAGCGAGATGGGCAGGGTATGTTTCGCCACGACTTCGCCGTCTTCCACGACCGGGCGCTGTTTCAACTCGCCGATGCCGAGGATGGCCGCCTCGGGGTAGTTGAGGATGGGCGTCGCGTACTCGCCGCCGATGGCGCCGAAGTTGGTGACGCTGAACGTCGAACCCTGCAACTCGTCCCGGGAGATGGACCGGTCGCGGGCCTTCTGGACGACCTCGTTGACCTCGCTGGAAATCTGAAGCAGGCCCTTGTGGTCCACGTCGTCCACGACAGGGACCATCAGTCCGGCGTCGGTCGCGGTCGCCACGCCGACGTTGTAGTAGTTCTTCCGGAGGATTTCGCCGGCCTCCTCGTCCAACTCGGCGTTCAGCTTGGGATGCTGCTTGAGCGCCGCGACCACGGCCTTCATCACGAACGGCATGTAGGTCAGCCGGATGCCCTGCTCCTCGGCCTTCGGCTTGAGTCGCTCGCGGGTGTCCACGAGGTCCTCGACGACCGCGGTGTCGTGGTGCGTGACGTGGGGCGCGGTGTACTTCGACCGGGACATCGCGTCGCCGATGGTCTTGCGGACGCCCTTGTACTGGATGCGCTCGACCCGCTCGCCCGCGGACGTCTCCGCGGCGGTCTCGGCCTGAGACTGCTGGGCCTGTCGCTGGGCCTCGGCGTACTGCATCACGGCTTCGCTGGTGACGAACGCCTCGCCGTCGCGCTGTTCGGTCGCCGGGACCGCGTTCAGGTCCACGCCCTGCTCCTCGGCGACGCGCCGGGTCGCGGGCGCGGCCAGCGTCCGCTCGCGGTCGGCCGACTCGACCGACGTGGGGGCCGGACCGCTCGTCGCACCGCCGGACTTGCCCGACACGTCGTCCTCCATCGGGCCGGGACCGCTCGTCGCGCCGCCGGATTGGGCGGAGGGCTCTCCGCCGGATTGGGACGCGCCGCCCGTCTCGCCGGAGGCGTCGTCGGTGCCGGCCGACTCGGCGGTCTGACGCACGTCCCGTTCGGTCACGCGGCCGCTCGGGCCGGACCCCTCGACGGACGCGATGTCCACGCCGAGTTCGCGGGCGAGGCGGCGCGCGCTCGGCGCGGCGAACACGCGACCCTCGCCGGTCGAGACCTCCTCGGCGACCGTCTCCTCGGTCGCGTCGCCCTGCGTCGTCGCCTGCTCGGCTTCGCCCGACGCCTCGGACTCCGGGGCGCTCCCGGCGTCGGACTCCGCGGCCCTCCGTGCTTCGCCCTCGGTCTGGCCCTCTTCGACCGGTTCGCCCTCCACGTCGAAGGTGATGATGACCGACCCGACTTCCACGACTTCGCCCTCTTCGGGAATTATCTCGCGGACCGTGCCGTTGACCGGCGACGGGACCTCCACGATGGCCTTGTCGGTCTCGACCTCGGCGACCGCCTGGTCCTCCGTGACCGCGTCGCCCTCCTCGACCAGCCAACTGACGATTTCGCCCTCTGCGACGCCCTCGCCCACGTCGGGCAGTTTGAATTCTCGTACCATGTTAGAAGCCTACGGCGTCCCGGATGCCCTCCTTGATGCGGGCGGGTTCGGGAAGGTAGTAGTCTTCGAGCGCGTACAGCGGGAACGGCGTGTCGAAGCCGGTGATGCGCTCGACCGGTGCCTCCTGATACAGCAGGGCCTCCTCCTGGATGATGGAGGAGATTTCCGCGCCGAGACCGCCGGTCTTCGGCGCTTCGTGGACGACCGCGGCGCGGCCCGTCTTCTTGAACGACTCGACGATGGTCTCCTCGTCGAGCGGCGAGACGGTCCGGAGGTCCACGACCTCCACGTCGATTTCGCCCTCCAACTGCTCGGCGGCCTCGACGGTCGGTCGGGTCATCGCGCCCCACGTGAACACCGAGATGTCCGAGCCTTCCGTGCGGACGGCGGCCTCGCCGATGGGCACCTCGTAGGACTCGGTCGGCACGTCGCCGCGGAACGCCCGGTAGATGAGCTTCGGTTCGAGGAACATCACGGGGTCGGGGTCGCGGATGGCCGACGTGAGCAGCCCCTTCGTGTCGTAGGGCGTGCTGGGGATGACCACCTTGAGTCCGGGCTGGTGGGCGAAGAACGCCTCCGTGGACTCGGAGTGGTGTTCCGGCGCGCGGATGCCGCCGCCGTAGGGCGCGCGGATGACCATCGGACAGGTGAACCGGCCACGGCTACGGGTGCGGAGTCGCGCGGCGTGGCTCACGATCTGGTCGAAGCCGGGGTAGATAAACCCCATGAACTGGATTTCGGGGACGGGCTTCAGGCCGTAGGCCGCCATCCCGATGGCGGTGCCGATGATGCCCGACTCCGCGAGCGGCGTGTCGATGACGCGGTCCTCGCCGAACTCGTCGTAGAGGCCCTCGGTCGCGCGGAAGACGCCGCCGTTCTTGCCGACGTCCTCGCCCATGACCAGCACGTCGTCGTCCTGTTGCATCTCGGTGTACAGTCCGTCTCGAACCGCCTGTACCAGCGTGAGGTTCTCGGTCTCTTGCTCTTGTGCTTGTTGACTCATTTGTTAATCCTCCAGAAGTGCGTCGTCGCCGTACTGTTCGCGGATGCCTCGGAACTGTTCGTACTGTTCGCGGAGGTGTTTGGGCATGTCGGCGTAGACGTGCGCGAATATCTCGTCGGGGTCGGGACGCTCGACCGCCTCAGCGGCGTCGATGGCGTCCGCGACGTCGTCTTTGACCTCCTGTTCGATGGTTTCGACCTTGTCGTCGTCGAGGACGCCGCGGTCCCGGAGGAACGACTCCAGCCGCGGAATCGGGTCCTTCTGCTTCCACTCCTCGACCTCCTCGTCCTCGCGGTAGACCGAGGGGTCGTCGGCCGTCGTGTGGGCACCGTAGCGGTACTGGACCGCCTCGATGAGTGTCGGCCGGAGGTCGTCCTCGCCGGGGTCCTTGGCCTTCTCGATAGCGTCTTTCGTCACCTTGTACACCGCGAGGGGGTCCATCCCGTCCACCTGCACGCCCTCGAAGCCGTAGGCCTGAGCCTTCTGGGCGATGGTCGCGGAGGCGGTCTGGCGCTCGCGCGGCACCGAGATGGCCCACTGGTTGTTGTTACAGAAGAAGACGGTGGGCGTGTCGAACACGCCCGCGAAGTTGAGTCCCTCGTGGAAGTCGCCTTCCGAGGTCGCGCCGTCACCGAAGTAACAGACGAAGGCCTTCTCCTCGCCTTTCAGCTTCGAGGCCCACGACGCGCCGGTCGCGTGGGGAATCTGGGTAGCGATGGGGACCGCGACGGTGAAGATGTTGGCGTCGTCGGGGATAGCGTTGCCCTGCTCGTGGCCCATCCAGTACAGCAGGGTCTGTTTCAGCGAGAGGCCACGGACCATCCCAGCGCCGTGTTCCCGATAGCTCGGGAACAGCCAGTCGTCGTCGGCCAGCGCGTGAGCGCTCCCGATCTGGGCACCCTCTTGGCCCGAGAGCGGGGGATAGGTTCCCATCCGCCCCTGCCGGTTGAGCGAGACCGCTCGCTCGTCGAAGTGGCGGGTCAGCTTCATCTCGCGGTACATGGCCAGCATCTCCTCGTCGGAGATGTCGGGCACGTCCGCGCCTTCTACCACGTTACCGTCCTCGTCGAGGACCTGTACTCGGTCCTGCGGGTCTTGGTGTACGATGCTCACGGTCGAACCCATCCTGACATATCGAAACGGTCACCCGCTGGCGTAATAGGGTTTTCGTAACTAACTTTCCGGAGGTACGATTCTCACGGGGGTTCCTCACGCGAACAGTCATTTTCTCCCGGAGAATTCAGCAATTTCTTAAATCTCGTTCAGAAAAATAGACGTTCGTCTGACGTAGAGTTGCTCACAGGGGGTTCCGGTGAACGAACGGCAATTATTGCGGCAAAATAAACGGAGTCCCACCAACGTATTCGTTCGAGGTGACGGTCCGGTCAATCGGAGGCGGCGACGCTCTCTCTCGCTTCCCGACGGGCCTGTTCGACGGTCTTGCCGTCGCGCAACACGGCGTCCACGAACAGTTCGCCCGCCTTGTACGACGACCGGACCATCGGGCCGCTGGCGCAGTAGAGGAAGTCCAACTCCTCTTCGGCGACGCGACGCCACGTCTCGAACTTCGCGGGATGGACGTACGTCGCCACGTTGAGGTGCGAGCGGGAGGGTTGGAGGTACTGGCCGAGCGTCACCACGTCCACGTCCGCCTCCCGCAAATCGGAGAGCGTCTGGTAGACCTCGTGGTCGTACTCGCCGACGCCGAGCATGATGGAGGTCTTGGTGTAAATGTCGGACTCGCGCTCGACCTGTTCGAGGACCGCGAGGCTCTGTTCGTACCCGGCGCGGGGGTCCCGGACGGGTTGCTGAAGTCGCTCGACGGTCTCGACGTTGTGCGCGATGACGTCGGGTTCGGCCTCGATTATCTTCCGAATCAGGTCCTCCTCGCCCCGGAAGTCGGGGATGAGGACTTCGACGAGAATCGAGGGGTCGCGCTGCTTTATCTCTCGAATCGTCTGCGCGAAGTGGGCCGCGCCCTGCCCCTCCAAGTCGTCGCGGTCCACGGAGGTCAGGACCACGTAGTCGAGACCGATTTCGGCCACGGCGCTCGCCACGTTCGCGGGTTCGTCGGGGTCTAACGGTTGGCCGCCGCCGGTGTCCACGTCGCAGAACCCGCAGTTTCGAGTACACTGGTCGCCCATCAGCATGAACGTCGCAGTGCCGCCCGACTCGGAGTTCTTCCCGCTCCAGCACTCGCCGAGGTTCGGGCAGTTGGCCTCCTCGCAGACGGTGTTGAGGTCGTGGTCCCGCAACGTCTGCTTGATGCCCGTGAACTCCCGGCCTGACGGCGGTTGCATCTTGAGCCAATCGGGTTTCCGGCGGCGACTCATTGGTCGAGTGTTGGTCGCGGGTGGTGAAAAGGGTAGGGTATTCGCCGGCGAGGGTGGGCGTTTGGTCGGTTTTGGCGTCGAGGGGTGAATCTTCCGAGACTGTTCGGACCGATACCACGCTGTTCGACTCGGCCGCCGCGTTGCAAGACGCGAAATGTACAGTCGTACGCGCTACACCGTCGCGCCCGTCCGCGGAGCAGCGACCGCCCGGCCACAACCGACCAAAACGGACCGGAACCCGATACGACGCGCCACCGAGACCGATAAGGCCGCAATAACAAAACGTCTCAAGCACCTACCCGAATTTATGAACACCAACGCCTTCGACTGGCTCGCCATCCTCCTCGTCGCAATCGGTGCGATAACGTGGGGCATCCTCGGCGTCACCGGTCTGACCGGCGACCCGGTAAACGTCGTCGACCTACTGTTGGAACCCATCTTCCGGCCCGGTCCGGCCCAGACCGTCGAGAGCCTCATCTACACCCTCGTCGGCGTCGCGGGCGTCTATCTGCTGTACACCGCGTACAAGATGGGGCGCGCGAGCCGGCGAACCGCCCGCGAGCGCCGCAAGCGTGACGCGACGACCCGAACCGAGACGACGACCGACTACGGCGAGACCGACACCGAGAACACGAACACCGACTCCTGAACCGTCCGATTACGGCTTTTCCTCTGGTAGTTTATCGTTCGACGCGAACCTAGCCGGTAGCTGTACCGCTGGGCGTCTGCCGGTAGAAGTACCGCCGGGCGTCTGACGATAGAAGTAGCACCGAGCGCGTGCTGTCCCCGACTCAGTCCCCGTCCTGTCCGTATCCCTCGAACTTCTCGGCGACGGCGGCCATCTCCTCGCGGCTCAGTTCCACCGGATCGCCGAACGCCTTCGCCTGACAGTAGATGCGGGCCGTGTACTCGACGTTGACGGCGGTTTCGAGCGCGGAATCGGCGTCGTCGCCCGTGGCGAGGAGACCGTGGTTGGCGAGCAGACACGCGTCGGCGTCGGCCTCTTCCATCGCCTCGACCGCGTTCGCGGCGAGTTCGGCGGTGCCGTAGGTCGCGTAGTCGGCGACCGGCACCGTCGTCCCGGCGAGCGCGAGCATGTAGTGGACCGGCGGAATCGGTTCGTGGAGAATCGCCAGCGTCGAGGCCCACGGCGAGTGAGTGTGGACGATAGCGCCCGCGTCGAACTCCCGGTAGACCGCGCTGTGCATCGGCGTCTCACTGGAGGGGGCAGTGTCGCCGGCGACCTGCTCGCCGTCGAGCGAGACCACCGGGACGTCGGCGGCGTCGATTCGGTCGTAGGCGACGCCGGTGGGCGTGACTGCGAATCGGTCGTCCCGGCGGACGCTCAAGTTACCGGTCCGGCCGGGCGTGAGACCTGCGAGGTCGGGCGCGCGGGTGGCGACCGCGCGGCGTTCCGCTCCGAGCATGTTTCGTTCGCACCGAGGAGGGGTAGCTATATATTCTCACGGGATGGAATCGCGAGAAATCCGCGAGGCGTCATTGTGGAAGCGCGAGTCGGAATCTACGGACGCATCGGAAAATTTATCAGTAGAAGCAGTATTCTATTACTGTCAACTGAAGGAAAACGATGGTGAACGTATCACGAGACGAAATCACTGGCGGCTCGCTCGTGCGGTCGCTGCTCTTCCTCGCGGCACCGTTAGTGATGCAGAACTTCGTGCAGGTCGCCCAACAGGTCGTCGACACGTTCTGGGTCGGGCGACTCGGCGAGAACGCGGTCGCCGCCGTCGGCGTCAACTTCCCCGTCATCGCACTCATCTTCAGCGTGACGATGGTCGTCAACACGGGGACGCAGGTCGTCGTCTCCCAGCGCGCCGGCGGCGACGACGACGCGGGCGGTCGCAAGATGGCGTTTCACGGCGTGACGCTCGCACTCTTCTTGGGCATCTCCTGTGCCATCCTCATGGCCGTCGGCGCGGAGACCATCATCGGACTCCTGTTGAGCGGCGAGGGAGTAACCGCGCTGGCGACCACGTACCTCGCGACGTACATGTTCGGCTTCCCGTTCGCGATGACGAGCGACGCGATAGAGAGCGCGTTCGTCGGGTGGGGCGACTCGCGGGCCGCGCTCTACATCAACGTCACCGCGGTCCTCGTCAACATCGGTCTCGACCCCTTTCTCATCCTCGGGTGGGGACCGTTCGCCGAGATGGGCGTCCGGGGCGCGGCGCTGGCGACCGCGGTCGGCTACGCCGCCGGACTCCTGCTCGGACTCGGGATGATTCTCCGGGGTCGTGACGGACTCACCTTCACCGACCGCGCCGTCGGTTTCGACGTGGCGGAGTACCGCGAAATCCTCGAAGTCGGCGTCCCCTCCGGCGCACAGCACGCGGTGAGCCAACTCGTCCGCATCCTCATCATCGCGCTGGTCTCGGCGGTCGGCGGCGCGGCGGCGCTCGCGGCCTACACCATCGGCGCACGAGTCGCCAGCGTGGCGTTCATCCCGGCGCAGGGACTCGCGGGCGCGGCCCAGAGCATCGTCGGCCAGAACCTCGGGGCGAACAACCCCGGTCGCGCCCGGCGGACGACGTGGCTCGGCGCGGGCGTCGCGGCGGTCGGACTCACGTTCGCGGGCGTCGTCCAGTGGTTCGTGCCCGAACTTCTCGCCGGCCTCTTCGTCGCCGACGTGAGTCCGGTGGCCTTGAAGATGACAGTCGATTACCTCAAGATTCTCGTCCTCAGTTACTGGGCCATCGGCGCGTGGTACCTGTTCAACGCCGGATTCAACGGCGCGCGCCGGACCAAGGTCAGCATGGTCGCGGGACTGCTGAAGTACTGGGCGATCCGGCTTCCCATCGCCGCGGTCGGCGTCTTCTGGCTCGGCTACGAGGTCTACGCGGTGTTCTGGGCGGTGACGATTTCGAACGTCGTCAGCACGGTCGGCGTCGGCCTCTACTACTACTACACGACTAACGACGGCATGCTGCAACGCGCCGCGGAGAAAGCGACCGCGAGCGCGGAGTAGGGTTCGCCGTTCCCGCTATTCGACGCCGACGGTCCGCGAGTCGGTCACGGGGAGCAGCGGTAACTCGGGGAACGCGACCTCGACGACGTACTCCATCTCGTCGTCGGTCCCGCCGAAGACCCCGACCGGGACGGTCGTCTCGCCGTCGAGGTAGGTCGTCGTCTCGGTCATCTCGACGCCGTTGACCGTCACGCGAATCCCGACTTGGGTCCCGTCGCCGGCGTTGCGGACGGTTACCTCCCGCATGTCGTTCTCGCCGCGGGCGATGGCGTCGGGGAACGCGCCCCACGAGACCGAAATCCGGGGGAGGTCGCTCGCGCTTTCGAGGACCGCCTCGGCGACCCCCGCCGAGAGACCGGCGTCCACGAGACCGTCCTCGCCGGCCTCGCGCACGTCGGCGGGCGCGGCGATTCCCTCCTTGGCCAACTTGCTCGCGCGGCCCGACCCCACGCCGTCGATGGCGGTCAGTCCCACCGCGTCGGAACTGACGCCGTGTTCGATGCGGGCCTCTATCCGTCGCGCGAGGTTGGCGGCGCGCGGTCGGTCGAATCGTTCGAGGAAAGCTCTGAGCGCGGCGAGCAGTCGGAGCGCGTTTTGGGTGATGACCCACGCGTCGCTCCGGAGTTCGCCGGGGGTCGTGCCCGTCATCGTGGAGCGAAGGATGGCCAGCACCTTGCGCGCGCCGGGTTCCAACTCGCCCGCGTCCTGTCCCACGAGGACCGAATCGACCGCCTCGCGTTCGGACTGGCGGGCGCTCACGCTGTCGAACTCCGCGGCGTCCGCGACGGTCCGGAGGACGTCGCCGGTCTCGATTTCCTCCCGTCGAGCGAGGTCGTGGAACTCGCCCGCGGTGTCGAGTCGGAGGTAGAACTTCGAGGCGAGTCGGCCGAGGGGCGTCGCCGAGACGCTCAGGTCGTCGCCGATGTCCACGAAGCCCCGACTGTCGAGTCGTTCGAGCGCCTCTCGGACCCGCGTCCGGAGGTCGGCTTGCAGGTCGTCGAGACCGTAGGCGTCGGGGTTCGACTTCGCGCGGACGTAGTAGAACGTGGTTTCGAGCCAGTCGATGACGTCGCCGAGGTCCCGGATGGTCCCCATCGCTATCTCGGCGTTGAGGTGGGCGTCCAAGTCGCCGCCGGACGAACTCCGACGCGATCCCGAGTCTCCCGAATCGGGACCCTCGGCGAGTCGGGACTCGATTTCCTTCCCCTCCCGGAGGAGCCTGCGGTACTTGTCGGCCTCCGAGTGGTCGCAGACGACCCAGCCGTAGCCTACGTCGTCGTATTCGGGGCGACCCGCCCGGCCGAGCATCTGGAGGATGTCGAGGGGACTCATGTCCACTTCGCCTTCGAGGGGGTCGTGGAGCTTCGTGTCCCGCAGGACGACGCATCTGGCGGGGAGGTTGACGCCCCACGCCAGCGTGGAGGTCGAGAACAGGAGCTGAATCTTGCCCTGCTTGAACCACTCCTCGACTCTGTCCTTGTCGCCCTTCGAGAGACCGGCGTGGTGGAACGCCACGCCGTCGAGGACGGACTTCCGGAGGGTGTCGTTCTGTAGCTCCTGGGCGTCGTTGTGAAAGTCGTAGTCGCCGCGCGCGCCCATCGGGATGTCGCGCTCGCCGATTTCGTCGCGGGCCTTCTTGGCGGCCTGCACGGTGTCCTGCCGGGAGGAGACGAACACGAGGGCTTGGCCGTCGTCGCGGATGTGGGGTTCCGCGAGGTCGAGCGCGCGGTAGAGCCGCCGGTACTTGTCCGCGAAGGAGTTATCGCCGTGGGTGTAGGTCTTGACGCCGGAGTTGAGGTCCACCGGCCGGTACTCGTCGCCGAACTCGAAGGTGGTCTCGGGCGGCGCGTCGAGCCAGTCGGCCACGTCTTCGACGTTGGGCATCGTCGCCGAGAGCGCGACGACGCGGGGGCCGGTGAGTCGTCGGAGCCGCGAGACCGTGACTTCGAGGACGCTCCCGCGCTTCTCGGAGTCGAGCAGGTGGACCTCGTCGATGACCACGCAGTCCACGTCCCGGATGAAGGCGTACCGGCGCGAGTCGTGCTTTCTGGTCGCCGAGTCGGTCTTCTCGGGAGTCATCACGAGGATGTCTGCGCGCTCGGCCCGGCGGGGGTTCAGGTCGCGCTCGCCCGTGACGACGTAGACGGAGTAGCCCAACTCCTCGAAGCGCTCCCACTCGCTCTCCTTCTCGTTGGTCAGCGCTCGCATCGGCGCGACGAACAGCGCGGTTCCCCCGGCTTCCAAGGTCCGGCAGATGGCCATCTCCGCCAGCGCGGTCTTCCCGCTGGCGGTCGGCGCGCTCGCCACCACGTTCTCGTCGGTTTCGAGGAGCGCGTCCACGACTTCGCGTTGCATGTCGTTGAACTCCTCGAACGGGAACACCTCGGCGAACTCGGGGTCGGGGACTGCCTCGGCGACTTCCATCGTACGAGTCACAGGGGCCGGGTGGCAAAGGCGTTTCTCTCTCGGAACGGAGCAGTCGGCGATAGGTTGCTGTGCGGTCGCAGTGCAGAAGGATTCGTCTGAAGCCCCGTCAACAAAACCGCAAAACGCACGGCAACTCCGTCACTCGGCGAGCAGTATCTCGCGCAACTCCTCGGCCGACGCCGCCACCGCGTCGGCCTCCGAGAGGTCCAGTTCCTCGTCCGATTCGTTCCGATATCCCACGACCTGCATCCCGGCGCGCTTCGCCGACCGGACCCCGTTCTCGGAGTCCTCGACCGCGATGCAGTCGGCAGGCTCGACGCCGACTTCCTTCGCGGCGAACTCGTACACGTCGGGTTCGGGCTTGCTCTTGCCGTCGATTTCCTCGGCGCTGATGATTCTGTCGAACGACTCCCGGAGGTCGAACCGGTCGAGCATGCGGTCTATCCAGTCGTGGGGCGACGACGAGACCAGCGCGACGGTCCGGCCCTCGTCGCGGAGGTCGGCGAGCAAATCCTCGAATCCGTCCATCAGCGCGACTTTCTCGCCGTAGATGTCGCGGGCCGCGTTCTCGTAGCGGTCCACGAACTCGTCTTTCGTCTCGGTCATCTCGTGGCGCGCTTCGAGGTAGTCGTAGATCTCCCGGAAGTTCATCCCGGTCGTCTCGCTGGTGTCGGGCGACCCGTCCACCGCCGCGGGGAGGATTTCCGACTCCTCGGTCTCGACCCAGTAGCGTTCCGAGTTGACGATGACGCCGTCCATGTCGAACAGCACAGCCTTCGATTGCACGGGCCGAGTGACGGGCCGCGGAAAAATAGTTGCTCCGGCGCACGAGCGGGTCGGACGGTGCTCGCGCGGTCGGTCGCCGCCCACCCGGCCGAGAGTTTAAGTCCGAAAACGGGACGAACCCTCCCCGTGACCCGAATCCACGTCTACGCCGGCGACTGTACGACCACCTACCACGGGGGCGACGGAGGCGACGAGTCGCGCACCCAGCGCGGCCGCGTCGTCGTCGTTCACAAACCGGACGGCACCGTCCTCGTCCACGACGCGGAGGGGTACCAGCCGGTCGAGTGGCTGACCCGCGCGAACGCGGTCCACCGCGAGAGCGACGGCGAGGGCGGCTTCGGCCTCGTCGCGGTCAAGGATGACGAACGCCTGCGCGTCGAGAGCCGCGCCGACGCCGACCGCGCGAGCCACGGCGCGACCGCGGCGGGCACCGAGGTTGGCACCTGCCCGGAGTGTGAGGGCGTCCTCGTTCGCGCTCGCGGGACGGTCACCTGCCTCGACTGCCCGGCGGAGTACGGGCTTCCCCGAGACGCCGCGACGCTCGACGCGACGTGCGACTGCGGCCTGCCGCAGATGGCCGTCGAGCGCGGCGCGCGCTTCGAACTCTGCGTGGACCGCGACTGCGAGCAGTTGGACGAGGCGGTCCGCGAGCGATTCGACCGCGAGTGGTCGTGTCCCGACTGCGACGGCGACCTGCGAGTCCTGCGCGAGCGCACCCTCTTTCTGGGCTGTGAGAACTACCCCGACTGCGAGACCACCGTCGCGCTCCCCGACCGGGAGGTGGTCGGGACCTGTGATTGCGGATTACCGCGCGTCCGGAGCGAGGACGGCGAATCGGTCTGCCTCGACCACGAACGCGACGAGACGGGGAGCGACGAGGAAGCGACCGACGGACCGGAGGTCGAGGGACGTTAGTGTTCGGCCGGGTCGGCGTTCAAGCCGCGGACTCTGTCGGTTCCGACCCAGACGACCAGTCCGACCGCGGCGACCGCTAGCGCGAGCGCCGACTTGGACGTGCCCGCAGCGAGGAACCCGAGGAGTCCGAGGCCGGTCGAGAGCGCCAGCGTTCGCGTCGGACGCTGGTCGGTGAGGCGGACGACTGCGGCCAGAAAGAGACCACCGACGACCGCGCCGGCCACTACATCGACCACGTAGTGAACGCCGAGAACGACCCGCGACGCCGCGACGAGGGCGATAATCGCGCCAGCGACGGCTAGCTGGCGTCCGCGGTCCCAGACGTCCAGCGCGAGCGCCGCGCCGCCGTAGACGACGGTCGTCTTGAGCGCGTGCCCGCTGGGGAAGCCGTACCCGTCGCCGGTCACCATAGACTCGTAGACGGCGTGGCCGAGTTGCGGAATCCACGCGGGCGGCGTCGCCGTCGCGGCCCCCGGCGGACGGGGAAGCCCGAAGGTGTGCTTGAGCGCGACCGTCAGCGAGTACGCGCCGACGGTCAGCGCGAGCAGGTAGACGCTATCGGTCGCGGGGTCGTTCGTGACCGAGCGGTGCCTGACCCCGAGAACGAAGACGACGCCGATACCGACCATCACGAACCACATGTCGCCGAGTTGCGTGACGAGTCCGGCGACGGCGGTGGCCGTCTCGGGGAGTCCCGAGAGGAGTTCCGTCTCGCCGATTCCGCGCGTCATTTGTCGCCAATCAGGTAGGTTATGCATATAATCGTTCTGGTGAGAATCGCCGGAATGAGTGTCCGACCGGAACCGCCGACCCGCCCCGACCCGCGGGACACCGGAAATCGTTTGACGCCCCGAACCGGAACGAGGAGCATGGACGGACGCCTGCGAGACGACGAGGTGGTGGTCGGCGGCGACGCCCGCCAGCGCTACTACGACTCCAGCGGGTACGGCCGCCCCTTGGAGGCCAACAGCGTCGCGCTCTCGCGCGTCGAAGCGGCCTACCTGCTGTTCAAAGGCGATTTGGACGGCGTGGACGGCATGGGCTTCCGGGAGTTCCTCGCCGACGCGGGCGACGAGATAGCCACGCGATTCCTCGTCTACGCCGACCTGCGCGACCGGGGGTTCTACCTCTCGCCCGCCCGCGAGGGGTGGGTCGATGCGCCCCGGTCGAACGCCGACTTCGTGGTCTATCCGCGCGGTAAGGGACCGTGGGACGACTCGGTCCTCTACCGCGTCCGGGTCGTCGGCGAACGCGCGGACGTGCCCGCCGACCGGTTGGGCGACGTGGTGCTGGCGGTCGTGGACGAGGAGAGCGAGATAACCTACCTCGAAACCGACCGGGCGGACCTCCGCGGGAGTTCCGCGACCGACCTCCCCGCGGGCGTTCCCGCCGACCTGCTGGACGACCGCGTGCTGGTCTGGGACCCGCCCGAGGAGTTGCACCACCGGGGATTCTACGGCCAACCGCTGGACGACCGCGACCGCGATCGGGACCGGGCGCTCCAGTTGTCGCTGGTCGAAGCGGCGTACCTCGCCGACGAGGGCGTCCTCTCGTTGGGCGGTCGAACGGACGACCCCGAAACCGAGACCGTCCGCGAACACGGCCGCGAGGTCGAAGGCGAGCGGTTCGACCGCCGACTCCGGGTCTACCGTGCGCTCCGAGAGCGCGGGATGGTCCCCAAGACCGGGTTCAAGTTCGGGTCGGACTTCCGGACCTACGCCGACGTAGAGTCGGTCGAGGAGTTGGGCCACTCGGAGTGTCTCGTCCGGGTGCTTCCGACCGACCACATCTTCTCGCCGCGGGACCTCGCGTTGGACGTGCGCCTCGCCCACGGGGTCCGAAAACGGATGATTTTTGCGCTCGTAGGCCCGAACGAAGAGATAACCGACTGGATTTCCGTGGGTCGATTGACCCCGTAACTGATACTATGACACGAGATACGGACCGCGACCGAGCGGACGGGCGAAAGAGTACAGCGCCGGAAACGCTTCCCGACGAGGGCACCGAGTCGGACGAGTCGGGGTCAGAGTCAGCGGGTCGTCGGGCCGTGCCCGACGGGGGCACCGCCGCGAGCGGCGAGGACGAAACGACGCTCGACCCGTGGGGGTCGGCGACCATCGCCGACTACCGGAAGCTGTTCGAGGAGTTCGGCATCGAGGAGTTCGAGGAGGTCCTGCCGGAGGTGCCCGACCCCCACTACCTCATGCGGCGGGGCGTCATCTTCGGCCACCGCGACTACCGCCGGGTCGCCGACGCGATGGTGAACGACGAACCGTTCGCCGCGCTCTCGGGGTTCATGCCGACCGGCGACCCCCACATCGGGCACAAGCTGGTGTTCGACGAGATAATCTGGCACCAACGGCAGGGCGGCGACGCCTACGCGCTCATCGCCGACCTCGAAGCCCACAGCGCCCGCGGGCTATCGTGGGACGAGATAGACGAACACGCCCGCGACTACCTGCTGAGCCTGCTCGCGCTCGGATTCGACCCGGAGGAGGGCACTCTCTACCGACAGTCGGGCGACCGCGAGGTGCAGGACCTGGCCTTCGAGTTGGGGTCGGAAGCCAACTTCTCGGAACTGGAGAACATCTACGGCTTCTCGGGCGAGACCAGCGTCTCGCACATGCAGAGCGTCGTAACCCAGATGGCCGACATCCTCTACCCGCAACTGGACGAACCCAAGCCGACCGTCATCCCAGTCGGTCCCGACCAGGACCCCCACGTCCGCCTCGCGCGTGACCTCGCGGCCCGGATGGGCTACTTCGGCGTGACGAAGGCGTACGCGAGCTTCGAGGCCGACGAAGCGGAGCGCGAACTGCTCGCGGCCGCGCACGCCGCGCTCGCCGACGAAGCCGAGGAGAGCGACGGCGTGGTCCGGTGCGAGGACGCCGCCGATTGGTTGGCCGAGGAAGTGACGCCCGACGACGCCCGCGAGAGCGTAGTGTCGAAACTCCGGGAAGCGGGCAAAGAACCGCTCCGACCGCGCGTACGGTTCCTCGACCGGAACGCGACCGAGGAGGCCTTCGGCGCGCTCATCGACGCCGTGGAGGGCGAGAAGCGCGTCTTCGACGAGCACATCGACGCCTTCGACCTCTCGCGCGATGCGGCCGAGGAGTTGGCCCGCGATGTCGAACTGGACCACGGCGGCTACGGCTTCGTCGCGCCTTCGTCGCTCTACCACCGGTTCATGACCGGACTTACCGGCGGGAAGATGTCGTCGTCGGTCCCGGCGAGCCACATCAGCCTGCTGGACGACCCCGAAGACGGCTACGACAAGGTGAAGGCCGCGACCACCGGCGGCCGGGAGACCGCCGAGAAACAGCGCGAACTCGGCGGGCGGGCCGACGAGTGTCCGGTGTACGAACTGTACGCCTACCTGCTGGCGGGCGACGACGACGAGTTCGCCAAGGAAGTCTACGACGAGTGCGTCGGCGGCGAACGGCTCTGTGGCGACTGCAAGGAGCAGGCCGCCCAGTTGATGAAGGAGTTCCTCGCGGAACACCAGGAGAAGCGCGAGGAAGTCGAAGACCTGCTGGAGGAGGCCGACATCGAGTTGGACAGTCCGCGCAAGCGCGACTGACCGCCGTCGCGCTATTTTCGACTGTCGTGTGAGTCTCGACCGTCGCGCTATTCTCGCCGGCGGTCTCGGTCGGTCGTTTCAACAACAGTTAACCCGACGCGTCCGGACAGACCAACCATGGCTACAGCGAACGCGGACAGACTCGAACCGCTCGGAATCGGTTTCGGCGTCCTGCTCGTCCTCATCGGTATCGCGACCATCGCCGGCACGCCGTGGGCCCACAAGTCCGGCGGCGCGCTCCTGATGGTCGGACAGGGACTCGGCGCAGTCGCCGCCATCGTCGTCGGCGCGGGGCTGGCGTGGCTGGCGCGCAAGTAACGCTCCTTCTCGACTACGCGACGGCGAAAAATCGAACCGAATCGGGTGCGGGACTACTTGTTCGGCAGGAAGGCGAGACCGAACAGCAGGACGACCGTCAGGACGCTGAGGATGGTGATGCCCCAGAGTCCCGCGATGCGCTCGTTGAAGTGGTTGATCTCGCTGACCTGCGACTGATACTCGGGTGGGTTGGGCGAGAGTTGGACGGTATCGTTCGCGGGGAAGTGCGCGACGAACTGCTGGCCGCCGTCCGCAGGACCGAGCGTGACGTTCTCGCCCTCGGCGAACGAGGTCGAGACCGTCCGGGGTGCGGTCCACGTCAGGAGCGCCTCCTCTCTGGTGACGTTCGAGACGGTGGTCTGGTTGCCCGCGAGCTGGAAGGTCTGGCCCTCGGAGAACTGGCGCGTCTCGGGTTCGCCGAACTGCTGGCGCTTGTACTCGTCGACCGGCACGAGCGAGCGATTGCCGTCGCTCCGGTTGACGACGACGTACTCCGTGCCGCCCTGCGTGACGGTCGAGACGTTCTCGCTCAGGTTGAACTCCTCGCGGAGGGTGAACTGACTGGGGTCGGTCCGGTTCGGGATGAGGACCCGATAGGTCGTGTTGTCTAGCTGCGCGGTCGTGTTGTTCGCCCACGTCGCGGTGTAGCGCGCCGACTGGTTGACCCGTTCCAGCGTTCCCTCTCCGTCGCCGACCGAGGCGACCGTGTACTCCAGTCCGCCGACGGTCAGCGTGTCGTTCTCGGTGTAGGTCTCCCCTTCCAGGTCGATGCCCGGCTCTTGGGCGACGCCGATGAGCGAGTAGGACCCAGCGGCGATGACGAGAAAGAGGACGCCGTACACCGTCGCGGCTCGTCGTTGCATATCTCGATGTTTTAGCGCGTGCGGTTTAATCATTGGCTTTTGTTACTTTCGACCGCTCTTAGCTCCGATATTTTAGGAATCGGGTCGGCGCGAATCCCCGCCTCGACCACCAACGAGGTCGGTCTGCGACCCAACTGCTATGTCCGTCCGCCGATAACTGCGGACGTGAACGTTTCGCACGCGGAGACCGCGACGGCCGCGAGCGCCGGCGTCTGTGGAGTCGCAGGGTCGTTCGCCGTCGCGGGGCGGACGCCCGAGTTCGTCGTCGCGCCGGTGGCCGCGCTCGTCGTGGACTTCACGCCCGGCGTCGTGACGACGGCCGCGATTCGCGGTCTCGGCGACTGGGGCCACCGCCTCGCGTTGGGCGTCGCGCTGGCGCTCACCGCGGGCATCCTCGCCGGCGTCGCGTTCGGCGCGGTCCGAGTCGGCGGTCGCTCGGAAGTCCCCTACACGTCGGTCGCGGCCGGCGGCGTGGCGAGTTGGCTTCTCACCATCGCGGCGACCGGCGCACCGAAGGCGTCGCTCGCCGTCGCGGGACCGGTGGCCGCGGTCCTCGCGGTCGGCGAACGCGGGTGGGCGGTCGGCCGCGACGGTCGCCGTTCGCGCGTCTCGACCTCCCGACGGAAGGTGCTCGCCGCGCTCGGCGCGGTCGCCGGGTTCGCGGGGTTCTCGGCGTACCGCGGCGCGGACATCACGGGCGTCGAACCCGGCCCCGTCGCGGACGTGACGAGCGAGGCGGTTCAGCGCGAGGCCGACGACATGCTCGCTCGCGCAACCGAGCGGTCGCTCGGCGTCTCGGGGCTGTCGGGACTCGTGACGCCGACCGACGAGTTCTACGAGGTGGACGTGAACAACGTGAACCCGAACCCGAGCGACGGCAAGTGGGACCTCTCGGTGACGGGCGAAGTCGAAACGAGCCTGACGCTCGATTTCGAGGAGTTGACCGCGACGACCGTCGAAAACCGGTTCGTCACGCTGCGGTGCGTCGGCGAGGCGCTCAACGGGCGGAAGATGGACACCGCGGTCTGGACCGGCGTGCCCGTGCGCGACCTGCTCGACGAGGCGACTCCACGCGGCTCCGGGGCCTGCTGCGTGCTGGTTCGGGCCGTGGACGGCTACTATCAGGAGTTCCCGCTCGGTGCGCTCGAAGAGTCGTTCCTCGCCGTCGGGATGAACGGGCGGCGACTCCCCCGCGGGCACGGCTACCCCGTGAGGCTCCTCGTACCGGGCCACTGGGGCGAGATAAACGTCAAGTGGGTCTCCGAAATCGAGGTGTTGGACGAGGAACATCAGGGCTACTGGGAGAAGCGCGGCTGGCACGGCACCGGGCCGGTCAACACCGTCGCCAAACTCCACGCCGTGAACCGACCGGACGACGCAAGCGACGATACGCCCGGCGATTCCGCCGACGAGTCGGCGGAATCGCCAACGGCCGAGCGAATCGAAGTGGCGGGCCACGCCTACGCGGGCACGCGAGGAATCCGGAAAGTGGAGGTCTCGACCGACGGGGGCGAGACGTGGGCGGACGCGGACCTCTCGAAACCGCTGGCGGGCGAGGACGTGTGGCGACAGTGGCGCTACGCGTGGGACGCCGAGCCGGGCGACCACGAGGTGGTCGTCCGCGCGACGGACGGCGAGGGGAACCTGCAACCCGAGGAGTTCGCCCAACCCTTCCCGAGCGGGGCGACGGGGTGGGTCTCGCGGACGGTCGAGGTGTGATTTTTTCCGGCGGGCGGACGACGTGTCGAGCATGAACTTCGGCGTCCTCAGCACGGCCAACATCGGACGCGCGGCGGTCGTCCCCGCGATTCGGAACACCGACCACGACCTCCTCGCGGTCGCGTCGCGCGACGCGGCGTCGGCGGACGCGTTCGCCGACGAGTTCGGAATTCCGCGGGCCTACGGCTCCTACGAGGAACTGCTCGCGGACGACGAGTTGGACGCGGTGTACAACCCGCTTCCGAACGCGCTCCACGCCGAGTGGACGAAGCGAGCCGCCGACGCCGGCCTGCACGTCCTCTGCGAGAAACCGCTCGCGGTCGATGCCGAGGAGGCCCGCGAAGTCGGCGACTACTGCGCGGACCGGGGCGTCACCCTGATGGAGGCGTTCATGTACCGCTATCACCCCAGAACCGAGCGCGCCGCCGAACTCGTCCGCGAGGAGTTGGGCGAGGTCCGGTCGGTGAAAGCCGGCTTCCAGTTCCCCATGGACGACCCCGAGAACGTCCGCCTCGACCCGGACCTCGCGGGCGGGAGCCTGATGGACGTGGGCTGTTACGCGGTCAGCTCGGCCCGCCTCTTCCTCGGAGAGCCCGACCGCGCGTACGCGACGACCCACGACGCGGGCGACCACGGCGTGGACACGAAGCTGGCGGGCGTGCTGGAGTACGACGGCGGCGCGACCGCCGAAATCTCCTGCGGGTTCGAGACCGACGACGCGCAGTGGTACCGCGTCGAGACCGAAGGCGGCTGGCTCGAAGCGCGCGAGGCGTTCGTCCCGCGCGGCGACGAGGGCGTCGAACTCGAGTACGAGGTGGACGGTCGCCGCGCGGTCGAGACGTTCGACCCGACCGACCAGTACCGACTGGAGGTCGAACGCTTCGCGGCGTGCGTCGAATCGGGCGAACAACCCCGGACCGACGCCGACGAAGCGGTCCGGAACACGGCCACCATCGACGCACTGTACGAGAGCGCCGAGCGCGGCGAGTCGGTCGCGGTCGAACGGCCCTGATTTGCGAGGACGGACTCTTCGACGCCCACGTATATTTTCCTCGCGTTCCTATGGGATGACGAGTGGTGCGCGGAGTCGGCCGACCGACTCTCGACACCGAGGAGAACTATGGACACGGAGACAGCCACCGAGTCGAGGGACGCGATAGCCGCGAGCGACGTCTCGCTGACGTACAGCGACGGAACCGAGGCCGTACGGAGCGTGGACCTCACGGTTCCCGAGGGCGAGTTCTTCGGCTTCCTCGGGCCGAACGGCGCGGGCAAGACGACCACCATCAAGATGCTGGCGACCCTGTTGAAACCGACCGGCGGCGAGGTTCGGGTCAACGGGTTCGACGTGCGCGAGCAGGCCCAGTCGGTACGCGAGTCCATCGGGTACATGGCCCAAGAGACCAGCGTGGACACGGAACTCACCGCCCGCGAGAACGTCCGGTTCGCGTGCGAGGCCTACGGTGTCCCCCGGAGCGAGCGCGCCGAGCGCATCGAGGAACTGCTCGAACTCGCCGACCTCGCGGACGTGGCCGACAAGCGCGCCGACGACTTCTCGGGCGGGATGAAGAAACGGCTCGACGCCGCGACCGCGCTGGTCCACCGGCCACCGCTGGTGTTTCTGGACGAACCGACCACCGGACTCGACCCCAAGGCCAGAAATCGGCTCTGGGAGTACTTCCGGCGCATCAACGAGCAGGGCACGACCATCTTCCTCACGACGCAGTATCTGGAGGAAGCCGACCAGCTCTGCGACCGCATCGCGGTCATCCTCGACGGCGAAATCGTCGCCACGGGGTCGCCCGCCGAGTTGAAGCGACAGGTCGGCGGCGAACTCCTCGACATCGAAATCGACGGCGGCGAGGCCGCGCGCGAACGCGCGGCCGCCGTCGCTCGGTCGTCGGGCGTCTTCGACGAGGCCAGCGTCGAAGTCACCGAGGAGGGGCTGACCGTCACCGCGCGCAACGCCCGGACCTACGGCACCGACCTACTCGTGGCGCTCCGCGACGAGGGGCTGACCGTCACCGGGTTCAACGTGCGCGCGCCGACGCTCGACGACGTATTCCTCGCCATCACGGGCGAGGAGTTAGCGGAGTCGGCCGACGACGCCGCGGTTGACGCGGAGGTGGTGCGATGAGTACCGAGACCGACGAGGGGACCGCGGGACCGACCATCGCGCCGGGCGAGACCGGCGGCGGCGAACGCGGGTTCGGGACCGACGTGTGGGTCAACTTCAAGCGTTGGAACCTGAAGGCGGTTCGCAACCCCTTCGTGCTGACTGCCTCGCTGATTCAGCCGGTGGTCTTCCTCGTCCTCTTCACGCAGGTCTTCGGGCGGGTCGCCACCGGAGCCATCAGTCGCGGCGGGGCGACCATCACCTACGAGAGCTTCCTGCTCCCGGCCATCGTGATACAGGTGTCGCTGGTCGCGGCGGCGACGTCTGGCATCGGACTGGTCAACGACATCGAGGAGGGGATGTTCGAGAAAGTGCTGGTGAGTCCGATGAACCGCGCCGCGGTGTTCCTCGGGAAGACCTTGGCGGAGATGCTCCGCATCACGGTCCAAATTCTCATCATCCTCGGACTCGGGGTCCTGCTCGGCGCGAACGTCGTTACCGGCATCGGCGGCGCGCTCGCCATCGTCGTCGTCGGCATCGTGTTCGCCGGGTGGTTCACCGCGTTCTCGAACGTCGTCGCGCTGGTGACCCGCGACCAGGAATCGACCATCATCGGCGCGAACATCCTCCAGTTCCCGCTGTTGTTCGTCTCCTCGGCGTTCCTCCCGGTCGAACTCCTGCCCGACTGGATTCAGATAATTAGCGACTTCAACCCCGTGACCTACGGCGTGAACGCCGCCCGTACGTTGGTCATCGACGGGTGGGTCTGGCAGACTATTCTTCCGAACGTGGGCGTGCTGGTCGGTCTCGATTTGGTTCTGGGCGCGTTCGCCGTGTACATGCTGAATCGGGCGTCGAGTTCGGAAGTACAGTAGGTGGTTTTTCGTTCGCCGGGGTCCGCCTTCCGGTATGGACAAACAGGACCTGCGCGAGCGAATCTGGGACCACCTCGAAGCCGAGGGCATCGCTCGGTTCCCCTTTCCGCCCCACGACCGCATCCCGAACTTCGCCGGGGGCGACGACGCCGCCGACCGACTCGCCGAAACCGACGAGTGGGAAGCCGCAGACGCAATCAAGGCCAACCCCGACGCGCCGCAACTTCCCGTCCGGCGGCGCGCGCTCCGGGAGGGCAAGACCGTCTACATGGCCGTGCCGCGACTCCGCGACGAGAAGCCGTTCTACGAACTCGATCCCGCGGCGATTCCACCCGACGAGTACGACAGCGCCCCGACCATCTCGCACGTCGAGTCCTACGCACAGCAGGTCGCGCCCGAGGAGGTGGCCGCCATCGATCTCGTGGTGTCGGGGAGCGTCGCGGTCACCGCGGCGGGCGCGCGGGTCGGGAAGGGCGAAGGGTACAGCGACCTCGAATACGCGGTCCTGCGGGAGTTGGACCTGGTCGGGGCGGAGACGCCGATCGCGACCACGGTCCACGACTCGCAGGTCGTCGCGGACGAGGTGACGGTCGAAGCCCACGACGTACCGATGGACCTCGTGGTGACGCCGACGGAGACGTTTCGGACCGACACCGAGTTCGAGCGGCCGAGCGGCGTGTTCCGGGACGACCTTTCCGCGGAACGAATCGCGGAAATTCCCGTGCTCGACGAACGACGCGACTAATGGGCGGCGCTGACGCTGTGCAGTAGGCGGTTACGGCGTTCAGAACGCGAACGAAGCGAGGCCGCGGAGCGGCCTCGCTGAGTGACTGTTCGTCTCTTCGATACGGATTACCGCCGAGAGGTGCCGAAGCGCGGCGAAGCCGCGCGAGGGCACCCGAGGCGTAGAACGATGGAAGCCAAGGGCCGGATTTGAACCGGCGATGGGCGGCTCTGCAGGCCGCTGCGTTCGGCCGGACTCTGCCACCTTGGCGCTATCTTCTGATATTCGCTCGGCGCGCTTAAATATAGCGGTCCGCAGCGATAGTGGCTGGGAGCCGGGCGTGTCGCCGGGTGCCGTGGCTTGCCGGGAATCGTAGAGTGTGCGTTCGAAATGAGGAAACCCCCGGCCGCAGCATCATGCTGCAGTCGGGGGTTTGTGTATGAGTGGGAGGCGGCGAAGTGGATTTCCCAGAGGCTCGCGCACTCCAGTACTCCCCACAACGCAGGCGGGCTTAACTTCCGTGTTCGGGATGGGTACGGGTGTCGCCCCGCCGCTGTGGCCGCCTTAACGCCGACTCGCGGAATCGAACCGCGATTACTACGCCAGTGTCGGTGGTTCGACGATTGACCGTATGTAGTGTGTGCAATCCAGTTTACGCCTGGACCCGATTGTGATGCAATCACTTTCGGGTGCAGTGCGGCAATGTGATGAGTGTGTGGCTCGACCTGTTAGTACTCGCGGACTGAACGCCTCGTTGCCTCGGCGCGTACATCCCGAGCCTATTGAACTCGTCTTCTACGAGTGGTCTCGGTGGTATCTCTTTTCCAGGTGGGTTTCGAGCTTAGATGCGTTCAGCTCTTACCCCGTGATGCGTGGCTGCCCGGCACGCGCCCTTTCGGACGACCGGTACACCAGTGGCATCCAATCGTAGTTCCTCTCGTACTATACGATTGTTCCCGTCAGATACCGTAACACCCCCAATAGATAGCAGCCGACCTGTCTCACGACGGTCTAAACCCAGCTCACGACCTCCTTTAATAGGCGAACAACCTCACCCTTGCCCGCTTCTGCACGGGCAGGATGGAGGGAACCGACATCGAGGTAGCAAGCCACTCGGTCGATATGTGCTCTTGCGAGTGACGACTCTGTTATCCCTAAGGTAGCTTTTCTGTCATCTATCGCCCGCATCAAGCAGGCTGATAGGTTCGCTAGACCACGCTTTCGCGTCAGCGTCCCTCGTTGTGGAGGACACTGTCAGACTTCCTTTTGCTCTTGCGCTCTGTTCCGCGTTTCTGACGCGGATGAGGAAATCTTGGGGCACGCTCGATATCTTTTCGAGCGTGTACCGCCCCAGTCAAACTGCCCGGCTACCGGTGTCTTCCTCCCGGAGTGAGGGTCACAGTCACTGACGGGTAGTATTTCAATGCTGCCTCGGTGGCCCGCTAGCGCGGGTACCTGTGTAATGGCTCCTACCTATGCTGCACATCAGCGACCGTGTCCCAGCGACAGCCTGCAGTAAAGCTCTATAGGGTCTTCGCTTCCCCTTGGGGGTCTCCAGACTCCGCACTGGAACGTACAGTTCACCGGGCCCAACGTTGGGACAGTGACGCTCTCGTTGATCCATTCATGCAAGCCGCTACTGAAGCGGCAAGGTACTACGCTACCTTAAGAGGGTCATAGTTACCCCCGCCGTTAACAGGTCCTTCGCCCCGTTGTACCGGGTGTTCAGATACCTGCACTGGGCAGGATTCAGTGACCGTACGAGTCCTTGCGGATTTGCGGTCACCTATGTTGTTACTAGACAGTCGGAGCGTCCGAGTCACTGCGACCTGCTCCTATCCGGAGCAGGCATCCCTTATCGCGAACTTACGGGACTAACTTGCCGAATTCCCTAACGTCGGTTGCTCCCGACAGGCCTTGGCTTTCGCCGCCAGAGCACCTGTGTCGGATCTCGGTACGGACGCTATGCTCCCTTTTCACGGGCCCTAGGTAGCAACTTTCGCTGTTTCCGGCTTCGTTCGCTTCGTGCCGTTACGGCTTCCACGAAGTTCCCGGATTCGACCGGGCGAAAGCCCGGCTTGACGGTTCCCAAGGCGTTGGTTTCACTGCATAATGGCACAGGAGTATTAACCTGTTTCCCTGTTGTCTCATTCGAGTTGCGGTGAGACTTAGGACCGGCTAACCCTCGGCTGATCAGCATTGCCGAGGAACCCTTGCTCGTAAGGCCGTCGGGGTTCTAACCCGACTAACGCTGCTACTATGACCAAGATTTTCGTTCCTGTTCGGTCCACGCGAGCTCTCGCCCGAGCTTCCATCCAAACAGAATGCCAACCTACTCAGTCACCATGTTAGTGGTGTGGTCAGGTCTCGGTGGTAGACTTGAGCCCCGATCATTTTGGGCGCCTCAAACCTCGGCCGGTAAGCTGTTACGCTTTTCTTAGAGGGTAGCTGCTTCTAAGCTCACCTCCCGGCTGTCTAGGGCTTGAGACCACCTTCAGATTGCACTTAGTCTACACTTTGGGACCTTAACCCGACTCTGGGTTGTTCCCCTCCTGGTGCACAGGCTTACCCCGCACACCGGATTCCCTGCGTCGACGGCGTTCGTAAGTTTGGAGTTTGACAAGGGGACCAACTCCTCTCGGAGTTGGTTCCCCTAATCGGTCGCTCTACCTCACGAACTACCTCGGCAGAGGTCATGCTTCGACATGTTTCGGTTGGAACCAGCTGTTGCCAGATTCGATGGGCCTTTCACCCCTACACGTAGGTCACGGGAGGGTATTGTAGGACACCATCCCTAACAGGCCTCCACGTGCCTTTCGGCACGCTTCACCTTGCCCACGCGTAGATCATCTGGTTTCGGGTCGTGTCCGGTTGACTCCCCGCCCTTGAAGACGGCGGCCCTCGCACATAGTGCTGCGGCCATGTTGGTTTCCCTATGCCTTCCCGGATGAACCGGTTAGACTCGTCAATCAGACACACTCCTTGGTTCGTTTTTCAAAACGTACGATGAGACACCGGCTCCCTGCAAGTCCTACTGCGAGTTTGCACTCGTGTCGTTTGTTGCAGGGCCTTTCGAGCCTCATCGCTCGATCGCCAACTGATTTCAGGCTCTATTGCACCTCCCGTTGTGGGGTGCTTTTCAGTGTTCGCTCACGCTACTTGTTCGCTATCGGTCTCGAGTCGTGTTTAGTCTTCGCGGTCGATGCCCGCGATATTCACAAGGAATTTCCAATCCCTGTTACTCTGGAGCTGACGCACACCGTAGTGACTCAAATTACGGGGCTTTCACCCTGTATCGCGCTCCGTTCCAGAAGACTTCATTTGAGTGGTCGGGTGCTGAGTGTCAGTCCGGACACCACATTGCCCGTGAGGGCTTCGGTTTGGACTGTGTCGGTTTCACTCGCAGTTACTTACGACATCTCTTGCGATTTCTTTTCCTGTCGATACTAAGATGTTTCAATTCTCGACGTTCCCTATTGCGCAAGGCAATTGCTGTGGGGATTCCCATTCGGAGATCCCGAGTTCTTCGCCTCCGTGCGGCTTCCTCGGGCTTATCGCAGCTTGGCACGTCCGTCGTCGGCGCTCGAGCCGAGCCATCCACCAGCTGGCACAGTAGCCACGCTGTTGGTAATCGTTGTTGGTCGCACTGTGACCCGGAGTTGACTGCATCGCAATCGGATCCAGTGGACGCCTGGATTGCACGTACATACGGTCGTCATCGTCACGTCCTATAGGTGGTATAGGAGCGTGCGTCGAACCCTTCCTACACGCGCTTTCACGGTGTAGTGCATCGGTTAGTGTGGATTGAATCGTTGTTCCGTCTCCCACTTAAGGGACACGGTTCGATTCGCACCACGACATGGACCCACTGGGATTTGAACCCAGGGCATCCTCCTTGCAAAGGAGGCACTCTACCACTGAGCTATGGGCCCACCTCCTCGTCTGAGGAGGGGATGAACGTCAGCCCTGGCAGTTCAAAGGTGCCCGACCATCGAAATGGTCGAGGTCGTCGAGGAACCCTCGCGTATGTGTCTATCCGGGTGTGGATAGACGGGTGTGGGCCCACCGCGGCGGGTGGGTCCCGTGCGTTAGGAGGTGATCCAGCCGCAGATTCCCCTACGGCTACCTTGTTACGACTTAAGCCCCCTTGCGAAGCCCAGATTCGACCATCGTGGATGGCCTCATCCGGACCTCACTCGGGTGCTTTGACGGGCGGTGTGTGCAAGGAGCAGGGACGTATTCACCGCGCTCTTCTGAAGCGCGATTACTACCGAATCCAGCTTCATGAGGGCGAATTTCAGCCCTCAATCCGAACTACGACCGAGTTTGAGAGATTGCCGTCCTCTTTCGGGGTTGGTACCCGTTGTCTCGGCCATTGTAGCCCGCGTGTAGCCCAGCTCATTCGGGGCATGCTGACCTACCGTTGCCCGTTCCTTCCTCCACGTTAGCCGTGGCGGTCTCCCTAATGTACCCAACTACCTCGAGGGTATTGCTGGCAATTAGAGATGCGGGTCTCGCTCGTTGCCTGACTTAACAGGATGCCTCACGGTACGAGCTGACGGCGGCCATGCACCTCCTCTCTGCAGCTCGGGTAAGCTCATCATACTGACCGTCGTTACTGCAGTCGGAGCTGGTGAGATGTCCGGCGTTGAGTCCAATTAAACCGCAGGCTCCTCCGGTTGTAGTGCTCCCCCGCCAATTCCTTTAAGTTTCATCCTTGCGGACGTACTTCCCAGGCGGCTCGCTTCTCGTCTTCACTACAGCACAGCACACACTCGTAGTGTGTGCCATACTTAGCGAGCATCGTTTACAGCTAGGACTACCCGGGTATCTAATCCGGTTCGTGACCCTAGCTTTCGTCCCTCACCGTCGGGTCCGTCTTTCCGAGGCGCTTTCGCCACCGGTGGTCCGTCCAGGATTACGGGATTTCACTCCTACCCCGGACGTACCCCTCGGATCTTCCGGCCCCAAGCCAGCTGGTTTCCGCCGGACGCCCACTCGTTGAGCGAGTGGATTTCCCGACGGACCTGTCTGGCTGGCTACGGACGCTTTAGGCCCAATAATAGCGGCCATCACTCGGACTGCCGGTATTACCGCGGCGGCTGGCACCGGTCTTGCCCAGTCCTTATTCGTACACCACCTTACGGTGTACAAAAGCGAGGACTATATGCCCTCGCACTCGGAGTCCCCTTATCGCACTGTCGTGCAGTGTAAAGTTTTCGCGCCTGCTGCGCCCCGTAGGGCCCGGAATCTTGTCTCAGATTCCGTCTCCGGGCTCTTGCTCTCACAACCCGTACCGATTATCGGCACGGTGGGCCGTTACCCCACCGTCTACCTAATCGGCCGCAGCCACATCCTATGGCGCCGGAACGTTTCCAGTTTCCCTCACTCCAGAGTGGAAACCTTGTTCGAGATTAGCCTCAGTTTCCCGAGGTTATCTCGATCCATAGGGCAGTTTGGCCACGTGTTACTGAGCTATCTGCCACGGGTCTAAACCCGTGCGACTAGCATGGCTAAATCGGACTCCGATAGCAATGGCCTCCGGCAGGATCAACCGGAATGGTTGCCGAGCGCGTAATGGCTCGGTGGGTTTCTGGCGGAGACACATGTATCGTGTCTATCTTCTAATGGTCCGTCAGTTCGACGACCCCAAACCGTATCGTTGGTCGGGTGTCACCGAACTGCCAGGGCTAACATCAGATTCCATCGTGTACGGCGGACCGCAGGGGTGGAATCCTCATTTCCTTCGGACCCGAACGTTGGTTTCGATTGGTCTTAAACCCATCGAAGCTCGTCGAGTCCGAGACTGCGAAACGAGTTGAACGCTTCGCAAATCGCATCGAGTCTTTCGTCGCATTGGGTTCGAGGTACCCGTATCGGATAAGGGCATCGAACCGCGCGTGCGTCCTTCGGTGGGAAGACCCCCGAAGGCTCGTCACATCCAATCCGAGTACCCTGTTACACTTAAGGGCGTCGGATTGAGTGTGTAGCGGACGCCCGTAATCGCAGGACGCCGCGTCCACTCAATCCAAGTCCCCCAGTACACTAAAGGGCTGCGGATTGGATTCGATTTCGAGAAGCGACATAGACACCTTAAAAAGGCGTCGGTTTTCGCCGTTTCCCGGAGGCCCAAACCACCGGACCTCGTTCGCATTCAAACGAATGGCCGGGTTACACTTAAGACCGTCGAACCGGGACGGCTTCGATGTGCGATGACGTGCCACTCACGTCGGGCGATTTGACTCCGTTACGGCTGGCGAGAAACCTCGGCTTACTGAACGAGGTGTCGTGCGGGAGGAGAACGAGCTGGTCGTCCTATGCGTCGTGTGCGTCGTTCCTCGAGTGGTACTCGTACATGCGGGTGTAGAAACAGCGACGAGAGGAATCTGTTCGTGGGGAATTTGTACATAGCGCGCGTGTGCGAAAGAGAAGTAACTGGTCGAAAAGCCAGAAAACGGGTGGAAAATTGTTCCCGACCGCGCTACTCATCGAGGTGCTCGATACCCTGTTTCGAGACGTTGGCCTCGGTGATCTCGTTCGGCATCCAGTCGGGTTTGTCGTCGGGGGCCGACTCGTGCCACGCCCATCCTTCGTAGATGTGGACTTTGTCGGTGCCTTTCTCTCGGAGTCGAATCTCTGTCCGGTCGGCCGCGTCTTCGGACGACGCTGGGTCGAGACGACGGGCGGCCTTCAGGGCCGCCTGTCGCGGAGTGTTTCCTGAGAAGACACTACTCTCGTCACCGCCGGTTTCTCGAAGCGCGAAATTCCGTTTACCGTCTTCACGTACCATGGTTTTCTCCTCCATGACAACCCAGCACAGGACCCACTATAAATATATCGCCGATATGAGCCGTTCCCATCGTAAGGCTTATATATCACGTTAGCGCCGTCGGGCGCTTTCTCGTGCGTTGACGCGCATCGAATCCCAGAGTGTAAGTTAGTTGATGACGTCCCAGCGTGTGAGGAAACGGGGTCGGTCGGTAGAAAACACTTAAGTATAATCTGGGGCGAACGTAGGCGTACGATACCGCGATGGTACGGAAAAAGAAGCTCAGCCCGAGTGGCGCGAAAGGCGAGGACGGCGAGTACCACAACGTCCACATCAACCTGCACGAGGACGAACTCGCCGTCGCCGGCATGGACATCGGCGACGAGGTGTTCGTGCGCGTCAGGGAAGACAAAATCATCATCCAGAAGGCCGACAAAGACGAGGTCGAGCACGAATTCTAAGTTGGAACGAGAGACTTTTGCCACCGGAGTCTGGGTAGACGTACGATGAACGCCTACCAGTTGGTGAAACCGCTTCTGTTCGGTCTCCCCCCGGAGACGGCCCACGGTGTGGTCCACGCGGGGATGAACGCCGTGCAGGGGACGCCTGTCATCGACGCGCTCCGAGCGCGATACGCCGTCAACGATGACCGACTGCGAGTCGAAGCGTTCGACCGGACGTTCCCGAACCCCGTGGGCGTCGCGGCCGGGTTCGACAAGAACGCCGAGGTTCCCGCGACACTGGCGAGCCTCGGATTCGGGGCCGTCGAAGTCGGTGGCGTCACCGCCGACCCCCAGTCGGGCAACGCCCGTCCGCGGATGTTCCGCCTGCGCGAGGACGAAGGTATCGTCAACCGCATGGGGCTGAACAACGAGGGCGCGGACGCGGTCGGTGAACGCCTCGCGGCCACCGACGTGGACGTTCCCGTCGGCGTCAATCTCGCCAAGACCGAACACGTCGCCATCGACGACGCCCCCGCGGACTACCGCTCCACCTACGAGCGCGTCGCGGAGGGCGGCGACTTCTTCGTCGTCAACGTCTCCTGTCCCAACTCCGAGGGGTTCCGCGACCTCCAGAACCGCGACTCGATGGAAGCCATCCTCACCGAACTGCTCGACGCGGGCGCGAGTCCGCTACTCGTCAAACTCTCGCCGGACCTCCCGGACCCCGCAGTCGAGGACGCGCTCGACCTCGTGAACGAACTCGGTCTCGACGGCGTCATCGCCACGAACACGACGACCGACCGACCCGACACGCTCCGGAGTCACAACCGTGCCGAGGAAGGCGGGCTGTCGGGCAAACCCATCGAGTCGCAGGCCACCGAGATGGTTCGGTTCGTCGCCGAGCGCGTGGACGTGCCGGTCGTCGGGGTCGGCGGCGTCTTCACCGCCGAGGACGCCTACGGAAAGATACGCGCGGGCGCACGCGTGGTGCAACTCTACACCGGGCTGGTCTACCGCGGCCCCTCCATCGCCCGCGACATCAACGAGGGCCTGCTCGAACTGCTGGAACGCGACGGCTTCGACTCGGTGGAAGACGCCGTGGGCGCGGACTTGGAGTAAACGGTCGAGACGAAAATCGGAGCGACGGGGGCTATTCTAGCGCGTCGAGTCGGAGCTCGAACGCCGCGACCGGCAGTTCGAGGTCGTGTTCGACCAGCACCGCGGGGTGAATCTCGCCGACGACCCCGACCGTCTCCCCGTCCAGCACGATCGCGGCCGCGCGACCGTCGATGAACGTCGGGTGGTCGGTCGCCGGGGTTTCGAGGTCCTTGTCGAAGTTGCGGGCGATGGCCTGTAGCCGAGCCTTGGCGTCCTCGTAGGAGGCGTCGTGGCGCGCGAGGACTCCGGCGACCGTTCGGCGCTCGGCGACGCCGGTGTTCTCGCGCTCGTCCACGCGGGCCGCGAGGCCGATTTCGGCGAGGTCCTGCGGATACCCCCGGTGAGTGTTGTTCTCCAGTACCATCAGCATCGAGGGGAGCGCCCACGTCCGGAGCATGGTGTAGTCCTCGCTGTAGGGTTCGAGGATGGTCGCGGGGTCGGCCGCACCCAGCACGTCGTCGTCCGGCGACACCTGCATCCGGTCGAAGTTCTCCTCCTCGCTGATCATGTGGAAGTTGAGCAGGTCCTCGAAGCCGAGTCCGACCAGCGCCTCGCGGGCGGCGTCTTCGAGTTTCGACCGGTCGTGGCGGCCGCCGACCGTCCCCACGTCGGGGTAGCGCGGTTCGAGGTCGTTGAAGCCGTAGGCCCGGCCCACGTCGTCAACCACGTCGAGGGGGTGAAGCACGTCCACGCGGTAGGGCGGAATCTCGACCTCGTAGGCCAGTTCGTCGTCGCCGACCTCCTCGGTCGCGGCGTCGAGGCCCGACCGCTCCAGCAGGTCCACGACGGTCTCGGCGCTGAGGTCGATGCCGAGCATGCTCTCGATGCGCTCGTGGGTCACGGTCTTCTCGCGGACCTCGAAGTCGGGGCGCACCAATTCGCGGTCCGGGTAACTGACTCGGACCTCTTCGACCTTCGCGCCGCGGGCGTCGAGCGCGTAGCAGATGACGTTGCACATGTGGTCGATGGTCCACTGGTCGGTGCCCGTCAGTTCCACGAACAGGTCCCGCGAGTCGGTCGAGACCTCGGTCCGGCGGCCGTTGATGACCGGCGGGAACGAGAACAGCCCGATGTCGTCGTAGATGGCGGGGTACCGGTCGTACTCCGCCACGAGGTCGGCGTACGTCTCGCCGGTCGGATGCGAGCGCAGCACTTCGTCGGGCGTCATCTCGGCGTCCGAGTCGAGCGGGACGAACCGGTCGCCGTCGGGCTCGATACCCCGGTAGACGATGGAGTTGCCCGCCTCGGTCTGGCCCTCCGCGGTCGCGGCCTGTCCCTTCAGCATCGTCAGGTCGTGGATGCCGATAGCGCCCTTCGCGCGCTTGCGGCCCATCGTCGCGTGGAGTTTCTCCTGCAACTGGATGAGCGAATCGAGCGCGTCCTCGTCCAGGTCCACGTCCCGAATCACCGCGCCGGTGACGTAGGGCCGTTCGTCGGGCACCGACTCCTCGACCTCGATGGTCCAGTCGGCGTCGTTGGTGCCGGGGACGTAGACCCCCCGGTCGTCGCCGTACTGGTAGCGGAGCGAGCGCGCGACGCCCTCGACCGAGAGGCGGTCGAGTCGGTCGGGCGCGAACTCGAGTTGGAGGTCGCCCTCCTCGGTCCGACCCTCGAATTCGAGTCCGAGGGCGAACATGTCGTCGATGAGTTCGTCGTCCGATTTCTCGTCGTGGCCGGTCAAGTCCCGGAGTTCGTCGGGATTCACGTCTACGACTGGCATCAGTGTAGCACCTCCGTCTCGCGGAGCAGGTCGAGGTCACACAGCGTCCCGTGGACGTCGCGGATGTCCTCGAAACCGTACATCAGCATCAGCAGGCGTTCCAGCGCGAGGCCCCACGCCATCACGTCGCACTCGACGCCGAGCGGCTCCAGCACCTCCTCGCGGAACATGCCCGAGTTCCCGATTTCGACCATCTCGCCTGTCGTGGGATGGGTCCCGAACAGCTCGAAGCTCGGCTCGGTGTAGGGATTGTAGTGGGGCTTGAACTCGATGTCCGTGATGCCGAACTGCGCGTAGAACTCCTCGAAGGTCCCCATCAGGTCCCGGACCGACAGGTCCTCGGCCATCACCCAGCCCTCTATCTGGTAGAACTCCAGCAGGTGGGTCGGGTCGAGCGTGTCGTTCCGGTACACCTTCTCGACGCTGAAGAACCGCTGTGGCGGCTCCAGCTCGCCGACTTCGTGGCCCGAGAGGTATCGCATCGACAGCGACGTCGTGTGCCCGCGCAGGTCGATGCCCCGCGCGACCTCCTCGGTCCACGGCGAGTGGTAGCCGTCGCCGTCCTCGCCGACGCCGTTCCGGTGGGCGTCCTCGACGCGCGCAACCAAGTCGTCGGGCAACTTGCCGATTTCGCGGGGGTTCTCCAGCGCGAACTGGTCCCAGTGAGTGCGCGCGGGGTGGTCCTGGGGCATGAACAGGCAGTCGTTGATCCAGAACTCCGCGTCGGCGTGCGGGCCTTCCATCTCCTCGAAGCCCATTCCGACCAGCGTGTCCTTCACGCGGTTGGCGGTCTGGCGCAGGATGTGGGTCTTCCCGCCGTCGATGCGCTCGGCGTCGGCCTCGACGTTGTACTCGGCGAACTCCACGTCGCGCCACTCGCCGGAGGTCAGCATCTCGGGGGTCAACTGGCCGACCGTCTCGGCCGTCTCGACGCCCTCCATCATCGCGGTCACGCCCTCGTCGGTCAGCGTCACCGAGCGCACCGTGGACTCGGAGAGTTCCGCGAGACCGCGGCTCTGTAACTGGTCCAGCACGTCTGCGCCGGCCACCGAGTCGCCGGCGTCGAGCGCGGCGAGGGCGCTGGCCTCGGCGTCGCTTTCGGGGTCGGCGTCGGGGTCGGCGGTAATCTCGCCGCTCTCGATGGTGCCGTACCCCTTCCGGGCGTAGTTCGACAGCGCGATGTCCACCTGCGGACCCTCTAATCCGGACTGGCCGATGACTCGACCCATCTGGGCGGGGTCGTCGTCGGCCCCGGCGTCCAGCGCGGCCTCGTAGAGTCGGACCTCGGGGAGGCCGTCCGCGAGGTACTCGCGGGCTTCGTCGGTGAGCGTCACGGTCTCGTCGGTCGATTCCTCGACGGTCACGAGACCCTCGTCCTCCAACTCGAAGACCGCGCCGGTCACGGTCTCGGGTTTGAGTCCGGTCTCGTCGGCCAGTCGGTCGATACTCCGTGCGTCGTTCGCGCTCGCGGCTCGTAACACCGCGACCTGTGATTCGGGTAGTTTCATCGTGTCTCTGGGTCGCTCGTTGTCGGTACGTGTCCGTGCGCCCGCTTATCGTTTCTGAAGCGCGGCCGCGTCGCTGGCCGACGACCGCGCGCGAGCGGTTTCGTTCCCGCCGGGCTCGTCGCCCGGCCGGAAGTCCGCCGCTCGGTCAGGCCGCGAAGAAGAAGCCGAACCCCGCGCGCTGGTGGCGTGGCTGGCGAGCGCTTCCGCCGAGTCGGGATTCGGCAGGCATGCTCGGGAATTGTTCGCAATCGGTGAAAAACGTTCCGGGGCGACCCCCGAGTTTCGGGTGGACCGTCAGTTACTGAACTCGTCCTGGATGATGTCCAGCGTCTCCTCGCGGTCCGACCAGTCCACGAAGACGGCGACGCTGGTCGCGCTCGTGATCAGGTCGTGGATGTTGATGTGGGCGTCCGCGACGGGGTTGACGAGGTTCCGGATGACGCCGGGTTGATTCGGGAGTTCGCCGCCCATCACCCGGACGACGGCCACGTCGTCGTCCACCGTGACGCTCGACAGCGACTCCTCGTCGATGACCTCGCGGTGGAGGATGTTCTCGGCGCGCTCGGCGACCGTCTCGTCCACGTAGAACGTCACCGAGTCCATCCCGCTGGCCACCGCGTCCACGTTGATGTCGCTGTCGCCGAGGGCGGTCGAGAGGTCCTGGAGGATGCCCGGCCGGTTCCGGATGGCTCGGCCCGCGACCGTCAGGCAGGCCAGCGGTTCCTCGCGCATGTCGATGAGGCTCTCGAACTCGCCGATGATGTCGGTGCCGCCGGCCAGCAGGTCGCCGTGCTGGTAGTGGACGACGCGGACGTTCAGCCCCTCGTCTTTGTACGAGAGCGCGCTGGGCGCGACGACCTCGGCCCCGCGGAACGAGAGGTTCCGGAGTTCGTCCACCGAGATTTCGCCGACGTTCCGCGCGCCCTCCACGACGTGAGGGTCGCCGGTCATGACGCCCTCGACGTCGGTCACGATGACCACCTCGTCGGCGCTCATGTAGTTGCCGAGCATCACGGCGGTCGTGTCGGACCCGCCGCGTCCGAGCGTGGTGACGCCGCCGTCCGGGCCCTCGGCGAGGAAGCCCGTGACGACCGGCACCACGTCGTCCAGTTCCGCGGCGAGTTTGCCGGCGGCTTCCTTCGTCTTCTCGGCGTCGAGTTCGCCGTTCCCGTCGGTGAAGACGGGCCAGCGCTCGCTGCCGGGTTCCACGAAGACGGCCTCGACGCCGCGGGCCGCGAGCGCGGCCTTCAGCATCCGGACGCTGGTCCGCTCGCCCATGCTGACGATCTCGGCGCGGTCGGCCTCGTCGGTCTCGAACTCGATTTCGTCCAGCAGTTCGTCGGTGGTGTTGCCCATCGCGCTGGCGACCACCGCGATTTCGTGGCCCTGCGCCACGGCGTCGGCGACCGAGTCGGCCGCGCGGTTGATTCGGTCGCCGCTGCCGAGGCTCGTGCCGCCGAACTTGGCCACTACTCGCATACTATCACCCGCGAATCAGAAGCCCCCCGAGTGCGAGACTGGTGCATGGAGGAAGCTAACTCTGGCACCCAGATAACTGCTTTCATGTCTGAGAAGCTTGCCACTGGCGTAGCTGTCGCCTCACTGGTTGGTCTCGGCGCGTTCGCCCAGTCCCATCTTCCCGCTTCCGGGGTCTCTCGCTCGCGGGTCGTCCGCTCCCGACGCGTCGTCTTCTCCTCGCGGGTCGCCGTCGTCGCGCTCGCCGCCCTCGTAGGTCTCGCGCATCTCGGCCAGCGGGTCGAACGTGACCAGTCCCTTCCCGGCGGTGAACTCGTAGGCGACCCACTCGGGAATCGCCAGCACGCCGTTCATCTTCCGGATGCGGATGCGCTTGATGAGCGTGTCCTCGACGATGTTGGCGTTGACCTGCATGTCCACGATGCCGTCAACGGCGTAGCCGAGGTCGTGGGGGAACTCGCCCTCCTCGACGGTGAACGTCGCGCCCGCGAAGATGGGAACGAACCGGCCCTTGCAGATGTCGGCCCGGAGGTCCTTGACGAAGTTGTACGCCTGCACGGGTTGGACGAGCGTGCCGAATTCGGTCAGCGAGTCGATAGCGACGACGCCGCAGTCGCTCATCGACAGGCCTTCGAGGCAGTTGTCTATCTTGTTGTGGAGTTCGCTCACGTCGGTCGGGTCGCGGACGGTCTGGGTCACCGACTTGGTGATGTCGTAGATGTGGCGGTTCCACTCGTCCATGCGCTCGAACATGCGCTCGCGGTCCCGGTCGTCCATCCGATAGGTGAAACAGTCCACGATGTGGAGTTGGCCCGATTCGAGGTACGGCAGGACGTTCCAGTCGAGCGAGAGGAAGCTCTCGACCACGGAGATGGGCGGTTCGGTGAACGTGACGATGGCGGCGGGTTCGTCGCGCTCCAAGGCCCGCCAGACGAGTTCGGCCCGGAGCGCGTCGTCGCGCGCGCCCTCGTCGTTGGCCATCAGGACGAACGAGTTCCGGGGGAACCCCTGCGGGAGGAACTTGTCCAGGCCCGACACGTCGGTCCGGATTCGCCGGAAACCGTGGTACTCCGTGAACACGCGGTCGCTCTCGGCCATCGCGTCCCGGCACGCCTCGGTGCAGAACTCGTAGACGGTCGAGTCGCACTCCGTCGAAACCGGGTCGGTCGGGCACGGGAGCCGACAGAAGTCGCAGAGTTCGGCGTCGTCCGTGGTATCCATACCCACGAATAGGTGGCGCGAGCGAAAAAGACCTGCGCGTCCCCGAGTCGAGCGACGTCCGGAGAAGCGTGCGGTCGCCGGCGTCGTCCGACGCCGACGACCACCCGAGGGTTCCAAAGGGATTTAACTTCGTAGACGCCAGATACGTGAACAATGCGCGTGCGAGATGCTGTCGAAGAGGACGGGGAGGTTCTCGGCGAACTCGCCGACGCCCCCGCCGAGGTGATGCGAAACGTGGTCCACGACCGAACGGTCCGCGTCGCCGAACGACCCTCCGAAAACGGCGATTCGTCCAACGGAAGCGACGCCAGCGGGGACTCCAACGGGGAAGACTCCGGCGGAGAGGGTTCCGGCGGGGGTTCCGCCAGCGCGAACGCCGGCGGTGCGGACTCCGACGACTCGAACTCCGACGGCACGGCGGTCGTCGGGTTCGTCGGGTTCGACGCGATGCCCGGCACGGTCCGCGTGACCTACCTCCGGGGGACGCCCGAGGCCCGCGAGCGCCTGCTCGAAGAACCGGTTCGGTTCGCCCGGAAGGAGGGGATGGCCGTGGAGGCGCTGGTCCCCGAGGGCGAGACCGAGACCAAAGAGGTAGTCGAAGCCGCGGGGTTCCAACGGGCCGGGACCGGCCCGCGGTTCGAGGGCGGTCAGACGCTCGAATACCGCCTCGAACCGTCGGGACGCGCCGACTCAGCGCGGCGCTGAATCTGTGCGGGACGGCCCGGCGTCGTCCGTCGGTAGGGAGACCGAACGCTCGAACCCCTTCATTTCAGGTGGAGCGTGAGACAGGAACCGGCGCGAGAAACGAGCGGTTAACTGAACTGCCGGACGGTCATGTCCAGCGTGTCGAGGTCGAGAATTGGCGCGAACCCGGCGTCCGGGTCGATGTTCACCGACTTCTGGAACGCGGTCTGTTCCTGCCAGCACCCGGAGTTGACCGCGAGGACGTTGTGGTACTTGCCCCACCCGAGTTTGTGGACGTGGCCGGTGTGGAACACGTCCGGCACCGTGTCCATCACGAGGTAGTCCTCCTCCTCGGGCGCGAGACGGGTCTTCCCGCCGAACTGGGGCGCGACGTGGCGCTTCTTCAGGAGTTGGTACATCGCCTTGTGGGGGTCGTCGTAGCTCGCTTTGTCGTCGGGGAGTTCCGCGATGACCTCGTCCAGCGAGACGCCGTGGTACATCAGGATGTCCACGCCCTCGACGGTGACGGTCGAGGGATTGCCCGAGATTCGGGCGTCGTGGACCGACATGATGTCCCGTAGCTCCTCGTCGAAACCGGGTTGCGGTTCCGCGAGGCGGACCGCGTCGTGGTTGCCCGGAATCATCAGGATTTCGAGGTCGCCGGGCACCTCCTTCAGGTACTCCGAGAACTGCTCGTACTGGTCGTAGATGTCCACGATGTCCAACTCGTCGTCCTGATTCGGATAGACGCCGACGCCCTCCACCATGTCGCCCGCGACCAGCAGATACTCGACGTGTTCGGCCTCCTCGGTGTGGAGCCAGTCGGCGAACCGCGACCACGCGTCGGCCATGAACTCTTGGCTGCCGACGTGGACGTCGCTGATGAGCGCGGCCTGTACGTGGCGGTCGGCGGTCGAAGGCTGGTAGGTCCGGGGCACGTCGGGGAAGTACAGCGAGTCAACGAAGAGGATGCCGTCGCCGTCGTCGTTGTCGTCCGAGAGCGTGCCCTCGACCGCGATGACCTCGTCGTGGAGGAGTTCGTCCACCGCGTCGGCGAACTCCCGGTCCTTCATGACGAGACAGGGGTAGGTCCCGCTCGTGTCTTCCAACTCGATGAGCCAGTGGCCGCTCGTGGTCGAGCGGATGTCGCTGACCATCCCGACGATGGCGGTCTCGCCGCCGCCGGGCATCTTCTGGACCGCGGTGGTCGGCCGCGCGTTGACCCGCGAGCGCAACTGCTTGCTGAGACGCTTGAACCGGTCGCGGAACACCGACACGAAGTCGGCGTACTCGCCCGTGCCGGTACTCTCACCGGTCACGTCGCCCTCGATTTCGAGCGACCGTTCGTCCAAGTCGGGGTCTCTGATCGACTCGTCGGGCCGCGAAACGTCGCTGACGTTCTCGCCGACGCCGTCGCCCGCGTTCGTCGATTCGCCCGCGTTCGTCGATTCGCCCGCGTCCGTCACTTCGCCTGCGTCCGTCACTCCACCTGCGTCCGTCGCTTTACTCGCCTGCGCGACTTCGCCGGTGTTCCTGTTCCCGCGAACCCCCTTCGTTTCCTGTGGAGGGCTCGTCTCCCCCACTGGGTTATTCTCATATTCGTTTCCATTCGAAACAGAGGTGTCGGCCCGCTCGAACTCTGCGAGGACCGTCTCGACGTGGTCCGCAGAAATTTTCAGCGCGTCGTCGGGGGCGCGCTCGACGGCCGCGTCGAGCGCAGCGTCCGGGTCGTCGGCCCCTGAGAGGAGCGTCACGGCCTCGCGGTCGGCGTTGTACCCGCGACTAGTGAGTTCGCTGACGATACGAGCGGGCGTCTCAAGCGGCACGTTCACTCGATTGCGGGGGTTCGTCAAAAGGATAGCGGAGCGCACCACGGTACGGCAACCGGCGACAGGGTGAGCAATCGGGTGGGTCGGGTCGGCGGTGGCTCGTCGCATCTTCGACGATTCTGTACTCCCGGCGTTCGTTCCGGCGTCGGCCATGCCGTCGCGTTCGACCGCGGCCCCGACCCGGAAAATTGACAACCTCGGAACGGTAAGGTGGGTGCGATGAGTTCTTCCCGAGACGACCCCTCTTCCGACGAGGAGGGACGGGCCGACGGCCCGCGCTCCTCGTCCGGCGGGCGCTCCGACGACGCGGCCGCGACCGGGACCGACCGCTCGCGCGCCGAGCGCGACGCCCGGTTCGACGGCGGCGAGCGCGAGAAGGGCACCGGCCCGCTCGCGCTCGTTCGTCGGTTCCGCAGCAGCGACAACGAAGTGGTGGTGTTCGTCCGCGAGGTGTTGAGTAGCGCAGGCATCGTGTTGGCCATCGGTCTCCTGCTGTTCGCCATCAGCGGCGTCTGGCCGCCGATGGTCGCCATCGAGAGCGGTAGCATGGAGCCACACATGGAGAAGGGCGACCTCGTGTTCATCATGGAGGAGGGTCGTCTCGCGCCCGCGGCCGCCCAGCAGGGCACCGGCGTCGTCGGCTACCAAGCTGGAAAGGAGGCGGGATACAAGACGTTCAACAGCTACGGTGACGTCATCGTCTACAAACCCGACGGTAGCGAGTACGCGACGCCGATAATCCATCGCGCCAGATTCTGGGTCGAGAAGGGCGAAAACTGGTACGACGAGGCGAACAAGAAGTACGTCCAAGCCGAGAACTGCGAACAGTTGACCAACTGCCCCGCGCCCAACGCCGGGTTCATCACCAAGGGCGACGCGAACCCCTACTACGACCAGTCGAACGGCATGGAGATAAGCGACCCCGTGAAGCCGAGTTGGATTCGGGGTACCGCGGAGGTCCGCATCCCGTGGCTCGGCTGGGTCCGCCTCCAGTTCTCCGGCGCGGCGTAGCTCTCGGGAAGCCTGCGAACTGCTCTTTTCGCCGAATTACCAAAACGAGTTAGGAGTCGCCGGGACCGCTCAGTTGTCGAACCGGGCCTGCACGAACGGCTGGACGCTCTCGATGTCACCGAGTCGGGAGTCCGACATCAGGACCGCCTCGGTCTCGTCGATGGGTACCGAGAGGCTGATCTCCTTCGTCCGGCCGTAGCGGCCCTTGCTGACGACCACCGCGTTGACGATGCCGAGCATGTCGAGTTCGCTAATGAGGTCGGTGACGCGGCGCTGGGTCAGCACGTCGGCGTCGATCTCCTCGCAGAGGCGCTTGTAGATGTTGTACACCTCGCCCGTGTTGACGTTGTGGACGCCGTTCTTCTCCAGCGAGATGATGGAGAAGAGGACGAGTTTCGACTGGGTGGGCAGGGTACGGACGACCTCGACAACGCGGTCGAGTTCTATCTTCTCTTGGGCCTTCCGGACGTGCTTCTCGTTGACGCCCTCGGCCTGGTCGCGCTCGGCGAGTTCGCCCGCGGTCCGCAGGAGGTCTAACGCGCGCCGCGCGTCGCCGTGTTCCTGTGCGGCGAAGGCGGCACAGAGCGGGATCACGTCGTCCGACAGCGCGTCGGCCTTGAACGCGACCTCTGCGCGGTGCTGGAGGATGTCACGTAACTGGTTGGCGTCGTACGGCGGAAAGACGATCTCCTCTTCGCCGAGCGAGGACTTGACTCGCGGGTCGAGAAAGTCGGTGAACTTCAGGTCGTTGCTGATGCCGATGATGGATACTCGGGAGTTCTCCAGTTCGGAGTTCATCCGCGAGAGGTTGTAGAGAGTGTCGTCGCCCGACTTCTCGACCAGCTTGTCGATCTCGTCGAGCATGATGACCACCACGCGCTCCTCGTAGTCCACGGCCTCGAAGAACGTGTTGTACACGCGGTCGGTCGGCCACCCGGTCATGGGGACCGACTCCATCTCCTCGCGGTCGTCCTCCAACTCCTCGATGCGCGCGTCCACGGCCTCGGGCGAGTCGAAGTCGGTGTCGGCGAGCCGGTCGGGGTCGGCCGCGGCCTCCTCACGGAGCGCGTCGAGTTCCTCGACGCGGTCGGAGACCCACTCGCGGTTGCTCTCGATGAACTTGTTGGCGAGTTGGGCGAGGACGCGGTACTGGGTGTCGGTCACCTCGCAGTTGATGTACTCGACGTTGCAGGGTACGTCGTACTTCTGAGAGGTACTCTCCAGTTCCTTGCTGACGAACTTCGCGCTCGCCGTCTTGCCAGTCCCGGTCTTGCCGTATATCAGGATGTTCGAGGGCGTTTCCCCGCGGAGCGCGGCGACCAGAATCGTCGCCATGTTGTTGATCTGGTCCTTCCGGTGAGGTAACTCGTGCGGCGTGTAGGACGGCCGGAGGACCTCCTTGTTCTCGAATATCGGTTCGCCGGACAACAGGTCGTCGAAGAGCCCTTGGTCGTCGTCCTCGTCGTCGAAGACCACGTCGTCGAGATCGACGTTGTCGAAGCTCCGGTCGGGG
Source organism: Halorussus gelatinilyticus (assembly GCF_023238445.1). GTDB lineage: Archaea > Halobacteriota > Halobacteria > Halobacteriales > Haladaptataceae > Halorussus > Halorussus gelatinilyticus. The sequence continues at coordinate 1,297,870 of NZ_CP096658.1, read as the reverse complement.
CTCACATCGACCGCGTCGTCCGTCGGTTGGCTGTTTTCGTCTGACATACGTTCGTGCCGACCCCTCTGTTTCAGGTGGAAGACGCGCAACGCGAGAGCGGATTTCGGCGAAACCGACCGAAAGCGCCGGGATGCCGAGGTCGAGAAGTTGCGAGCGCGTCCAGTTGATGCAGGAGAACTAAAGGTCCAGCAGGGTATTAAACTCTTTCTTCTTTCGTTTCAACTCAGGGAAATGCCCAGGAGAGCGTCCAAAAGGCACGATAACGGCGAGTAAAACGAGACCCACATTGGATTTCAGGCACTGATTTCCCGCCGTCGAACCCCCTCGTTTCGGGTGTAACCGCGGTCGAATCGACGTCGTGACGGGGGAGTACCGGGTCGAAGAGACCGAGGCCGAAGCCAAACCAGTCGAGAGTCGAGGCAGAGCTCGATTGAGAGGTGAAGCAGCGTTTGGTTGAAAGCCGAGGCCGAAACCGACCGCGATCGAGTGCAAGAGAGAAAGGCATTGCGTCGTCCCTCCCCTACCCCTTGGTTTCCGGTCGAACGGCAGAGAGTGTGGGTGGAACGCGCTAATTGGTCTTCTCTACCTCGTTTCGGTAGTTCGACCAACCAGGACTCGACGGTCGTCGTAGCCCACGGTCGAGTCGTTGTAGTACGTAGCCGAATCGTTGTCGGTCTTTTCGGGTGGAACTCTCAGTGGGTGAGTAGACGTTGGCCCTCCCCCACCCCTTCGTTTCAGGTGGAGCGAGGAAACGGAGAGGGTGGGGAGGGGTGACTTTTGGACGGAAACCTTTATCACAGTAAAGGTAAAACAATATCTGCAAACTAGTCTATCCTAGTCATTCTTCTTCGTTTCTCTTTGGTGTTCGTGGAAATGAACCAGCTGCCACACTACCGGCCCACCGTCTCTCCCAGTTCCACTTGAAACGAAGGGGTGAGGGTGGGCGACTATCCACGGGAGACCCGACATGTGTCGGGTCGAATCCGTCCGAGTCGCCTCCGCTTTGCCATTTCGTTACTACTCCTGCTCCTTTCTGCTCAGCCTCGCCTCGATTTCTCCACTCAACCTCTCCGTCCAACCCCTCACCCGACCGCTCTGCTCAATCTCTCTATTCGACTACTCCAGTTCACGCTCATAGATAATCTTCTCCGGCTCACCGCCTCCAGTTACTCTCTAGTCACTCGTTTCCAATTCCCTTCTCCAATTTCCCCTTTCTCGTCTCTCATCTCTCGTCTCCAATCTCCCAACACTCGTCTCCCAGCACCTATCTTCCGTCTCCTGTCTCCCAACACTCGTCTCACGCTTCCGTCTTCGAGTCGTCTCCTTACTCTCGGTCCAAATTTGCGTCTCCCGTTCTGCCGTTCTCAGGTTCTCTCTTCGGCTTTTCTCCCCACAACCCCACCGTTTCAACTGGAACACGCGGCGTTCCTCCGAGTCTCGTCTCCTCTCTCTGGTCTCTCCCGAACTCCCTCGAAGACGCCGTACGACCGAGTTCGAGTCGAAACGGTGGCCTTCTTCGCCGAGTCGTCATCCGCTCGCTTCCATCGCTTTCTGCTTGACTCGAAACGCCCGCCGAGTTCGTTTCGGGTAGCTAAACCCGTATTTTCCGGAGTGGTGTCTGACATAGCTTTAAGTAGGTGGGATAGAGTTGTTCGCGCAACAGCCCCCGTGACGGTTGCGTACGCCGATAGTGGGGACTAGGAGGAAAGGATGGGATTGTTTACGGACCTGAAAGACAGCATTTCCCGCGTTACGGACAAGCTCTTCTCGGCCCAAGAGCCGAAGCGCATCGGTATCTACGGCCCGCCGAACGCCGGAAAAACGACCCTCGCAAATCGTATCGCCCGCGATTGGACCGGTGACGCAATCGGTCCAGAAAGCCACATTCCGCACGAGACGCGACGCGCACGTCGCAAGGAGAACGTCGAAATCGAGCGCGACGGCAAGACGGTGTCTATCGACATCGTGGACACGCCCGGCGTGACGACCAAGGTGGATTACGAGGAGTTCCTCGACCACGACATGGAGAAAGACGACGCCGTGCGTCGCTCCCGCGAAGCCACCGAAGGCGTCGCCGAAGCGATGCACTGGCTCCGCGAAGACGTGGATGGCGTCATCTACGTGCTGGACAGCACGACCGACCCCTTCACGCAGGTCAACACGATGCTCATCGGCATCATCGAGAGCCAAGACCTGCCGGTCCTGATTCTGGCCAACAAGACGGACCTCGAAGATTCGAGCGTCCAGCGCATTCGCAACGCCTTCCCGCAGCACGAGACGATTCCGCTCTCGGCGCTCGAAGGCGAGAACATGGACGAAGTGTACGACAAAATCGCGGAGTACTTCGGGTGATATCATGCCGGAAGTGACAGAGAACGGCCCGAACGACGGCGTCCAGATCGACCTCATCGGAGCCGACCGGATGGCCGAGATGGCGTCGATGGAGAAGATTCGGATGATACTCGACGGCGTCCGCGACGGCAACATCGTCATCCTCGAAACCGGCCTCTCGCCCGACGAGGAGAGCAAACTTATCGAGGTGACGATGACCGAGATAAGTCCCGACGAGTTCAACGGCATCGAAATCGAGACGTACCCTCGTTCGGAGACCGCCGACCAGAGCTTCCTCGACCGACTGATGGGCAAGGAATCGACCCAGAAGTTGACGGTCATCGGCCCGGCGAACCAAATCGAGACGCTCCACAAGGACGAGAACCTCATCAGCGCGCTCGTCTCCCGGAAATAATGTCATACCAATAATGCCACACCAGTGTACCAACTGCGGTCGGACGTTCGAGGACGGCTCGAAGGAGATGCTGTCGGGCTGTCCGGACTGTGGCGGGAACAAGTTCCAGTTCAAACCTGCGAGCGCCGCAGATGGGAACGCTGGCGGCGGCGTCGGCGCGGGGACCGCCTCCCCGGCGACCGAACCGAAGAAGACGCCGGAGAACGCTCGGTCCGCCCGCGACGCACCCGAAACCGGGGGTCGAAGTGGTGCGAACGGGAACCGCGGCGCGACCGAATCGATGCGACGCGACGACTCGGCGGACGGCGGTGCCGCTTCGGGCGCGGTCAACCGCGCGGCCGCGACCGTCCGCGACTGGGTGAGCACGCGAGACGACACCGAGACCGCTTCCGCCCCCGAGGGTGGTTCCGCCACCAAACGCGACCGCGGCGGTTCCACTCGAAACACTCCGGCCCCGGACGCACCGAGCGCCGAGGACTCGGCGCAGGCGAGCGCGCGCTCCGACGTGGTCAGCGACTCGGAACTCCCCGAACCACCGGACGACGCCGCGCAGGTCGGTCCCGCTCCGGCCGACGCGGACGACGAGAACGTCGTCGGCGCACCCGACGACGAGAACCCCGGTCTGAAGGAACTCCGCGAGGAACTCAACAGTCAGTTCGAGAGCATCCGCATCGTCAATCCGGGCCAGTACGAACTCAACCTGATGGAACTGTACGAACGCGAGGAGTACATCATCTCGCTCCAAGAGGACGGCAAGTACGTCATCGAGGTCCCCGACGCGTGGGACGCTACGGAACGCTGACGAATCGGGTCGAATGGGGTCGCACTGACGAACCGAGTCGAACCGGGGCGCTGACGAACCGAGTCGCGCCGGAGCACTGACGACGTAGGGACGCCGCTTCTGTCACCGTCTCGTTCTTCCAGCAAGGCCGACGGCTTCGCAAAACTGTTTAGTTCGCGCTCCGCAAAGTCCGGTATCTGATGTTGGACGACGCCAAGCGCCGAGTCCAGCGCGTCGCGTTCCTCTTTCCGGCCGCGCTGGCTCGCCTCGGCCTGCTCGACCGCGAGAAGGGCGAGGAGGCGTTCGACCTCGCGGTTCCCGTGATGGTCACGGGGGGCATGCGGACTCTGCTCCGGGTCGCGGACTTCTTCATGGTCGGGCGGGCGCTCGGCGCGGAGGCGGTCGCCGCGCTCGAACTCGGCTTCCAGTACTTCTTCATTCCCTTCGGTCTCTCGCTGGCGCTGACCAGCGGGACCATCAGCGTCGTTTCGCGGTTCGAGGGCGCAGACGAACACGAGAAGGCCAACTTCGCCATCAAGCAGTCGCTCTGGCTCGCGCTCGCCCTCGCGGTGCCCATCACCGCGGCGACGTGGCTCTACGCCGAACCGATGATAGACGTGCTGACAGACGACTCCGACACCATCCGACTCGGGGCCATCTACCTCAAGATCATCATGCTCTCGGTGTCGTTCCGGTTCTGGAGCATGATAGCCGCCCGCGCGCTGGCCGGGGTCGGCGACACCCGGACGCCGATGTACGTCCGCCTGCTCACGCTCCCGACCAACATCTTCCTCAACGCGGTCCTCATCTTCGGCTGGGGTCCGTTCCCCGAGTTGGGCGTCGCGGGCGCGGCGTGGGGTACCGCCGTCGCCAACGTCCTCGCGGCGACCATCTTCACGGGCGCGCTCCTCTCGGGCCGGTACTCGGTCCGCCTCCCGCTCGGCGGCAAGCAGTGGGATTGGTCGATTGCAGGGGAAATCGTCCGGGTCGGGCTGCCGCTCGCCGGAACGCGACTCTCGCGGACGCTCGGTCGGTTCCCCTTCCTGCTGGTCCTCACGACGCTGGGCACGCCCGTCGTCGCGGCCTACGCCATCGGCCGCCGGGTGATGCTGCTGGCGCTGATGCCCGCGTGGGGGTACTCGACGGCTTCCTCCACGTTGGTCGGCCAGTCCATCGGTGCGGGCGACGACGACGAGGCCACGGCGTACGGCTGGCAGACGCTCCGCATCGCGCTGGTCACGCAACTGCTCATCGGCGCGGTGCTGTTCGCGGCGGCCCGACCCGTCGCGGTCGCGTTCGGCACCGAACACGTCGATTTAACCGTCACCTTCGTCCGCGTGTTCGGTCTCGGCGTCGCGGCGTTCAGCGTCTCCCGGACCATGCGCGGCGGCTTGCGAGGGGCCGGCGACACGCGCTGGCCCTTCTACGGCGCGTTCGTCGGGACGTACTTCTTCAAGCTCCCCGTCGCCTTCCTCGCGGTCGCGCCCGGTGTCGTCCTCTTCGAGGTCGCGGGGTGGCAGTTCGCGCCGGGGATGGGCTTCGGCCTGCTGGCGGTGTACGTCTCCATTCTCGGAGACATGTACCTCCGCGCGGGCGTCAACGTCTTCCGGTTCTGGACCGGCGAGTGGAAGCGCGTCGCCCGCGAGTCTGACGTCGGGGCGGGGTCCGGCGCGGACTGACGCGACTCGATTCCTGATAGTTTTAAACGCTCGCGCTCGAAGCCACCACCATGAGCACGGCAACCAAGATTACGGTCGGAACCATCGGCATCGTGGCGATACTGTCCGTCGCAGTGTTGGCGAACCTCTGGCTCGCGGCGTGATGTTCGAAGAACGGTCGCTCTCCGGCGAGGTCGCGGCGGTCCGCGAAGCCCACGCGCCAGACGCGCTGGTCCTCGACTCGGGGTCGGACTTCGAGACGCTCGACCCCGCGCGCGCCGAGGACCTCGGCCTGCTCGTGGACGCGCTGGACCCCATCGCGTACCCCGCCGAGTGGCTTCCCGAGGACGCGCCCGAACTCCTCGCCCGCTTCGCCTCGTCGGACTTCACGGTCGGGATGCCCGGCGACGGGAGCGTCGCGTGGACGCGCCAGACCGACCCGCCGGTCGCGTTCGTCAAGCCCCGCGTGCAGGGGTCGCCCGACGAGTTCGTGGACTTCCTCGTCGCGGAGGCGCTCGTCGAAATCGGCACCGGTCTCCCCGAACACTTCCTCGGGTTCTTCGAGGACGGCTACGTCGAACTCGACGCCGCGCTCCCCTTCGACTCGGGAAGCGTCTATCAGATCGCGGCGGCGCTGTACGACGCCTACCTCGGACTCCACACCCGCGAGGTCTTCGCGTCGTGGGGCGGGCAGTCGGAGGCGGGCGGCGCGTCCGGGGACGACCACCCGCGACTCTTCGCGGCGTGGCAGGACGCGGGCGAGCGCATCGAACCTCGACTCGAAACGCTCCCCTCCTCGATGGCCCGCGACGAGACCGACTTCGCGGACGCCGCGGAGTTCGCCTGCGCGGCGGTGAAGCACGGTCTCGAACTCCCCGCCCCGTTCGCGGCGCTCGACACGACGGCGTACCGAGACCACGGCGCGGAGTACGCGGTCAAGTGGGCCGAGAAGACCTTCGAGTGAAAACGGACGACGCAAGCAGGAAACGCAGGTGAGAGATGCTGGCAGAGGCGTGAGTGAGGAATGCTGACGAAGGCACAGGTGAGAAATGCTGGCGGAGGCACGGGTGGAGATGCGGCCGAGGACGCGGACGGAGACACAGGTCGGCGATGCGGACGGCCGAGACCTATCGAATCGGCGGTACGTCTCGGCCGACGAACGGCGGTGTGAGTCGCTCTAGCACACGAAAATCGCGTTTCCCGTAACGATTTTGACCCTCCGTAGCTAGCCCTAGAACGAGTAGTCATGGGTGACCACTGGGACGTGCGCGGCGACGCACACGGCTGGGAGGAACAGCTTTACCCCGACGGCGACGACGACGAGGAGACCGCCGAGGGGCCGACGACCGAGTGAGGACCATCGAGCGAGTGGCGATTGCGAAGCGAGCCGACTCGTTTTTCCGCCGAAATTATCTGCTTGATGCTACTGTTCCGTAGTTACCCCTCTATTTCGTCTGGAGGCGTCTATACGTCGGAAAATATCCATATTTGAGAACGTAATCCGTCCGAGAACCCGACGCGAGCGCGGCGGAGTCCAGCGCTTCCGACGCCGCTCACACGATCTGCTCGCCGTCGTCGTCGTAGACGCGAATCGCGTCCACGGGGCAGACGCGCGCGGCCATCTTGGCGTCGAACTCGGCGTCTTCCGGGACTTCGCGGACGAACACGTCTTCGTCCTCCTCGGCGGCGTCCCGGAGGTCGGCCTTCCCGTCCTCGCGGTTCTCCTCGAAGGCGTCCCACTCGGCGGTACACTGGAACATCCCCGTGCAAGTGTCGCGGTCGAACTCGACTCTCATGGCTCCGGGTTGGACGGGGACCGCCTAATCCCTGCCGGAGTTGGGAGATACCGACCGGTCGAGGACGCGCCACCGAAGCGAGCGTTCGTCTCCGAGAAACCGCCACCGACCGCCCCGCCCGACCCGACAGTTTAAACCAGAAGACGCGCCAAGACGGAGTAATGGCTACTTTCGTCTCCCTGCGGAGGTGGGCGGCGTGACCGTCGAAATCGGAGACATCCCCGACCTCCCCGAAGGGGTCCCCGAGCACTTCCGCGAGCAGGGCATCGAAGAACTGTACCCGCCCCAAGGCGAGGCCGTCGAGGCCGGCGTCGCCGAGGGCGAGAGCGTGGTCGCCAGCGTGCCGACCGCCAGCGGGAAGACGCTCGTCGCCGAGCTGGCGATGCTCACGAGCGTCGCCCGCGGCGGCAAGGCGCTCTACATCGTCCCGCTCCGCGCGCTGGCCAGCGAGAAGAAGGCCGAGTTCGAGGAGTTCGAGCAGTACGGCGTGGACGTGGGCGTCTCGACGGGCAACTACGACAGCGACGGCGACTGGCTCGCCCAGAAGGACATCATCGTCGCCACCAGCGAGAAGGTGGACTCGCTCGTTCGGAACGGCGCGCAGTGGGTGGACGACCTGACCTGCGTGGTCGCCGACGAGGTTCACCTCGTGGACTCGAAGAACCGCGGTCCCACCCTCGAAGTCACCCTCGCCAAACTCCGGAAGATAAACCACGACCTCCAGACGGTCGCGCTCTCCGCGACGGTCGGCAACGCCGACGAAATCGCGGAGTGGCTCGACGCGACGCTCGTGGACTCGACGTGGCGACCCATCGACCTCCAGAAGGGCGTCCTCTACGGCCAGGCCCTCCACTTGGACGACGGGTCGAAGAAACAGATTTCCCGAGGCAACGAGAAGGCCACCGCCGCGCTGGTCGAGGACACCCTGACCGACGACGGCTCGTCGCTCGTGTTCGTCAACTCCCGACGGAACGCCGAGGCGGCCGCGCGACGCCTCGGCGACGTGACCCGCGACTACCTCACCCCGGAAGAGCAAACCGAACTCCGGGACATCGCCGACCGGATTCGAGACGCCAGCGACACCCAGACCAGCGACGATTTGGCCGACGCCGTCGAGAAGGGGTCGGCGTTCCACCACGCCGGTCTCTCCAGCGAGAGCCGCGAACTCGTCGAGGACGCCTTCCGGGACCGACTCGTGAAGGTCATCTCAGCGACGCCGACGCTCGCCGCGGGGGTCAACACGCCCTCGCGCAGGGTCATCGTCCGCGACTGGCGACGCTACGACGGCGACGTGGGCGGGATGAAACCGCTCGACGTGCTGGAGGTACACCAGATGTTCGGTCGGGCAGGCCGGCCCGGACTCGACCCCTACGGCGAGGCGGTCCTCATCGCCAACAGCCACGACGAACTGGACGAGCTGTTCGACCGCTACGTCTGGGCCGACCCCGAACCCGTCCGGTCGAAGCTCGCGGCCGAACCCGCGCTCCGGACCCACATCCTCGCAACCGTCGCCTCGGGGTTCGCCGACTCGGAGGACGAACTCGTCTCGTTCCTCGAACGCACCCTCTACGCGACCCAAACCGACGAGACCGGTCGGCTCGAAACCGTCACCCAGAACGTCCTCGAATACCTCGAACGCAACGAGTTCCTCGAACGCGACGAGGGCAACCTGCGCGCGACCGGACTCGGCCACCGCGTCTCGCAACTCTACATCGACCCCATGAGCGCGGCCGAGATAATCGACGGGCTTCGGTCGGCCGACGACCGACCGACCGCGATGGGGCTGTACCACCTCGTCTCACGGACCCCCGACATGTACGAACTCTACCTGCGGTCGGGCGACCGCGAGGAGTTGACCGAACTCGCCTACGAGCGGGAGTCGGAGTTCCTCGGGTCGATGCCCTCGGAGTTCGAGGACAACGCCTTCGAGGACTGGCTCTCGGCGCTCAAGACCGCCCGACTCCTCGAAGACTGGGCCTCCGAGAGGGACGAGGACGACATGGCCGAGGAGTACGGCGTCGGACCCGGCGACATCCGCGGCAAGGTCGAGACCGCCGAGTGGTTGCTCAACGCCGCGGAGCGACTCGCGGGCGAACTGGGTCTCGACTCCGGCCCGGCCGTCCGCGAGGCGAAAAAGCGCGTCGAGTACGGCGTCGCCGAGGAACTGCTCGACCTCGCCGGCGTCCGGAACGTCGGCCGCAAGCGCGCCCGGCGACTCTACGACGCGGGCATCGAGAACCGGTCGGACCTCCGGGAGGCCGACAAGTCGGTCGTCCTCGGCGCGCTCCGCGGCCGCCGCAAGACCGCCGAGACCATCCTCGAAAACGTCGGCCGGAAGGACCCCGACATGGAGGGCGTCGAGGCCGACGGCGAGGTGAGCGTCGCGGACGCGACGGCGACCGGGACGGAATCCGGAGACGACGGCCAGCAGAGCCTCGGTGACTTCAAATGATGCGGCGGGAACGAGACGGGCGCGGAAGCGCCGCCGACCGACGCGGAGGTCCGAACCGATGAAACTGGTCGAGGGCAGCGCCGACATCGAGGACCTCGACGCCTTCCTCGGGGATATCGGGCACATCGGCGACGAGTTCGACTGTGCGATTCAGGCCTTCGACGCCGACTACGTTCTCGGCGAGGACCACCTCCGGACGGCGGTCGAACGCGCCGACCGCGCCTTCGAGCGCGGCGAGAACGTCGCCCGCGAGCGCGCGGTCGAAATCCTGCTCTACGCCGCGGGCCGCAGGCAGATCGACCGCGCGCTCCGGATGGGCGTCGGCGTGGGCGAGACCGACGCGGTGGTCGTGGTCCACTCGCCCGACGGTGACGACGAGACCGAGCGAGCCGCGGCCGAAGCGGTCGGAGACCTGCTTGTGCCTGCGTCCGCCTCCGCGGACGCAGGCGCAGACGACGACCCGCTCGCAGCCGACCGAATCGACGCCGAGGCGGTCCGGGACTTCTTCGACGTGAGCGAGACCGAACTCGCCGCCACCGACGCGACGCTCGCGGACCTCGTCCGCGAGCGGGTAGCACTGCTGGACGTCGAGAAGTGATGGCCTCCCGCGCGACGAAGCGAAGCAATCAGCCAGCAGGGTTACGGATTTCACGACCGTATCGGAAGACATGGCCGACTACGACCCGGACGCCGGAGACGAGCAACAGCACGCCCGCGAGCGCCAACACGAGCGAACCGAGAGCGTCGAGGACATACTCGGCGAGGCCGGGCGGATGCTCGGCGAACACAAGTACCCCGCGACCAGCGAGGAGTTGGCGACCGAGTACGGCGACCAGCCGCTCGACCTCCAGAACGAGACGGAGTCGCTGGGGAGCGTCTTCGACCGACTCGTGGACGAGCGATTCGAGTCCGCCGACGAGGCCCGCGAGGCGATCTACGACGAGATAACCGGCGAAGCGGCCGGTCCCGAAGAGTACAACGACGAGCGCGCCGTCGGCGAACTCGACGCGAACGTGACCGACGACGAGTCGAACGTCAACTCGAACTGACGGGTCCGTGCCCGGCCCGCGCCGGACGCTCCAGTTGAAACGAAGGGGTTAAATGCGAAGACGGCTGTCGGGTCGGCGAATCGATTTAAAACACGGGGATTCGGTTCGGGTGTCGCCTTCCACGGTATCCGACCTCGGAACTTCGTTCTTCCGGTCTCTTCTCGACGTTCGGTTCGGCGGGTCTCTCGCGGGCGACGACCGGCGAAATCGACCGCTCGACGGTGACGGTTCATCTGCAGAGAATCGGTCGAACCGGCGTGAAACGGTTGCAACTGTCTCGGGGATTTACTCGCCGGAGTGCGTCCCCAGAGTCGTGGTGGTCTATCGGTTGGAATGCGTAGATTGCGGAGAGTCGCGCGTCGGCAGGGAAACCGACGACGGTATCCGGCCCGTTCGGGACGACTGCCCGGAGTGCGGTTGCTCCGAATACGAAGTCTCGGCGTACGGTCCCGAGGACTGACCTGCCTCGAATCGACACGACTCACCACATTCTTTGCTTTCGAGCGCCGTCACTGCCGCTGCTCGGCTACGTCGCCGAGAGCGACGTTCGTGAACTCGAAGCGCGCGCCGCCGTCCGTCCCCGTAGTTATCGCGTAGTCCCAGCCGTAGGCCTCGGCCAATTCGGCGACGAACAGCAGTCCGAACCCGGTGCCGTCGGTGGTGTATCCGGCTTCGAAGACGGCCTCGCGCTCGTCCTCGGGGATGCCCGGCCCGTCGTCGGCGACGTAGAACCCCGAGGGGAGTCGTCCGACTCGAATCGTGACGTCCTCCTCGGCGTGTTTGACGGCGTTCTCGAAGAGGTTTTCGAGGAGATGCCGGAGGTGAATCGCGTCCGAGAGCAACGTCTGGTCGGACTCGACGACCAAACTCGTGCGGGAGCTATCGATGTCGTCCCACACTTCCTCGGCCACCGCTCCGAGTTCGACCGCCTCCTGGTCGATCTGCTCGCTCTGGCCGCGGGCGATGAACAGTATCACTTCGACCATCTCCTCGATGCGGTCGAGCGCCGACTCGACCTCTTCGGCGGCGTCCGGGTCGCCGTCTGCTGCCTGTTCGTGGTATATCTGGGCGATGCTTAGTGGATTACGGAGTTCGTGGGCGAGGAGACTCGCAAAACTGTCCAAACGCCGGTTCTGTCGCTGGAGTTGTTGTTGCCGTCGCTCTAACTTCTCTCGTTGCTCCCGTAACTGCCTGTGCTGTTCCTGCAACTGCCGGGCTTGCGTCGTCGCTCGCGCGTCGTACATGCCGACGAGGAACCCGCTCGCGGTTCCGATGGCCGTCGAGAACGTCGCCGACCACACCGTGATGCGAAACGGGTTCAGCGGTTCGAGGTCGAGCAGCCCCAGAAACCCCAGAATTATCGCGAAACCGGCGAGACACCACGCGACGACGCGAGAGTAGGCGTCGGGGTCGATGTCGGACCTGGGGAGTCGATACCCGCCGTAGAGCAGGACGAGACCGGGACCGCCGACGATGATGAAGTCGAGAATGCCAACCACACCGCCTCCGTTACCGACGACGACGAGGACGGCGAGTCCGACGGCGAGGCCGACGTACGTCGTTCCGGCGAACGCCAGGACCCACGGGGCACTCTTCGTTACGATGTGGGCCACTCCTCGTCTCATGGACGAATCGACGCACGAACGTTATTTAGTTTCAATTGAAAGACGGAAGCCGGTGGAGCCCGATTCCAATCGAACCGTGAGAGTCGGCGTTACTCGTCGTACCGCACCCGCCAACACCAGTGGTCGGGAAGGCGACGGGCCGTCCGCTTCGCGTGTTCGAACTTCGGCGTCTTGCTCACGATATCGCCCCACGCTTCGTCTGCACTGTCGTACACTGACTTCGGTCGTCGCACTGATCTTTCTTTCACGTGTAATCAGCGTAGCTGACGATGCAGGCTACATAAGCATTGCTGTGGACCGACCGTCTTTCGAGTCCGTCTGGCTCCCGTTTCGGTCGCTAGCTTTTACGTACGATAACGACAATTCAATCGTTGGAGAGTCGAGACTCGAATTCGGTCAGTAGACGAAATGAAACGGCCGGATAGTCCCACCAGGATTCGAACCTGGGTCGAAGCCCCCAGAAGGCTTCAGGATTGGCCACTACCCCATGGGACTGCGCATTCCACGGTACTCGCCGGGGGAATGTAAGCGTTGCGCGTTCGTCCGGATTTGATAACGCTTCGCACTCCTCGCAGTCGATTCTCCTGCCACGCCGGATTTACTCGCGGACTCGCCGTCCGAGTTCGTCGCCCGTGCATAAACCAACACGTACTTGCCCAACAAGTACGCACGTTCGTGTATGTACGTCGGACGATTCGTCGTCGTCGGCCCGGAGATAGCGGCCTACCGCGTCTCGTCGCGGTCGTTCCCGAACCGGCAGATAATCGAGCGCGACGCCGCGCTGACCGTCGGGCCGACCGAAGACGCACCCGAGACGGACAACCCCTACATCTCGTACAACTGCGCGCGGACGGTCGGCACCGAGTCGGCGGATTCCGCGAGCGGTCCGACCGCCGCGGACGCGGCGGTCGTCGGCAACGGCTCGCACGTAGACCCCGTCACCGAGAAGATGGAACTGGGCTACCCCGCGCGCGACGCGCTGGCCGAGAGCCTGCTCGCGCTCGACTACGAGAAGGACGACTACGACACGCCCCGAATCGCGGGCGTCCTGACCGACGAGTCGGCCTTCGTCGGCACCGTCCGAAAGGACGCGCTCGTCGTCCGCGAGGTGTCCGAACCGACCCTCGTGGCGACCTACGAGAAGGACGCGCCCGAGGCGTTCGACTTCGGGGCAGACACGGCGGGCGAGGCCGCGAGCGAGGCCTACGACCTCGACTTCGAGCACGCCGTCTGTGCGGCCGGGGTCGCGCGCACCGACGGCGGGTTCGAGTTCGCCGTCGAGAACGGGGAGTAACTCTCCCAGTCGATACCGAGTCGGAGTTCGTCGGCGGGAGCGCGACCGGGACCGAAACTAAGTCCCGCGACCTCCAACGCTATCCCATGCGAGTCGGCGTTCTCTCCGACGTTCACTCGAACAGGGTGGCCTTCGAGACGGTCTTGGACGACATGCCGGACGTGGACGCACTGATTTGTGCGGGCGACGTGGTGGGGTACAATCCGTGGCCCGCCGAGTGCGTCGAGTTGGTCCGCGAGCGCGAGATTCCGACCGTTATGGGCAACCACGACCGGGCGGTCGCCTCGGGCACCGCCTTCAGGTTCAACCGGATGGCGAAGGCCGGCGTCGAACACGCCCGCGAGCGACTCACCGACGAGCAGTTGGAGTGGCTCGACGGTCTCCCGACCGAGCGCCGGGAGTTCGACGGCCGGGTCAAAATCGTCCACGGCCACCCCGACGACCCCGACCACTACACGATGCCCGACGAGTTCTCGGCCGACCTGCTCGACGACGAGGAGGTGCTGGTCATGGGTCACACCCACGTCCAGTACCACGAGGAGTACGCCGAGGGCGTCGTGATGAACCCCGGCAGCGTCGGCCAACCGCGCGACGGCGACCCGAAGGCGGCCTACGCGCTCCTCGACTTGGACGACCTGTCCGTCGAGGAGCGCCGCGTCGAGTACGACGTGGCGGCCGTGCAGAACGCGGTCCGGGAGGCTGGCCTGCCGGAGAAAATCGGCTCTCGGTTGAAGTACGGGAAGTAGCGCCTCGCCTCTCGACTTCGAGGAATACACACCTGTTCTAAACATCACTATAGATTGCTCTCTACGAGACGAAACCACGTCTTTGCTTCTCGCAGTGGAAAAGAATCGCAGACTCGTGGATCGGCGTCGGAGGCCGGATTACGCGATTTCGTCGTACTGCTCGGAGAGCTTGTCCGCGGCCTCGCCCAACTGCTCGCGCTCGAACTCGGTCAGGTCCCACTCCACGACTTCCTGCACGCCGCCCTCGCCCAACTTGACGGGGACGCCGAGCGCCACGTCGTCGTGACCGTACTCGCCGTCGAGTTTGACGGAACCGGGCAGGACTTCGCCGGTGTCGCGGACGATGGCCTCGACCATGTGGCCGACGCCCGTCGCGGGACCCCACTGGGTCGCTCCCTTCTTCTCGATGACGTTCATCGCGCTCTGCTTGAGTTCCTCCAGAATCTCCTCCTTCTCGTCGTCGCTGAACTCGGGGTCCTTGCCGTTGGCCCGAACCTTCGAGAAGACCGGCACCTGCGCGTCGCCGTGTTCGCCCAGAATCGTCGCCTCGACGTTCTGGACCGGTTCGTCGAACCGCTGGCTCAGGACGTAGCGGAAGCGCGCGGAGTCGAGTCGGCCGCCGAAGCCGACGACCTTCTCGCGCGACCGCTCGCCGGTCTCGTAGAGGTGGCGGTTCAGCAGGTCCACCGGGTTGGAGGTCGTGACGGTCACGAAGTCGTCGTTGTACTCCGCGAGCGAGGAGCCGATGTCCTCCATGATGGGCGCGTTGTCGCCCGCGAGGTCGATGCGGGTCTGGCCGGGCTGGCGCGGAATCCCGGCCGTGATGACGACCACGTCCGAGCCTTCGGTCTCCTCGTAACCGCCCTGTCGGACCGTGGTGTTCGCGTCGTAGGCGGCCCCGTGGTTCACGTCGGCGGCCTGCCCGACGGTGTCCTCTTCCTTGTCCGGGATATCTACGAGTACCAGTTCGTCCGCGATGTCCCGAAGCGCGATGTTGTACGCCGCCGCGGCGCCGACGGTTCCGGCCGCGCCGACCACGCTGATTTTCGTCATACCACGTAAAACGCCGCCCGCAAAACCGTTAAGCGCTTCGGAACGCCCGGAAAACGGCCGAGAGGGTCGTCAGACGACGTTATAAAATTCGACTATCGACGTAACTCAGGCAACCGAACAGCCCCCCGGAAGACTGATACGTTCGGCGACGCGTTGTCCGCCCGATGCCCTCCAGAACGCTCTCAGGCCGTTCCGGTCCGAGAACGGCCGCCGTCCTCGCGGTCGCCGCGGTCCTCGTCGCCTCGCTTCCGCCGACCGCACTCGCGGCCCCCGCCGGTGGCGGTAGCGTCGACGCGACCGTCACCGGACCCGTCGGCGACAGAGCGACGTGTCCGCGAGACGCCCGACCGTCCGACACGGTCGGAGGCCCGACCGACGCCGTTCCGCCGACCTCCTCGAACTCTTCTCGGTCGCCGACCCCGAACGAGTCCGCCGACCTGACCGTCGCCCGCGGTGACGTCGCGGTCGTTCCGCTATCGGTTCCGTCGGGCGCGAACGCGACCGTCTCGGTCGGGTCCGGAGACGGGTACAGCGCTCGCCTCGACGTTCGGGACGACGGCGACGGCCGAGTTCGACTCCTCGTCAACACGTACCTCGCCGGGAATCGGACGACCGTCGCACCCGGCACGTACCGTGCCGCAGGCGACGACGCCGTGACCGTCACCGGCGGAACCCCGGCCGAACCGCTAGAACCCGGAACGTACCCCGTGACGGCCACTCGAAACGGGACCCTCGTCGCGGAGCGCGAACTGACCGTGACCGAACCCTCGTTCGAGTCGGCGACTGCCCGTCGCGCCGTCCCCCGACTGTTCGACGCGGCGAACGCCAGCGAGATTCGGTCGGCGAACAGAAGCGCGTTGACGGCCTCGCTCCAGTCGGGGGAGCACGAACCTGAAGTCGTCGAGGGCGAGACGCTCTTGCTCCGAATCGACGCCTCGAGCCTCCTCGGCGCGATTGCCGCACAGCCCGGAAACACGACGACCGAACGATTCCTCGCGCTTCACGACGAAACGGAACCGGATACCGACGAGACGTTCGAAATCAGTGGTCCGTGCGGTGGCATCCTGTTCCACGAGACCGTCACCGAGGGGGGCGCTCGCGTCCTACTCGACTACCACGTTGGCGCGGCGTACGTCCTCCTTGACACGACAAATCTCGAAGGGACGAACGCCGGAGGACAGACCGTCTACGTCGAAGTCTCTTCGGAGAGCCGTCTCGGAGATGCCGGGCGAGAACTGACCGCGTCGTTCCGAATCGCTCCCCGTCAGACCGCGATTCGACCGGCCGGAACCGAGACAGTTCGACTGACCGCCGACGACCGGGCGACGGTTTCGGGCGAAACGAACCTGCTCGCCGGGTCGCGCATCCCCGTCCGCGTCGAGTCGCGGGTCGGTTCGACGTTCGAGCGACGGACGACCGCGACGGTCGCGGCCAACGGTACGTTCGCCGCGACGGTAGACCTCTCGAACGCCTCGGCTCCGGGGCTGTTTGCGGTCCACGTCGGCCCCGACCAGTTCCCCGGAGAAATCGGCGAACCGCCGGGCGTCTACTGGGAACTATCCGAATACGGACATCGCCCACGAGTCACCGACCTAAACGTCCGGCGACTCGCGCTTCCGGAGGGCGGCCTCCTCGTCGCCTACGAGTACGACTCCTCGACCGACCGGTTCCGACCGGTCGGCTCGGCGACCCCGAGCGACGAGGACCTCCTGGTGGACTCCCGAACCGAACCGGGCTACCTCCTCGTCGTTGCCCATCGAGACTCCAACGGAAACCGGGCGTTCGACGGCCCGGCGACAGACTCGCCGTACCGCGTCGATGGCCGAGCGGTGAGCGACTGGCTCGGCGTCACCGTCGATGGGGTCGAACCGAACGGAACCGAACCGTCGGCGACGTTCGACGCCGACCGAGTGGTGACTCCGACGGCGGAAGCGACGACTGCCGACCCCGACACTACGACGACCGACCCTGCCACGACGACGACCACCCCCGAAACGACCACGACGGACTCGACCGTCGAGTCCACCGGAACTTCCGGAACGGTCGAGTCAACGTCGACTCCCTCGACCGCGTCCGACGGCGGCTCCACCACTCACTCCGACGTGACAGGCGTGGGGATACCGGGCTTCGGCCCGCTCGTCGCCGCCGCGGCGCTCGTCGTCGCTGCGGTGCTGGTGCTTGGAACGCGCCGGTGACCTGCGACTCGCCGGTGCCCCTGACTCGTGGCTGGTACCGACCCGGAGGGTTGCGTAAACCGGAAAACGCTGGCGTTCCTCTCTTGGCACATGAGCAGCGACGACGACTCGGGATTCGACAAAGAGGCCGAGCGCGAGAAGTTGCGCGAAAAGTACGGCGACGAAGAGAACGACCGCGAGAACACTCGTCGGATGAGCGAACTTCTCCTTCAAGGTGCGACGATGACGGGCAAACACTGCGACAACTGCGGCGACCCCATCTTCCGCCACGACGGACAGGAGTTCTGCCCGACCTGCCAACACGAGGCCCAGCAGGCCCAGCAAACCCAACAGGCTCGCCGCCCGGACGCCGCCGAAACTCCGGACGCCGCCGAGACCGGGGACGCGGGCGAATCCGCGGACGCGGCCGACGCCGCGAATCCCGACGCCGCAAGCGCGGACGACGAACCCCGCGTCGAAATCAACGACGTCCGGGTCGCGGACCGCCACGCCGACCGGTCGGACGTGCGCGCTCCGCCCTCCCAGTCCGGACATCGAGGGCAGGAACGCGACCGCACGCGGACGGAACGTCGAAGCACCGACCGCACGCGGAGCGGGGAGCGAGCGCACGACCACGCCCACCGCGTGGAGGACCGCCAGCACGCGCACGACCACCAGCACGCGCAGGACTCCCGTCGTCACGCGCGGAACTCGGAGGACCGCGACGCGACCGCTCGACCTCCGACCGGCGAGACCGGCGACCTCGCTACCGCCCGCGAGGCGCTCGTCCGCAACCTCTCGGACCTCGCGCGCCGGGCCGAGGAGACCGACGACGTGGCCCGCGCCCGCGAACTCCTCGCGGCGACCCGCGAGGCCGCCGAGGCGCTCGACGCGCTCGACCGGGCAAACCGTTAACTCGATTCCGACCGACGTTCGCGCATGGAAATCCTCGTCCCCATCGACGGTTCGGAGTGCAGTTTCCACGCGCTCGACTTCGCCATCGAGTTCGCCCGCCGGTTCGAGGCGTCGCTCCACGTGGTCCACGTCAGCGACAGCGAGACCGACGCGACCGACGAAATCCTCGCCCGCGCCCGCGAGCGACTCGCCGAGGAAGGCGTCACCGACGAACCCGAAGTCTCGACCGACGTGGACCTCGCGTTCCGGCCGGCCGACCGTGTCGGCGAGGACATCCTCGCGCTGGTCGAAGAACGGGGCTACGACCACGTGGTGATGGGCCACCACGGCAGCGGCGCTGTGGACCGGATGATGCTAGGCAGCGCGGCGCACACCGTCATCGAAGAAGAGTCGGTCGCAGTAACTATTGTTCCGTAGTCGCTCGGGGAGTGTCCGAGCGGGCCGGTAGCACGGTCGGCCCCGTGGAGGTCTCCACCCGCAGCCGAGCGAACAGGAGGTCGAGGTCCGGCAGGTCCCGGTCCTCGTCACGGGTCTCGTGCTGGGGTTCGCCGTAGAGCGTTTGCTCGTCGTAGTCCGAACCGGTCTCGTGACACGGCTCGCCGTAGAGCGTCCGCTCGTCCGGCCCGTCAGCGGTCTCGTAGTTCGATTCACCGTAGAGCGAATCGACGCTTCCCGTGTCGTCGTCCGTGGAAGGCCGTTCGTACCTCATTTACTCAGTATCTACTCAAGAATGCGAGTCGGCATAAGTCGTCACGGCCGTTCTATCGAGTTTCGCCCGAAAACCACGTCTTACACGCCACCTACGACCGAGTAAGCCGCGATTTCCCGCACGGGAGCGTCGGGACCGACCGGAACAACGCCGAAATTACCGGAACCGTTCGCGGCCGTTCACAACTCGGTGGTACCACCAGCGGTCGCTACCGCTCGTAATCGCTCCCGACGACCTCGCGGATTCGCTCGGCGGTGACTTCACCGACGCCTTGAACCTCCAGCAGGTCGTCTTCTCGGGCCGTCATGACCGCTTCGACGGTCTTGAACTCCTCCAACAGTGACCGCGCGGTCACGGGACCGATGTCCGCGATGGACGAGACGACGTACTCCTGCTGTTCGGCCAGCGTCTTGCTCGCCTTCTCGCCGTGGACCGACACCTCGCGGTCGTCGGACTCCTGTTCGCGGGTCGCGATGACCTCCAGTAGGTCGGCGGTGTCGTCCTCGCCGGTCGTCCGGAGGACGCTCGCGCCGAAGTCCACCGCCAGCGACGAGAGCGCGCCCCGAATCGCGTTCGGGTGGACGTTGCGCTCCTCGTAGAGACCGTCGCCCTCCAGAATCACGACCGGACGGGCGTAGTGGCGCGTCGCGTCGCCCAACTGCTCGAACATCGAGCGGTCGCCGCCGGTCAGCGTGTCGAGGAAGTCGCCGACCGACTTGCGCTCGACCACCACGCGGTCGCTCAGCACGTAGTCGCCGACCGAGAGGGTCTCGAGACGGGTCTCGATTCCCTCGCGCGTCGAGAGGTCCCGCGCGATGGTCGAGTCGAGTTCGCGCTGGTCGGCCACGATTTCGACCGTCTCGTCGTCGGGTTTCGCGGTGGCGACGACGCCTTCTTCGGGGTCTTCGGTCTCCTCGGCGTCGGTCGCCTTGGCGTCCTCCGGTTCCTCGGCGTCTTCCAGTTCTCCGTCGTCTGCGGTCTCTTCGTCGTCTTCCCCGCTCGCGTCGAACGCTTGCAGTCCGGGTTCCACGTCGCTTCGGGAGTCGTCTTCGTCGCTCGCGCCGCCGGACCCCGAATCGAAGTCCCCCAGTTGGCGCTGAGAGTCGTCCAATTCTTCCTCGACCTCGTCGGCGACGCCCTTCAGCTTCCGCATCTCCTCTTCCATCTCGTCCTCGCGGCGCTTGGAAATCCAGAAGTAAGCCTCGTCGCGGGTGTCTTCCGCGAGGAGAACCGCGACCCGGCCCTTGGCCTGTCGCCCGGTCCGGCCCTTGCGCTGGATGGACCGGATGGCGGTCGGCACCGGTTCGTAGAACAGCACGAGGTCCACCTCGGGCACGTCGAGTCCCTCCTCGGCGACCGAGGTCGAGACCAGCACCTCGAAGTCGCCGCCTCGGAAGCGGTCCAAAACCTCCTGTTGCTGTTTCTGGGTCATCCCGTCGCTGCCCTCCTTGTCGCCCTGCCCGACGAACCGCTGGGCGTCGAAGTGCTGGCCGAGGAAGTCGGTCAGGGCCTCGGCGGTGTCGCGCGACTCGGTGAACACGATGACGCGCTCGCCGTTCTCGATGCCGAGCGTCTCGGCGATGCGCATCCGGGCACGGGAGTACTTCGGGTGGAGACTGTCGTACTTTTCGGCCCTGCGCATCGCCTCCTTGACTTTGGGTTCGGAGACGAACCGCTGGCTGGCCTTCGACGCGCCCGAGGACTTGGCGGCGTTGCGCTGGCGCTCGAAGTATCTGCGGAGGGCTTCGACGCTCTGGGTCTCGACGTACGTCACGGCTGTTCGGAGCTTCCGAATCTCGGCGAGCGCCGACATGCCTTGGTACCCCTCCGACTGGTCGTTGTCGATGAGTTGCTGGAGTTCCGCCCGCATCTTCTTGATGTCCGTCTCCGAGAGGTCGGCGCTGGTCTTGCGGGTGATACCGAGTTCCTTCAGCTTCGCCAGTCGGTCCTCGACGACCTCGTTGAGGGCGTCCCGAATCTCCAGCACCTCGTCGGGCAACTCGACGCGCTCCCACTCGACGTCGGTGTCGTGGGTGTACTCCTCGACGTCGGAGTCCTCCTCGGTCATCACCTCCACGTTGTCGATGCCGAGGTTCTCGCAGACCTCCAGAATCTCCTCCTCGTCGCCGCCGGGCGACGCGCTCATTCCCGTGACGAGGGGGTCCTCGGCGTCCTGATGGTATCGCTCGGCGATGTAGTTGTAGGCGTAGTCGCCGGTCGCGCGGTGGCACTCGTCGAAGGTGACGTGGGTCACGCCGCGGAGGTCGATTCGGCTCCCCACGAGGTCGTTCTCCACGACCTGCGGGGTGGCGATGACCACCGACGCGCTCTGCCAGAGTTCCGTGCGCTCGTCGGGGCGGACCTCGCCGGTGAACACCACGATGTCGTCGTCCGGAATATCGAGGGCCTCGCGGTAGAAGTCGGCGTGCTGCTGGACGAGCGGTTTCGTCGGCGCGAGCAGGAGGCTCTTGCCGCCCACGTCGGCCAGTCGCTCGGCCGTCACGAGCAGGCTCACCGTGGTCTTCCCGAGTCCGGTCGGCAGACAGACCAAGGTGTTGCGGTCCTTCGCCGACCCCGCGAGTTGCAACTGGTACATCCGGCGCTCGATGAACTCCGGGACGAGGAGTTCGTGGTCCACGTACTGCTGGTCCCCGGTCGTCGCCATTCGTGGCAGGGTTAGTCGCCCTCCGGTTAAAGCGTTCGCGTTGCGGGGTGAAAGTAGAACTCGGTCGGCGTCACAGCGTCACGGTCGGCAGATACCGCAACGCCAGATACATCACGACCGCCGAGACGACCGGAATCGTGATGTTGTCGTCGATGACGTAGCCCGCGATGATGGGCTTCATACCGTCGGCCAGCGTCGCGGCCAGCGCCCCCAACACTGCCGCGACCAGCGGGAGGCCCGACAGACTCGTGATGAGCAGACAGACGCCGAACGTGAGCAGGAGCGTGTGGGTCGCCTTCACGCCCAACTCGCCCGACCCCGCCAGTCCGCTGATGGGGTCGGCGATGGTCAGCATCAGCATCGCGGGGACGGCGACGCGGGGCTGGAAGGCGAGTACCGCTACGGTCATCCCGAAGATGTAGAGCGCGTAGCCAGCGAGGTTGTCCTGCTCGTACTCGCGGGTCAGTTCGTCGAAGATGCGCCAGTCCAACCCGACGAACAGGCGAACTACCTCCAACACGAGCGTGGCGAGCGAACTCGCCACGAGCAGGAGTCGCAACTGCTCGTAGCGCGCAAGCCCGAGCAAGTACAGCGCCGGATAGCCCGTCCCCGAGACGTGGACGAGACGGCGCTTGACCTCGCTGGGTATCGACACGGTTACTGTTCGGGTGCGGGCGCGTCCAGTTCCGCGAAGGTGGTCTCGCCCTCGCGGAGGTCCCCGAGGAGGTCCGGCAGGTCCGCGATGGGCACCCGGATCTGTTCGGTCGAGTCACGCTCGCGGAGGGTGACGGTGTCGTCCTCCAAGGCCTCGTAGTCCACCGTCACGCAGAACGGCGTACCGACCTCGTCCTGTCGCCGGTAGCGCCGACCGATGTTCCCCGAGTCGTCGTAGGTCACGTCGAAGCCCGCCGCGCGGAGGTCCTCCGTGATTTCGCGGGCGGTCTCGCCCATGCCGTCTTTCTCCATCAGCGGGAAGACGCCGACGAAGGTGGGCGCGACCTCGGGTTCGAGCGAGAGTCGCTTGCGCGTCTCGCCCTCGATTTCGTCCTCGCCGTAGGCGTGGGCGAGGACCGTGTAGACCACGCGGTCGATACCGATGGACGGCTCCACGACGTGTGGCATGACGTGTTCGCCGGTCTCCTTCTGCTCCTCGACGCTGAAGCCGGTCTTCTCGGTCGGGATGGCGTACTCCTCGCCGCCGACCTCGACGGTCACTTCATCGTCTTCGAAGGCCGCGCGGTCGCGCTCCGCGAGCAGTTCGAGTTCCGCGGCGACGTCGCCGGCCTCACCGCCGAACTCCGGACCGAGGTAGCTCATGTCGGGGTCTACCGTGGCGCGCTCGACCACCTTCGGTTCGTCGTACTGCTTGAAGATGGTAAAGTCGTCGTCGGAGTACTCGTCGTGTTTGCTCAGGTCGTAGTCGCTCCGGTAGGCGAAGCCGGTGATCTCTATCCAGTCGCCGTCTACCTCCGACTCGGCGTCCCAGCAGTCCGCGGCGTAGTGAGCGCGCTCGCCCGCGAGGTGCTGGCGGTACCGGAACCGGTCCATGTCCACGCCGATGGACTCGTACCACTGCTTGCCCACGCCTAGATAGTAGGCGACCCACTCGTGGACGATGTCCTCCTCGACCGCCTCCTCGACGGTCTTGTAGACGTAATCGCCGTCGTCCTTCTCCTGTTCGTCGGCGGGGTACAGTTTGAGTTCCACGTCGGCCACGCGGTCGAGGTCGGGAACGTCTTCGGTCGGGTCGATGAAGTGTTCCAACTCGGCCTGCGTGAACTCCCGGACGCGAACGATGGACTTCCGGGGGCTAATCTCGTTGCGGTAGGCCTTGCCGATCTGGGTGATGCCGAACGGGAGCTGATTTCTGGCGTACTCGGCGAGTTGCGGGAACTCCACGAAGATGCCCTGCGCGGTCTCGGGCCGGAGGTAGCCCGGCGAGGAGTCGCCCGGACCGATGTTCGTCTCGAACATCAGGTTGAAGTCCTCGACCGGAACGCCGCCCAACTCGGTGCCGCAGTTCGGACAGACCAACTCGTGTTCCGCGATGAGGTCCTCGATGTCCGGAATCGAGATGCTCTCGGCCTCTTCGATGTCGGTGTTGTCCTCCACGAGGTGGTCGGCGCGGTGGCTCTCGCCGCACTCGGGGCACTCCACGAGCATGTCGTCGAAGGTGTCGAGGTGGCCCGACGCCTCGAAGACGGGTTCGGGCATCACGGTCGGGGAGTCTATCTCGCGGTGGCCCTCCCGAATCTGGAACCGCTCGCGCCACGTATTCTCGACGTTCTGCTTGAGGGTCGCGCCCTGCGGGCCGTAGGTGTAGAAGCCCGAGACGCCGCCGTACGCGCCCGCCGACTGGAAGAAGTAGCCTCGGCGCTTGGCCAGTTCCACGAGGTCGTTTCGGCTCACTGTAGCGCCTCCAGCAGGTTGATGTCGCGGACGATGCCGGTGAGTCGGTCGCCGTTCACGAGCGGAATCTGCTCGACGTCGTTGCGGAGCATCATCTGCGCGACCTCCTTGGCGGTCTTCTCGCCCGAGACGGTCACCACGCTATCGGTCATGAACTCGTGGACCGGCGCGGCCGGAATCTCGACGTTCCGGGTCGGCAGGTAGCGCTTGCCGACCGCCTTGATGGACTCCCACTTCCAGTCGTCGTCCTCGTCGGCGATGGAGTCGCCGGTGTCGTCCTCGCCCTCGACCACGCGGGCGACCTCGATGATGTCCACCTCGGTCAGCACGCCGTTCATCTCGCCTTCCTCGTCCAAGACCACGGCGTAGGGCAGGTTCGCGTAGTAGAGTTCTCGCTCGGCGACGGTCAGGGGAACCTCCTCGTAGGTGGTGTTCACGTCGCGGGAGGCGATGTCGCCGACTTCGGCGTCCCCGACGGCCTCGCCGTCGGCGACCGCCCGAACTACGTCGGTCACGGTGACGATGCCCTCCAGTTCGCCGTCCACCACGGGGACGCGGCGCGCGCGCTCCTCGACCATCAGGGCCGCGACCTCCTCGATGGTCGTGTCCTGCGTGGTGGTCGGGACGTCGCGCATCAGCATGGCGAGTTGGTCCTCGTCGGGGTTCTCGATGAGGTCGTCACGCGAGATGAGACCGCGGAACTCCTCGGTGCCCTCGCTGTTCTTGACCACGGGAACGGACGAGAACGACCGCTCCTGTAGATACTCTAGTACATCGTCGCGGGTGCCCGGAAGCTCCACGGTGACGACCTCCGAGCGTGGCGTCATGGCTTCGCCTACGTTCATGTTCGCGCGATACGGGTTGGTGCGTCTTGTAGTCTACGAACCGGTGGTTGACGTTTCGTCCGTTTCGCCCCCGATTTCCAGACGTTTCCGTTCCGGTCTCGCCTCCGTCGGTCACTCGTCGGGCACCGTGACCGACTCGTCGGCCTCGGCCCGCGACAACACGGACCGACAGAAATCCGCTTTCGCGGCGTTGTAAGCGCTGATGTCGTCGGGGTGCGACTCGGCGGCGTCCCGCTTGACGGCCTCGTACTCGTCGCGAGCGTCCGGGTTGGCCCGCAGGTACTCCCTGAACAGCAGGTCGTCCCGCCACTGGTCGTCGGACTCCGGAATCAGGTGGAGGTTGTACAGTTGTCCCGAGTCGTCGGTGCGTTGCACGAACAGCCAGTCCATGGGAACGTGGCTCAGTTCGTAGCCGTAGAACGTGGCGAGGTTGTCGAGGTCGCCCCAGACGCCCGGCAGGCCGGTCACGACCGCCAACACGTCGATAACCGGTTTCGCGCCGAGTCCCTCGACGGCCGTGCTTCCGATGTGCTCGATGCGAGAGGTGTACGCGTCGAGGAACGTCTCCAGTCGGTCCTGTTCGGCCTCGAACGTCTCCGGCCACGTCGGGTCGTAGTCGCGAATCGTTATCGGAGTCTCGTCCATCGGATAGATGTTCGATTAACTATAAGAAATAGGTTAGGGGAGCGCCGACGGAGCGACCGGACGCGACGGCGGCGCTCCGAGCGAAACTCGTCAGCTTACTCGTCGGCGGCGTCCTCGTCGTCCATCACGTCGTCGAAGGGCACGTCGTAGCCCGCGTACTTGTACGGGTCGGGGAAGAACTTCTTCAGGTCGTCGTGGCGGAACGACCCGAGGTGGGTCCCGTCGAGCGTCTGGACGTGGGTGTACATCTCGTCTTCCTCCAGCGCGGTCTTGACGAGACCGGGCGCGTGGCGAATCTCGAAGTTGCCCGCGACGAGAATCGCGGTCTCCGAGTCGGGGTCGAGCAGTTGGGTCAGCATGAAGATGCGACCGTCCATCTCGTTTCGGAACACCCGGTACTGGGGGAACTTCCCGGTCGCGACCGCCTCGGAGAACTCCTCGGCATGGTTGTCGGGGACGACGTGGACGAACCCCCACCGGTCGCTCTCGCCGGCGTCGGGGTTCGTCGGCGCGGTGTGACCCGCGCCGATGGCGACGACGTCCCACCCTTCGGCTTCGAGGTCCTCCTCCATCGCCCGCATGTCGTCGATGGTGCGCTGCCACGCGCCCTTCTGGACCTCCGCGTTCGCGGCGATCTGCTCGGCGTAGTCGGGGTCTTCTCCGTCCCCTGCTTCTGGCATGTGTGCGTCTGACGCTCTTCTACCGGTAAAACCTGTTGTTTGGGAACCAACGAGGACGCGACGCGAGAAACTCGGGTTCCGCCGAGGCGAACGACGAGAGGGCAGTCCGACAGCACGAAGCCCTACGCCGCGACGCCGAACACCGTCTCCAGCACGAACGACCACGCCAGCGTCGCCAGACTGGCGAGGAACAGCTTGAACGCCGCCGAGAACCGCTGATTCGGCGGGAGCGAGTACCACGGAAGCGGCGGAATCCGCTGGACCGCGGCCTGAAACTTCGTCTCGTCGCGCCCGCCGACGACCCGGCCACTGGGTTCGTTCTTCGTCACCTTGAGTTCGCCGTCCTCGGTCTCGGTCGTGTCCCACGGCGGGTCCGGTCGGAGTTGGAACGTCGCGTAGCCGAACAGCAGGATGCCGAGGACGAACATGACGTACTTCGCGGTGACGAGTCCGCCGCCGACGAGCAGTCCGATGGCCGCCCCGATGACGAACACTACGGCGGCGACGGCGACGGCGTAGACGACGCCGTCCACGGCTTGCCGCGCTCGACTAGCGTTCGCGGACTGGGAGGGCGTCCGGGACATCTACCGCTCGGTGTAGGGGACGAACTCGTCGGGTTCGGTGTACTCCGACTTGTGGCGGTGACAGTGGCTGACGCGCCCGGTGTCGCTGACCACGTGGTCGTCGGGTTTCTCGAAGTCACAGACGCTGCCGAACTCCTCGCGGAGGACCCGGCGAGCCTCTTCCTCGTTGTTCTCCTCCACTCGGTCGGCCGCCTCGTCGATGTGACGCTCGACCTCGCTCGACAGGTCGATGTCGCCGAACAACTCCTGTTTGATCTCGCCGATGTCGGAGAACCGGGTCTCCATCCCGAGCAGTTCCTTCGCCTGCTCGGTCAGCGACTTCTCGGCGCGCGACCGCTCGCGCAGGACCTCGCGGAACACCTCGATGGCGACCCACGTGTCCGAATCCATGTCTTGGTACTTCTCGGGCCGAATCTTCATCGGACACCGCGTCGTGAACGGACAGCCCTTCGGCGGGTCGCGCGGACTCGGCGGCGTGCCCCGAAGCGTGATGCGGTCCTTGTTCGCCGTGGGGTCGGGTTCCGGAATCGCCGACAGCAGCGAGTGCGTGTAGGGGTTCTTGGGGTTCTCGAACAGCTCCTCGGCGTCGCCCAACTCCATCACGTTACCCAGATACATCACGGCCACGCGGTCGCAGATGTGCCGGACGACGCTCAGGTCGTGGGCGATGAACAGGTACGTCAGGCCGAACTCGTCCTGCAAGTCCTCCAGCAGGTTGAGAATCTGGGCCTGCACCGATACGTCGAGCGCCGACACCGGTTCGTCCAGCACGACGAACTCGGGTTCGAGCGCCAGCGCGCGGGCGATGCCGATGCGCTGGCGCTGGCCGCCCGAGAACTGGTGGGGGTATCGGTAGTAGTGTTGCGGTTGCAGCCCCACCACGTCGAGCAGTTCCCGGACGCGCTCGCGGCGCTCCTCGGGCGTGTTCCAGTCGTGAACGTCCAGCGGCTCCCGGACGATTTCGCCGACGGTCATCCGGTCGTTGAGGCTCGACTCGGGGTCTTGGAACACCATCTGGCTGTTACGCCGCCAGTCTTTCAGCTCCTTCCCCGAGAGTTCGGTCACGTCGGTCCCGTCGAACAGGACCTCGCCGGCCGTCGATTTCTCCAACTGGATGAGGGTCCGGCCGAGCGTCGTCTTGCCACAGCCCGACTCGCCGACGAGACCGAGCGTCTCGCCGCGCTTTATCTCGAAGTCTACGCCATCGACCGCTTTCACGGGGTTCGAATCGACGATGCCGCCGTCGTCGTAGTAGGTCTTCAGTCCGTTGACCTCCACGAGCGTCTCGCCGGTAGCGACGCCGACCGACTCCTGTTGGACTTGTTCGCTCATCGTTCGCTCACCTCGCGCTGGCTCTCGCGCTGTTCGTGTAACTCGACGGCCTCCATCTGCGAGACGTCTTCGGGATACAGCAGACAGGCCGCGGTGTGGTCCTCCGCGTCCGCGTTCACTTCGATCGACGCGGGGTGGACTCGCGTACACTCCTCGAACGCCTTCGGACACCGCGGCTCGAATCGGCAGTAGCTCGCGGGTTCGTTCGGCGTCGGCACGTCGCCCTCGATGGTCGAGAGCCGGTCCGCACCGGGTTGGTTGCCCGGAATCGACTGGAGCAGCCCCTTGGTGTAGGGGTGGCGCGGATTCTCGTATAGCGCTTCGACCGGCGCGCTCTCGACGATTTCGCCCGCGTACATCACGTTCACGCGGTCGGAGATCTCCGCGATGACGCCCATGTCGTGAGTGATGAACATGATGGCCAAATCGCGCTCCTCCTGCAACTCCTCGAGCAGTTCCAGAATCTGGGCCTGAATCGTCACGTCGAGCGCGGTGGTCGGCTCGTCGCAGATGAGCAGTTCGGGGTCGCAGGCCAGCGCCATCGCGATGACCGCGCGCTGGCGCATCCCGCCCGAGAACTCGTGGGGGTACTCCCGCACGCGCCGGGCGGCGTCCGGAATTCCGACCGCTTCGAGCAACTCGATGGCCTCCTCGGTCGCTTCCGACCCGCGCAGGTCCTGGTGGAGCCGAAGCGCTTCCTTGATCTGGTTGCCGACCGTGTACACCGGATTCAGCGAGGTCAGCGGGTCTTGGAACACCATGGCGATCTCGCTGCCCCGGAGGTTCCGGTACTGCTTTTCGGTCTTCTCGGTCAGTTCCTCGCCGTCGAACCGGATGCTACTGCCCTCCAGTACTCGACCGGGCGAGTCTACGAGTCCCATGATGGACCGGGCGGTGACGCTCTTGCCCGACCCGGACTCGCCGACGATGCCGACCGTCTCGCCGCGGTGGATGTCGAAGCTCACGCCGTCCACCGCGCGGATGGTCTCCTTGTCCGTGAAGAAGGCCGTCTGGAGGTTTTCGACCGACAGCAGCGGCTCGTCGTCTCCGCGGACGGCAGAGGTTTCGCGCTGCGCCATCAGGCACCACCTCCGGTGGCCGCGGCGGCCTCGGAGCCTTCGCCTTCACCGCTCCCGCTCTGCGGGTCGATGGCGTCGCGGATACCGTCGCCCAAGGCGTTGAACGCCGTCACGACCAGCACGATCATCACGCCGGGGATGAACGAGATGTGCCACGACGACGTGGTGACGTACGACTGGCCGATGTCCACCGCGCGGCCCCACTCGGGCGTCGGCGGGTTGATGCCCAACCCGAGGAACGAGAGGCCTGCGACGGCGATGATGACGCCGCCGAGCGACATCGAGGCGTACACCAGCAGATAGCCGAGGATGTACGGCGCCATATGCTTGCGCATCGTGACGGTCGGTCGCTGTCCGAAGCTCTTGGCGGCGTCGATCCACTCCTGCTCGGAGACCTGCATCGCCGGTCCGCGCACGGACCGCCACAGGAACGGCCACCCGGTCCCGGCGAAGATGAGCGCCAAGACGAGCGCGCCGCTGTAGATTTCGGCTATCCACGTCCCGCCCAACACCACCGACAGGAGCATGACGAACAGCAGTCTCGGTAACGACATTATCGAGTCACCGACGATGACCACCGCGAGGTCTACCAGCCCCTTGTAGTAAGCCGTCAACAGCGCGAACGCCGCCGCGATGAGTCCGCTCGCGCCGATGGATATCAGCCCGATGAACAGCGATATCCGCGCTCCCGCGGCCATGAACGTGAACATGTCCTTCCCAGATGGTAACGTCCCGAAGGGGTGCCACCGACCGAACTTGTCGTACTGCATCGGCCCGACGTTGCGTTCGGGCGTCCCCTGCGAGCGCGACCCGAGGTTGGCCGTCCCGACCGTGATGTTCTCGAGTTGTCCCTCGTCGTTGTAGTGCTCGATGTAGTGCGAGTAGGGGTTCGAGATGTTCTTCTCGACGGTCGTCGGGCCGAGTGCGGGCGCGAACATCGCCATCACGACGAACGCGAAGACGACGACCGCGCCGAACTGACCCCACCGGTGGCCGCGGAGGCGGTCCACCATGTCGTCGCGCGGCGTCCAGTCGGCGTGGCGGTAGTTCTCCCGGAAGACGACGTAGCCCCGCCAGAGCCAGACCAGCCAGAGGAAGGCGTAGGCGTAGATGAGGACGACGCGAAGCGCCCACGCGTAGGCGGGGGCGAGGCCGAGGAAGGTCTTCTCCCACCCGCCACTCGCCGTCTGGTACCCGCCGTTCGGGATGAGGTCCCGCGTCAGTAGCGTCGGTAGTTCGACGCCGGGACCGAAGAGACCGGTCACGAAGTGGACGACCGCGCCGGCTTCCAGCGCGAACAGTATCAGCGCCCCGGCTAACCAACCGAGTGCCGGGCCGGGGTTCTCCTTGACTCTCTCGACGAGGGAGGCGTCTGCGTCTCTGTCTGCGCTCATATCAGGTACCTCCGTCGTACCCCACGCGGGGGTCGATAATCGTGTACAGGAAGTCTTGCATGATGTTGATGAGGACGACGAGCAGGATGAAGATGAACATCAGCGAGCCGACGAGCGGCATGTCCCCGTTCTTGACCGCTTGGAAGAAGAGGAACCCGATACCGCTGATGTCGAACACCGTCTCGACCAGCACCGACCCGCCGATGAGGATGAACGCCTCGCCCGTGATAATCGGGACCAGCGGGATGAGTGCATTCCGGAAGATGTGTTTCCAGACCAGCGACCGCGGCCGGACGCCCTTCGCCTTCGCGGTCTCGATGAAGTTGGCGTTGATAGTCTCCAGCACCGCGGTCCGGCCGATGCGCATCTCGTTACCCATCGACGCCGACCCCAGCACGAGCGCGGCCGGGGCGATCTTCTTCAGCGCCTTCGTGAAGCCACTGACCGACGCGAGGTTGCCGAGCGGCGGCGGTCCCGTCACGTTCGTCGAGTAGAGGAACGTCTCCCAGTCGAAGCCGAACAGGAGCTTCTCGGACTGCGAGAGGACGCTCATCAGGATGACCGCCAGCCAGAAGTTCGGCATGGCGCGCCAGACGATACCGCCGAACGACGCCACGTAGTCGCTGAACGTGTTGGGGTTCAGCCCCGCGTAGAACCCGAGCGGGATGCCGATGAAGACCGCGATGAGCACCGACCAGAAGCCCAGCCAGATGGTCCGCGGTGCGTAGTTCAGCACGAGCGTGTAGACGCTCGTGTCGGGCTGGAGGACCCACGACTCGCCCAAGTCGAGGGTGAACATGTTTATCATGTAGTCGATGTACTGCTCCCAGAGCGGCTGGTTGAGACCGAGCTGTTGCTTGATATCGTTGTACGCCTGCGGGTCTCCCTGCGGCCCCAGAATCGCGGACACCGGGTCGAGCGGCCCGGCGCGAATCACGAGAAAGGTTATCGAAGCCCCGAACAACAACACAGGGATCGAAAGCAGTACCCGCTTTCCGAAGTATTGCCACCTGCTCACGGCGAACCACCGCCGCGACAGCGGCTACTCCCGTCGAACCGTACGTACCCAAACTGGACCGCGCACATAGGTGATGAATTTGAGGGTCCTCTCATTATGTCTTGCGTTTTCGTACACTATCCCGAGAAACGCAAGCCGAAGGACGCTCGCCGCCGTTCGGCGCACTTGAGCTATGGCTATCAGGGGTGCAGTCGTAGAAAAGAAAAAACGTCGCGTCGTTACTTGCGCTCGCCGATTTTGACGTTGTTGTACATCTGACGGCTGTAGTCGGCCGCACCGAAGCGCGGTGCGTCGATCCAGTCGTAGGTGAAGCGCTCACTGAAGTCGTGGTAGGCCGGCAGGAGAACGACGTCCTCCCAGTTGGCCTCTTCCATCGCGACGTAGGCCTCGTTGCGCTTCTTCTTGGCCGCGTCGGTCGGCTTGGGGTTGTTCTGGACCTTCTCCCACGCTTTGGTCGCCTTCTTGGCGGCTTCCGTTCCGGACCAGTTGAAGTACGACAGCTCGTTGCTCTTCGACGTGTCGGTCTTCGGCGGGTGAATGAGTTGCAGGAAGTTGTCCGGTGCCGGGTAGTCCATAATCCACCCCAGCGAGTAGGCTTCGAGGTTGCCCTTCCGACCGCGCTTGAGGAGCGTCGAGAACGGCGCGGTGTTGATGCTCATGTCGATGTAGGCGCTGGCGAGCTTGTCCCGCAGGAGCTTGCCGAGTTCGGGCCACGTGCTCGACGACTGGTAGACCGTGAACTCGAAGCTGAACTTGTTGTCCTTGCCGTAGCCAGCCTCCTTCATGACCTTCCGGGCCTCGGCGAGCTTCGTCTCGTTGTAGCCGTAGGGGTAGTTCTCCTTCGCGTGCTTCTTGTACGCGTCGGGTCCGCCGGGGTAGATGGACGGCGGCGTGAAGTGATACGAACTCTCGCCGCGGCCCTTGAACACCTTGTTCACCGCCTGACCCTGATTCAGCGCGTAGGCGGCGGCCTGACGGACGGCCTTCGGAACTGCCTCCGCGTTGAAGCCGATGTAGTAGGAACCGATGGTCGGGACCCCGGTGTACTTCATCGTCGCGCCGCTCGTCGTCTTCCCGTAGGTACCGACCTTCCGCCCGAGCTTGTCGGTCTTCTTGACGTTGACCTTGTTTCGGTTGTACTGACTAGTGGGGAGCTGACCGGCGTGAAGCATGTCCGCGTTCTGGTTGACGGTCCCGTAGGTGTACATCGCCTGCGGGTCGGACATGATGTTCCAGTGGACGCCGTCCACGTCGGCGGCGCTCCCGTGATAGTTCTCGAACTTCGAGACTCGCGCCTCGGTGTTGGTGCTCCACGTGTCGAAGGTGAAGGGACCCGCACCGACGGGACTCTTGGTCGAGAACTTCTTGTGGCTCATCTCGCCCTCGTGGCCCTTGATGTCGCCGACGATGCCCTTCGGCAGGGCGGCGAACGAGGTGTACGCGAGCATCTCCAGCACCGCGTGGAACGGCTCGGAGAGCTCCATCTTGAGCGTGTAGTCGTCCTCGGCCGTGACGGCCATGCTACCGGGCTTGTAGTTGCCCTCGCTGTCGGTCTCGTGTTTGACACCGATGGAGTCGAGGATGAAGTACGCGCGCCGGGAGTTGTCCGAGGCCGCGAGGCGCTCGAACGAGTACACGAAGTCCTGTGCAGTGACTTCCGTCCCGTTGTGGAACTTCGCGCCTTCCTTCAGTTTGAAGGTGTAGGTCTTGAAGTCGTCGGAGACCGTGTGGCTCTTCGCGAGTTGGCTCTTGACCTCGATCTCCGCGTTGGGGTAGTTCATCAGGGCGTCGAAGACCTGCTGGATGACCGTCCCGGAGGCGGTGTCGGTCGCCTTGATGGGGTCCAGCGTGGTCATCGTGGAGTTGATGAGGCGGAGGACGTTCGAGTCGTCGCTCGGCGTGTTAGCCTCCTCCGTCGTCGTCGTCTCCGTGCTGTCGGCCGTCGTCGTCTCGTCGGCCGTCGTCGTCGCAGTATCTTGGGAATCGTTGTTACCACCAGTACAGCCAGCGAGAGCTACGGCCGATGCCGCACCACCGGTCGCCTGCAGGAAACGACGCCGGTTGAGATTGTCAGTATCTGTCATCCAACCGCTCATTGTAAACCAGACCGGATAAACTTACCGTTTGTTACTTAGGGAAAGGCCGTCTTAACCTCCTGAATTGCTTTGTATCTAGGAGCTTTTGGCCGTTATTTTCTTAGTTTCGCGCCGAAACGTTCGAAGTAGACCGTGCGACGGTGGTCCCGCGCTCGCCGCTCGTGAACGAAATCTGGGAGTATTGCGCCGTGGTATCAGTTACCAGTATTTGAAGCCTTCGATTCCTCCCACTGGTCTGCCGTTTCGGAGCGTTTATTAACCCATGATACCATGTGTCACGTATGGCCCACAACACGGCCACTCCGTCGAATTCGGTCGCACAGAACGAGGTTATGGCCTCGTTAGACGACGATGGTCGCACGGAGCGACTCATCATCGCCGACACGACCGCCGACGGCGCGTGGCTTTCGGTCCCCGTTTCCGGAAGCGTAGACCTCCAGAGCTGGCAGTAGCGGTCCCTCCCCCCGACTCTCCGTTCTTCGCGGTTCCGTCGAATCTCGGTAACGAGCCAATACTCAACCTTTTTGCCGCCGCTGTCCATTCCATCTACCATGAACTACCGGGAGGTCTCAGGGGACCGCGAGTTCGTCGCTAGACTCGGCCACGGCGAAGACTGGCGCGAGGAGATCGAGTCGCTCGCCGTCGACGAAGACGTAGACGCCGCGTGGTTCGTCGCCATGGGCGCAGTTCAGGACGCGACCGTCTGGTTCTACGACCAGTCGGAACTGGAGTACCGCGAAGTCGAGTTCGACGAACCGCTCGAAGTCGCCGCGTGCGTCGGCAACATCTCGTGGCTGGACGGAGAGCGGTTCGCCCACACCCACGCCGTTCTCTCGCGCGAGAGCGGCCAGACGCTCGCGGGACACCTCGATTCGGCCACCGTCTTCGCCGGGGAACTCTACGTGCGTACCTTCGAGGAGGAACTGGAGCGCGAACCCGACGAACCCACCGACCTCGACCTCTGGCTCTAACATGCGGGCCGAGGACGAGCGATACTTCGAGGACCTGGAGGCAGACTTAGACGAGGCGTTCGACGTGGCCCGCGAGGCGCGCGAAAACAGCGGCGACCCCAAACCCGAGGTCGAGATTCCGGTCGCCAAGGACATGGCCGACCGCGTCGAGAACATCCTCGGCATCGACGGGGTGGCCGAGCGCGTCCGCGAGTTGGAAGGCGAGATGAGTCGCGAGGAGGCCGCGCTCGAACTCGCCGAGGACTTCGCGGAGGGTCGCGTCGGCGACTACGAGAGCAAGGCCGGAAAGGTCGAGGGTGCGGTCCGGACCGCGGTGGCGCTCTTGACCGAGGGCGTCGTCGCCGCGCCCATCGAGGGCATCGACATGGTGGAAGTCCTCGAAAACGACGACGGCACCGAGTTCGTCAACGTCTACTACGCCGGGCCGATTCGCTCGGCCGGCGGGACCGCTCAGGCCCTGTCGGTCCTCGTGGCCGACTACACCCGCGCGCTGGTCGGCATGTCGGAGTACGAGGCCCGCGACGACGAGATAGAACGCTACGCCGAGGAGATTAACCTCTACGACAAGGAGACCGGGCTTCAGTACTCGCCGAAGGACAAGGAGACCAAGTTCATCGCCGAACACATGCCCATCATGCTCGACGGGGAATCGACCGGCGACGAGGAGGTCTCGGGCTTTCGGGACCTCGAACGGGTCGATACCAACAACGCCCGCGGTGGCATGTGTCTGGTCCTCGCGGAGGGCATCGCGCTCAAGGCACCCAAGATTCAGCGCTACACCCGGAATCTCGACGAAATCGACTGGCCGTGGTTGCAGGACCTCATCGACGGCACCATCGGGAAGGACGACGCCGACGAAGGCGAGAGCGACGACGAAGACGCCGACGAGGGCGACGAGTCCGAGACCGACGCCGCCGAAGCGGACGCCGAGGACGAAATCGAGGACGCCTCCGGCCCGCCCCGCGTCGAACCCGCCACGAAGTTCCTCCGGGACCTCATCGCCGGACGCCCGGTCTTCGGGCACCCGAGCGAGTCCGGGGGATTCCGCCTGCGCTACGGCCGGGCGCGTAACCACGGCTTCGCGACCGCGGGCGTCCACCCCGCGACGATGCACCTCGTGGACGATTTCCTCGCTACCGGAACGCAGATCAAGACCGAGCGCCCCGGCAAGGCCGCGGGCGTCGTGCCCGTGGACTCCATCGAAGGCCCCACGGTGCGACTCGCCAACGGCGACGTGCGGCGCATCGACGACCCCGACGAGGCGCTGGAACTCCGGAACGGCGTCGAGAAGATTCTGGACCTCGGGGAATATCTGGTCAACTACGGCGAGTTCGTGGAGAACAACCACCCGCTCGCGCCCGCCTCCTACACCGTCGAGTGGTGGGAACAGGACTTCGAGGCGGCGGGCGCGGACGTACAGGCGCTTCGGGACTCTCCGAGCGTCAACCTCTCGGACCCGACCCCCGACGAGGCGCTGGAATGGGCCACCGACTACGACTGCCCGCTCCATCCGAAGTACACCTACCTCTGGCACGACGCCACCGTCGAGCAGTTCGAGGCGCTCGCCGAGACGGTCGCCGACGGCGAGGTCGTGGGCGGCGACCTCTACGTCGAGTTCACCGAGGAAGCCGTCCGGACTGCGCTCGAATGTCTCCTCGTCCCGCACAAGCAGGAGGAGACCGAGATTCGCATCCCGGAGTGGCGACCGCTCGCCCGGTCGCTCGGAGTCACCGACGACCTCGAAAAGACGTGGGACGACCTCTCCGCGGAGGCTCGAAACTGGGGCGAGGACGAGGACGGCGACAACGCGGTCCGCGCCGTCAACGAGGTCGCGCCCTTCGAGGTCCGGGAGCGCGCCCCGACCCGCATCGGCAACCGGATGGGTCGCCCCGAGAAGTCCGAGGAGCGCGAACTCTCGCCCGCGGTCCACACCCTCTTCCCCATCGGCGAGGCGGGCGGCAGTCAGCGCGACGTGGCCGCCGCCGCGAAACACGCCCCCGATATGGAGAGCACGCCCGGACTGGTCGACGCGCAGGTCGGTCGCCGGGAGTGCGAGGACTGCGGCGAACACACCTTCGAGTGTAAGTGTCCCGAGTGCGGCGGCAACACCTTCGCCCACTTCGAATGCCCCGAGTGCGGTTCAGTGGTCGAGTTAGACGAGTCGGGGCGGGCGGTCTGCGACCGCTGCGAGGTCGAGGCCACGCCGGTCGAGCGCCGGACCATCGACGTGAACGACGAGTTCCGCTCGGCGCTCGAATCGGTCGGCGAGCGCGAGAACGCCTTCGACACGCTCAAAGGCGTCAAAGGACTGTCGTCGTCGTACAAGACGCCCGAACCCATCGAGAAGGGCGTTCTCAGAGCCAAGCACGACGTGTCGGCGTTCAAGGACGGGACGGTCCGCTACGACATGACCGACCTGCCGGTCACGAGCGTCCGGCCCGCGGAACTCGACGTGACCGCCGACCACTTCCGGTCGCTGGGCTACGACGAGGACGTTCACGGCGACCCGCTCCGCCACGACGACCAACTGGTCGAACTCAAGGTGCAGGACATCGTCCTCTCGGACGGCGCGGCCGAACACCTCCTGCAGACCGCCGACTTCGTGGACGACCTGCTGGAGCAGTATTACGGTCTCGACCCCTTCTACGAACTCGACGAGCGCGACGACCTCGTCGGCGAGTTGGTCTTCGGGATGGCTCCCCACACCTCCGCGGCCGTGGTCGGTCGAATCGTGGGGTTCACGTCCGCGGCCGTCGGGTACGCCCACCCTTATTTCCACGCAGCAAAAAGACGTAATTGCGACGGCGACGAGGACTGCGTGATGCTCCTGATGGACGGGCTTTTGAACTTCAGCAAGGAGTTCCTCCCCGACAAGCGCGGCGGTCAGATGGACGCGCCCCTCGTCATGTCCTCGCGTATCGACCCCTCCGAAATCGACGACGAGGCGCACAACATGGACATCGTGCGCCAGTACCCCCGCGAGTTCTACGAGGCGACCCGCGAGATGGCCGACCCCGAGGCGGTCGAGGACGTGATGACCATCGCCGAGGAGACCCTCGGCACCGACCGCGAGTACACCGACTTCCACCACAGCCACGACACCTCGGACCTCGCGTTGGGGCCGGACCTCTCGGCGTACAAGACGCTGGGTTCGATGATGGACAAGATGGACGCCCAGTTGGAGCTCGCCCGGAAACTGCGCTCGGTGGACGAGACCGACGTGGCCGAGCGCGTCATCGAGTACCACTTCCTGCCGGACCTCATCGGCAACCTCCGGGCGTTCTCCCGCCAGGAGACCAGATGTCTCGACTGCGGTCAGAAGTACCGCCGGATGCCCCTGACCAAGGAGTGTCGGGACTGCGGCGGGCAGGTCAACCTGACGGTGCATCAGGGGTCGGTGAACAAGTACATGGAGACCGCGATTCAGGTCGCCGACAAGTACGACTGCCGGGAGTACACGAAACAGCGCCTCGAAATTATGGACCGCAGGCTGGAGTCCATCTTCGAGAACGACAAGAACAAGCAGGGGAGCATCGCGGACTTCATGTGAAACTTTTGCTGCGGTCGAAATCGCGGCTTCGCCGCGATTTCTCCCTAGCAAAACTTTCATGAAAAACACGGCGGTCGTCCCGCCGTTCGCTTCGCTCACTTTGATCCTCCCTTGGTCCGCTCGCTCGGTCACTCCGTTCCCTCGCTCGCGGTCGAATTGCTAGCCTATTCTCGTCGGTGTCTCTGCGTGCTTGCTGGTGGACAGTTCGGCTTCTCGTTTCGACTGCTCGTCCGAATCGGCGACCGGCTTTATCAGGAATGACGGCGTATCCCCGCATATGAGTGGACACGGGGAGCAACCCGCGGAGGACGACGGGGACACGAAAGCGGTCGAAGATGCGCTCGAAGTGAGCTTCGGCCAGACCGTCTACGACGAGGACGGCAACGAACTCGGCAACGTCCGGGGACTGGAGAACGGCGGCTTCTTCGTCTCGACCAGAGAGGGCGTCGAGAGCATGAGCATCGAACACGCCCGCTCGGGCCACGACTTCGGCGAGGCCGAGCTGATGTGGCGGTGTACCAACTGCGGCGAGATGGGCGAGATAGACGACGGCATCCCGGACGAGTGCCCGAACTGCGGCGAGCCGAAAGAGGCGCTGATGTACTGGACTGAGGACTGACGCGGCGAGACGGACCGATTTTTCTACCCGCGGTCCCGACGAGAGGACATGGACATCGTCGTGTTCGGCGCGGGAAGCCTCGGGAGTCTCGTCGGCGGACTCCTCGCCCGCGAACACGCGGTCACGTTGGTCGGACGCGACCCGCACGTCGCGGCGGTCCGGGAGTCGGGCCTGCGCGTGAGCGGGGAGTACGACTTCACGGTCGCCCCCGAGGCGACCACCGACGGGACCGACCTCGACGCCGACCTCGCGGTGGTGACGGTCAAGGCGTTCGACACCGAAGACGCCGCCGAGACGCTCGCCACGGGCCGAATCGACGCTGTGCTCTCTCTCCAGAACGGCATGGGAAACGAGGAGACGCTGGCCCGACCGCTCGACTGTCCGGTCCTCGCGGGCACCGCGACGTACGGCGCGGTCCGGCGGGAACCGGGCGCGGTCGAGTGTACCGGTCGCGGCGAAGTCGTCCTCGGCCCGCGCGAGGGCGGGACCTCCGAGACGGCCGACGGGGCGGGCCGAGCCCTCGCCGCGGCCGGAATCGAGACCACCGTCGCCGACGACATGCCCCGCCGCCTCTGGGAGAAACTGGCGGTCAACGCGGGCATCAACGCGACGACGGCGCTGGCCCGCGTCGAGAACGGCGCGCTACTGGACGGTCCGGCCCGCGAGGTCGCGGGCGACGCGGCCCGCGAGACCGCTCGCGTCGCTCGCGCCGAGGGCGTCGAACTGGGCGAGAGCGAGGCCGTCCGAGCGGTCGAGCGCGTCGCCGAGGCGACCGCCGCGAATACCTCTTCGATGAGAC
Source organism: Halorussus gelatinilyticus (assembly GCF_023238445.1). Lineage (GTDB taxonomy): Archaea > Halobacteriota > Halobacteria > Halobacteriales > Haladaptataceae > Halorussus > Halorussus gelatinilyticus. Next base: position 1,258,186 of record NZ_CP096658.1, on the reverse strand, counting down.
AGGACGTGCAGGCGGGTAGACGGACCGAAGTCGAAGCCATCAACGGATACGTTTTCTCGTGCGCGCGCGAGCGAGGCGTCTCGGTGCCGGTCAATCGCACCTTAACGAAATTGCTCCGAGCTTGGGAGCGCGAGCGCCCGCAGGATTGAATTGCCCCGGCGACGCTGATAGATGCGAGAAGTCATGCCGACTTACCTCTCGGTCCACCGTCGAACGTCGAGTGCGGATTTCGACATACTGATTACCGCAGAAAGCAAGCTTCGTCCATGAACGGTGCGCAGTTGCGAACGACGATTCTCGGGTTTCTCGGGACGTTTGCGATTCTCGGGCTCCTCCTCTATCTGGTCGGCGTCGAGGGGTTCGTCCAGGAGCTTCGACATGCCGACACCGAGCTAGTGGCGCTCATCGTCGTGGTCACGCTCGGCTGGCTCGCAGCGTGGGGATTCGGTCTCCGAACGGTTCTCGACGTCCTCGGGGTGGACGTCTCGTTCCTCAAGTCCTTCTTCATCCTGAACGGCGCGATGTTCTCGAACAACATCACGCCCTTCGGACAGGCCGGCGGCGAGCCGGTGACGGCCCTGCTCATCTCGAAGGTCGCGGACACCGAGTACGAGCGCGGACTCGCGGCCATCGCCAGCGTCGATTCGCTCAACTTCGTGCCCTCCATCGTGCTGGCGCTCGGCGGTGCGGGCTTCTACGCCACCCAGACCGACTTCGGTCGCCGCCTCCGACTCGCCACGATGGTCATCGTCGTCCTCTCTGTCGCCGTCCCCGTCGCCGGCATCTTCGGCTGGCGCAACCGCGACGCGCTCCGGCGCGCCATCGCGCGGCTCCTCGCGCCGATACTCCGGTTCGTCACGCGCGTCGCGCCCGTGGACGTGGCGCTCAGCCGCGAGACGCTCGAAGCGCGCGTCGGCGAGTTCTTCGAGTCGATAGAGCGCGTGGCGACCAACCGACGCGGCCTGACGCTCGCGCTCGCGGCCTCGACCGCCGGCTGGGTGTGCCAGATGGTCGCGCTCTGGCTGGCGTTCGCGGCCATCGGCTCGCCGATTCCGTTCTCGGTCCTCCTGTTCGTCGTTCCCGTCGGCGCTATCGCGGGCATCACGCCGCTGCCGGGCGGTGCGGGCGGCATCGAACTGGTGTTAGTCGGCCTGCTGGCGAGTCTCCCCGGTGCGGGGGTCGAGTCCGGCACCGCGCTCGCCGCGGTCGCCATCTTCCGCGGAGCTATCTACTGGGTGCCCATCACCATCGGCGGCAGCGTCGTGAGCATCGTCGGCGTCGATTCGGTGTGAAAAGAGGCGGCCGTTCCGACTTTTGATTCGGCACGTCCCGATTTCCGATTCGATTCGGCGCGTTTCGGCGCGACTCGCCGAGTCGCGCCGAAACGCCCGAAACCGCATTCGGCCGCGGCGATTCGGGACGAATCGCCGCGGCCGAATTTACCGCGGGTCGTCCACTCAGTCGATGTACCCGAGGTCCTGTAGCCGGTCCTTCGCGTCGTCGCTCATGTCGTCCAGCACGTCGTCGTCCTCGACTTCCTTCCACTCGCCGCCGACGCTCTCCTCGAACTCCGAGAGCGCGCCTTCGAGTTCGGCCTCCTCGTCGCTTCCCTCCCCGCGCACGTTGTCCGTCTCTTCGGGGTCCTCGTCGAGGTGGTAGAACTCGTCGGCGATGCGCTCGTTGCGGATGTACTTGGCGTCGGGGCGACGCGCGGCCCGCATCCGCGAGTAGAATCGCGAGTCGGTGTCCAACTCGATGTTCGCGTCGGCGGCCTTCTGCTCCAGCTGCTTCAGCTCCACGACCGGCCGATAGTACTCCACGAAGGCGTACTCTCCCTCGGCGAAGTCGCGATAATCGGCGTCGAGGAGCGAGCGCGTCCGGTCGAGCGGCTTGGTCGAGCGCTCTGCCTCGACGCCGGCGTGGTCCAGCACGGTGTGATAGAGGTCCACGAGTTCGACCTGCTCGTCCTCGCGGCGGCCCGACTCCACCTCGGGGTGTTTGACCATCAGCGGGACGTTCACCAGCGGGTCGTAGATGCAGAACTCGTGGCCGTACAGGTCGTGTTCGCCGTGGAGTTCGCCGTGGTCGGCGCAGACGACGACCATCGTGTCCTCCCACTCGCCGTTGTCCTGCATCCACGAGAACAGGCGCTGGAGTTGCGCGTCGATGTGGCGAATCTCGGCGTCGTAGAGTCCTTCGATGGCCTCCCACTCGCCGTCGCTGATGTCGCGCGCGCCGCAGTTGTACTCCTTGGAGTTCTGGCAGACCTTCGTGGAATCCACGTTCGGCGCGAACTCCTGCTTGTACTCCTCGGGCGGGTGGTACGGGAGGTGGGCGTCCATCAGGTTGATGAACGCGAAGTAGTCGTCGTCGGCGTCGTCGATGAACTCCATCGTCCGGTCGATGACCTGCGGCGTCTTCGAGTCCGCGCCCTCGCTCGACGCCGTGTACTCGTGAATCTTGTTGCCGACGCTGACGAGGTAGTCGGCGGCCTTCCGGAGCGTCTCGTTGTCGTTCATCGTCTTCCACGCCTTCGCCAGCGGTCCCGAGAGGAAGTCGCCGGGCATCACCTCGAAGAAGTTGTCCTGGTCGTCGAATCCGTCGGTGAGGTGGGTGTAGGGCGTAATCCACGCGTTCGAGGAGTAGCAGGCGGTGTCGTAGCCCGCGCCCGAGAGCGTCTCGGCGAGCGTCGTCGCGCCCTCCAGATACGGGTTCTCTTGGCTCGCGCCGTGTTCGCTCGGATACATGCCCGTGAACAGCGAGGCGTGAACGGGAAGCGTCCACGGTGCGGGGGAGACCGCCTGCTCGAAGACGGCCGCTTCGTCGGCGAACCGCTCCAAGCCTGGCGTCGTCGGTCGGTCGTAGCCATAGACGGAGAGGTGGCTCTTGCGAACCGTGTCCATGACCACGAACACGACGTTCCCCGGAGCGTCGTCGTCAGTCATACCGTAGCGTCCAACTCCCGGCGGGATAAATATCCTGATGTTAGCCGCGTTCTACGGGAAGAATTGGGACGTTTCGCGGCCGGAAATCGAGGCTTAGAACGGAGCCTGCGGTCCTTCGTCGTCGTCGCCGTCGTCGCTGGTCTCGCCGGGGAACGAGGGACTCATGCCGCCACCGCCGCCGTGGCCGCCGTCGCCGCCCATTCCGGTCTCGGCGTTGACTTTCTCGATCTCGGGAATCTCCTTGACCATCCGGCTCTTGATGGCCTGAATCGTCATCGGCGAGATGCCGCAACCGCTGCACGCGCCGCCCAACTGGATGTGGACAGACCCGGTCTCGCGGTCGATGTTCTGGATGGCCGCGCTCCCGCCGTGCATCTGAATCTGGGGGAAGTTGCGCCGCAGGAAGTTGCTGACGCGCTCTTCGAGGTCGTCCCCGTCGTCCTGAGTCTCGGTGCTCATACGGCGGGGTAGGGTTCGTGCGTTCTTAGACCTTTGGTTCACCGCGGTTCGTCGCTACCGGCCGCCTCCGGTCACGATGTCGGCGACCTCGTTCCGGTCGAACAGCCACTCGTCTTCGGGAATCTCCGGGTAGTGGTCGCCGTCCTCGTAGCGGGGCCACTCGCCGAACAGGTCGGGGTAGAGCTGTTTGGCACCCATCTCTATCTGGAACAGGTTCATGATTGGACCTTGATACCGCATCCCCGCGGCGTACACGCGGTCGTTCTGCACCGCGGTCAGTTGGCTCCCGCTGGAGTGGTTTTCGAGCTTCGAGCGCGTGTCGGCCATGCTGTATCTCGGCGTGATGCCCCACAGGTGGAGGATGACGTCGGGGTCCGCCTTCAGCATCGTCTCGTAATCGACGGTGCCCCAGAGGTTCTGCCAGTCCTCGTCGGCGAAGGCGTCGTTCGCACCGAGCGGCCGGGTGTCGGCCAGCCAGTACCCCGGTTTGTTGAGGTGATAGGTGTAGAACGACTGGCCGTCCTGCGCGAGCGTGACCCGGACGACGCTCGGGCGCTCCTCCTTCGGCGGAAGTTTCTCTCGAATCGAGGAGACGAGGTTCGAGTGGACCTCCGCGAGCGCCTCGTACCGCTCGCGCTCGCGGAACACCGCCGCGACTTTCCCGAACAGTTCCCAGAGGTCGTAGTACTGGTAGTTGCCGTACCCGTCCGGGGCCGGGGAGTGCGTGCCGCTGTAGAAGTTGCCGAACCACGGCGCGATTTGGGAGCCGATCTCCTCCACGTCCGACCGGTCCCAGTTGCTCTGAGTGGTCGCCCACGCGGGGTCGGTCAGGTGGACGTCGCTACCGAGTTTGTACAGCAACTCCTTCGAGAACCCGTTACTCAGCGGGTCGTGAAGCCCTTTCCAGTCGAACGAGACGCCGTCGAGGTGGTGGTTGTAGTGGTTCATCGTCGTGCCCGACATCTCCGGCACGTACACCGAGTTCACCGCGTCGCCGTGGCCGAGCGCGACCGCCATGTCCGCGTACTGGGGGAAGACGGTGAAGACCTCCTCGGGCACGGCGTCGAACACGACGGTGCCCACCGGGGACATCGACACCGAGTGGCCGCCGCCGGTCTCCGTCGCGGTGGACTCGGCCGCGGTCGTCTCGGTCGTCGTCCCCGACCCTCCGGTCTCACTCGTCTGCGTTCCGTCGCTCGCTCCGTCGCCCGTACATCCGGCGAGGAACGCGCCAACGCCGGCCGCGCCCGTGCCCTTTAGCAAACTCCGCCGCGTCAGTCTCGAAGCCGATGGTTCTCGCATATCTTTAGGCTGCCCTAAACTCCGACTTAGATATTTTGGTATGCCTAAACTCCTGTCGCCTGCGAACCACGTTCGGGTTCGCTTCGGGGGAATGCCCGCGGATTCGATATAGCTCCAAAGGGTTTATCGACCCGAACCAGGGTGAGACGCCTCGCTCTCGTGTCTCCACGGAAAACGCCGGACGAGCGTCGAGCGCGCGGGACGAAGCTCGAAACGGCCGAAAAACGGAGATCTACCGGACGGGGCGCTACTCGCTCTCGGACTCGAACCCGAACACGCGCCGGAGTTCGGTCTCTATCTCCTCGACGTAGATGTCGAGCATCTCCTCGACTTTCTCGTCTTTGACGACGATGCCCTGCACGCGCTCGACCGGATTCTCGGGCAACTCGACGCGGAACTCGCCGTCGCCCTCGTAGAAGGGTTCGCTCTCGTTGAGGATCTGCTGGTCGATTGCGTGGATTAGCTCCGAGTCGTATCGGTCGTTGAGTCGGTTGAACGCGTTCTTGTACGCCTTCTGCAACTCGTTGAAGTAGTGAACGTACTTGTCCTCGAACTTCTCGGGGTCGAAGTCGGCCATGCCCGGACGGTTGGGCCACGACGACTAAAAGTGAGACGATTGGTCGATTCGCGCCGCGACCGACGGCGTGTCGAGGTCGGGAGCGCCGGAGTATCGGTCTCCGGTCAGGGCGTCACGCGGTCGGGGTCTCGCGGGAACAGGATGGCTTCCTTGATGTTTTCGAGGTCCGCGACCTTCTGGACGAGACGGTCGATACCGAGTCCGTAGCCGCCGTGGGGCGGGATGCCGAACCGGAACGCTTCGAGGTAGAACTTGAAGTTCTCGGGGTCGGCTCCCTGCTCGTCCATCAACTGCTCCATCGTCTCGATGTCGTGTTCGCGCTGGCCGCCCGACGAGAGTTCCTGGCCCTTGTAGATGAGGTCGAACTTCCGGGAGGCGATGTCGTCGCCCGACACGTCCTGCCGGTAGTAGAACTTCTCGTTGGGGTAGCCGACGACGAAGAACGCGGGGTGGCCCTGCTCCTCGAAGTACTCGCCGAGCAACTTCTCGCCCTTGGTGTCGAGGTCGTCGCTGTCGTCCGGAACGTGGTCGAACTCGGTGGCGAGGATGTCGCGGGCCTCCTCGAAGGTGATGCGCGGGAAGTCCTCGGTCGGGACGTCGAGGTCCACGTCGAGAACGTCCAACTCGTCCTGTGCGTTCTCCGCGACCTGCTCCAGCGCGTAGCGCAGGGACTCCTCCTGGACGTCCATCACGTCGTGGTGGTCTTCGATGTAGGCCAACTCCACGTCGAACATCGCGATTTCCGAGACGTGCCGGGAGGTGGCGAACGCTTCAGCGCGGAACGCGGTGCCGGTCTCGTAGATCTTGTCGAACCCGGCGGCCATCAGCATCTGCTTGTAGAGTTGCGGACTCTGAGAGAGGAAGACTTCGTCGCCGTAGTAGACGACCGGGAATAGCTCCGCACCGCCTTCCGCACCCTCCTGGGAGATGAGTGGCGTGTCCACGTCGACGTAGCCCTCGTCGTCGAACCACTCTTCCATCGCAGACATCAGCTTCGAGCGCAGCGAGAAGATCGCGTAGTTCTCGGGCTTCCGGAGGTCGATGGCCCGGTTGTCGAGTCGCGTCGAGAGGTCCGCCTCGACGTCCTTGGCGACCTCCATCGGCAGGGGCGTGTCGGACTCGCTGATGACCTCCAGTCGGGTCGGGGCGAGTTCGACGCCGCCGGGTGCTTGGTCGCTGGCCTTCACGCGCCCGGAAATTTGGACGACGTCCTCCTTGTGGAGGTCTTGGACGGCCTCGAAGAGGTCCTCGTCGTTCTCCTCCTTGAACACGACTTGGGTCTGGCCCTCGCGGTCGCGCACGATGACGAAGGTCAGTCCGCCCAAGTCTCGAATCTCGTGGACGTGCCCAGCGATAGAGACAGTCTCGCCGTCCTGTTCGGCAGTAATCTCGTCGGAATACGTTCGGTCTATCATGGCTCGCGGTTGCTACAGTATTTGCCCAGTCTCTCCCACACGTATTTATTCTCTCCGACTACAGGACGGCCGGAGGACTCCGATACGGCCGATTCGTCGGGTCGTTCGGCCGAACCGCTGGTCTCCGGTCGGCGCTCGGGGCGGTCGTTTTCCGCCGCAACGGGAACCGCGCCGTGGTGGTGGAATGTTAACGTAAACTCCATACTGCTATACAGAATCTAGTTCCGGCAACTCGGACGGCCCGCTTCGACTCCCCAGAAAACCGACGCCTCGCTACCGAACGAGCCGGAACGCCCGAATCGTGCGCATCGATACCAGATATCGGTCCGACGCAAGCCATTTCACCGCGGTCTCGGTACTGCCGAGCGATGACGTTCCCCAACCTGCCGGACAAACACGGCGCGGAACCGCTCGTCACGCCCGAGGAACACGCCGACTACCGCGCCTCGCAGGCCGACGGCGACGTGGCGGAACCGCCGGAAGCGGTCGTCCTCTGCTACAGTCGCGGGCTGATGGACTACCTGATGGAGACCTACGCTGGCGAGACGGTGGACCACTACTACGGCCAACTCTACTGCTTCGAGGACACCGACTACTCCGTGGGCGTCATGGGGAACTTCGGCATCGGGGCACCGACCGCGGTGATGCTACTGGACGAGCTAATCGCGGACGACGTCGAGGCGTTCCTCTCGGTCGGCATCGCGGGGTGTCTCGACGAGTCGGTCGAGATGGGCGAGTTCGTGGTTCCCGACCGGGCCATCCGCGACGAGGGGACCTCGCACCACTACGTCGAGTCCGAGACGTACGCCTACCCGAGCGACGAGTTGCTCGACGCGACCACGGAACTGCTGGACGAGCGAGGAGAGCCCTTCCACGTGGGGCCGACGTGGACGACCGACGCCATCTACCGCGAGACGAAGCGAGAAATCGAGCGGTACGCCGCGGAGGGCGTCCTCACCGTCGAAATGGAGGCGTCGGCGGTGTTCGCGGTCGCCGACTACCGCGGCGTGGACGCCGGCGCGATGTTCGTCGTCAGCGACTACCTCGGTCTCTCGGACTGGGAGCCGAAGTTCCACCTCACGAGCGAGGACGTGCAGAAACTCGGCGATACCGCGAAGGACGTTCTCACCGAGTACGTCGAGTAGTCCGGGCCGCTCGGAGATTAGCCCAACTGCTCGCCGACCAATTCGTCGGCCAGCGCGACGAACTCCTCTTCGGTCCCCTTCGGCACCGTCGCGCCCGCGGCGACGTTGTGGCCGCCGCCGTCGCCGCCGACGGCTTGGGAGGCCTCGCGCATCACGACCGAGAGGTCGAGTCCTCGTCGGGTGAGGGCGGGCGTGCCGCGCGCCGAGACCTTGACCTCGGTCACTTGGTTCTCGTCACCGTTTGCGCCGCTCTCGTCGTCGCCGTCGCTCTCGTCGGTCTTCTCGGCGAAGGCGACGATGGGCGTCCCGCGGTCGATTCCCTCGGAACCGACCGCCATCCCGGCGACGATGCCGACGATGGTCTCGCGGATGCGGTCCTCGGCGTGGAACCACTGGACGTTCTCCTCCCTGATGACGCCCTCGCGCTTGACGAGTTGGAGTCCCTCCGAGAGGTTGCGGCGGTGATTCCGTAGGAGTTCTCTGGCGCAGTCGAGCGCGCCGTCGCGGTTGCCCAGACACACTGCGAGTCCCACGTCGGCGCGCTCGTATCTGGCCGTCGCGTTCAACAGCGTCGAGAACTCGCTCACGTCCCGGAGTTCGGTCCCCTCGGGTTCGTCGGTGAGCGTGTAGGCCGTGCCGACGAGTCGGTCGATTTTGTCGGGAGCGACCCCCTTCGAGAGGGCGCGCTGGATGAGCGCGTTCGAGACGGTACTCCGCTCGCTCTCGGTCAGGTCCACCCAACAGCGCCACTCGCCGTCGTCGTCCTTGAGCGCGACGTCGAGTCCGTCCAAGAACCGGAGGACGCCGTTCTCGTTGTTCGTGATGCCGGGAATCCGGGTGTCACTGGAGTACTCCAGCATCTTCGGGAGCGGCCGGGTCTGCTTGCCGTACATCGCCAAGTCGGTTCGGGACTCCACGACGCCCGCTTCCTCGCCCTCCGCGACGATGTTTTGATTCGCGCCGACCAACTCGCCGTCGGTGGTCTGCATGTCGCCGACCGCGCCCACGACCGCGAGTCCGGCCAAGTCGCGGTTGTCGGTGCCTCTCGGTTCCAACGCGCGTGCGAGGACGTACGCCGCGCCAGCGCCCGATAGCTCCGACGAACCGTCTACGTCGAATAGAAGCGGATTCAGGTGGAACTCGGTGTCCGAGTCGGCCGGCTGGTGGTGGTCGGCGATGACCGGCGTGAAATCGCCCGCCGCTTCGTGGTCCGAGATAACGTCCAACTGGCCGCTCCCGAAGTCGGTGAACAGCACCGTCTCGTAGTCGGTCGCCGCGATGGCGGCGACCTCCTCGGCGTCCAACTGCTTGCTGAAGACGGTCTCGAACGGGATGCCCGCGCGTTCGAGCGCCGAGGACGCTATCGCGGCGCTCGTCAGGCCGTCGGCGTCGATGTGGGACGCGAGCAACACCTCGTCGGCGTCCCGCAGTCGGTCGGCGCATAGAGCGGCGCGGTCGGCGAGGGCGGGAACGGGACCAGCGGAAGCCATTCGGAGAGAGGTAAGTCGCTATTACTTATAAAGTTCCGCGTCTCGCTCGCTTCGGGCTTTCGGAGGTCTCGCGGGATTTTCTCTCTCCACTCCGTCGCGTCCTCGACGCTTCCGACCGGCGCGTGCGGGCGTGGCGCGTTCGCGCGCCACGCCCATCACGCGAGGGAGCGGCCGCGAACGGGGCCTCGAGGCTGGGGAGGTGTGAGGCTGACGCGGTGCCGTCGCGGTAACTCTGTGGGTCGAGCCTGAAGCTAGCTGTCTCGAACGGTTCTCCCGTCGTCGAAGCCGACTTCCCCGAGTCCTTAAACACACGCAAATATTTTCTAGAAACAGAATCTCACACTCTAAACGAGCATAGACAATCACGAAACAACTCTATAGTTAGCTAAGAACGGTCAGATACTCCGGCGGCACCCGCCCGACGATGTACGTCTCGGTCCCTCGCTTCGAGACTCCGAACCCGTCCGCGACCAACTCGGCGGCGTCGATCTCCAGCACCACCGGCTCGGGCGCGTGCCGCCGCCCGACCTCGCGGGCGGTCGCGCGACTCCCCGAGAGATGCACCGATTGGCGGTCCATCGGCCGCAGTCCCTCGGCGCGAATCGCGCCCAGATTCGCGGGGTCCGTCCCGTGGTAGAGGCGGTCGGGCACGTCGCCGTCGTCGTCCGCGTCGCTTCCCTCGTCGTCCAGCGTCACCGCCACCGAGTGGCCGTAGGCCGCCCGAACCTCCGTTCCCGAGGCCGTCTCGCGGCGCTCGAACCGGCCTTTCGGGTCGGTGGCAATCACGGCCGCGAGAGCGTCTTCGTCGGCCCAGTCGTATTTCCGACCCACTGCCGCTTCGAGGGCGGCCCGGTCGGTCAACCCCTGCGCGTCGAGTTCGAGACCCGCGTCCGCGGGGAAGTGCCGGAGCGCACCGCTGACGAACGTCGAGAGGCGGCGTCTGCGCTCGCCCGAGAGGACTCGCTCGACGTTGCCTCCGCACTCGGGGCAGGTCTCGTCGCCGGAACTCTCCTCGCCCTCGGTTTCGGATGCGGTCACGAAGCCGTGGTCCGGACAGCGATTGATGGCGTCGGTCACCGTCCGGATAGTTCGGTCTCGTCGCTGAAGTGTCGCTCGGCGAGGCGGGACGGCCCTTCGTTTCGAGTCGAGAATGGTTCTCGGTCGCCGTACGTACCCGGAGTCCCCGAAAAGCCAGCGGCGTCCAAAATCCGTTACTCGTGGTAGGTCGGCGCGGCCGCCTCGACGGCCTCGCAGGCCAACTCCTCGAAGTCGGCTCGCTCGGGGACCACGTCCACCGCGATGCCCTCCGCCTCGGCCGTCTCGCGGGTCGGCTCGCCGATAGCGCCGACGACGGCGTCGTTCAGCCTCGCTATCGCCTCCTCGCGGACGCCTCGCTCCTCGGCGGCGTCCAAGAAGTGCGCCACCGTCAGCGAGGACGTGAACAGCGCGGCGTCGAGACCGCCCTCCGCGGCGAGCGCGGCGGACTCGCCAGAGGTTGCGGGCCGGACTAATTCATATAGCGTAGTTTCATTTACGACCGCGCCGGCGTCGCGGAGACCGTCGGTCAGGACCTCGCTCCCGTGGTCGCTCCGGGCGACTTCGACGCGCACACCTTCGACCTCGCCGTCGAGGGCTTCGACCAGCCCCGACGAGGAGTACTCCTCGGGCACGAGGTCCACCCTATAGCCCGCGTCGCGGAGCGCGTCGGCGGTACTCTCGCCGATGGCGCAGACGGTGGCGTCGCCCGGTTCCCACCCCGCGTCGGCCGCCAACTCCACGCCGGTCTTGCTCGTCAGAATCACGTACTCGCCGTCGGCGGGCGCGTCGCCGGTCGGTCGGACTTCGAGCATCGGGTCGGCGACCGGGTCGGCACCGAGCGAGTCCAGCAGTTCGACCGCCTCAGCGAGTCGCTCGTCGTCCGGGCGGAAGACGGCCGCGCGCACGTCGCGGTTGGCGTGCGTCGTCATTTTTCGGCTTCGCGCTTGGCGTCGGGCGTTTCGTCGCGTTTCGCGGCCGCGATCAGGTCGTCGGCCCCCCTCGCGGCGAGGTCGCCGGCGAGGTCCTTCGCGGCCGAGACGTGATTCTCGACGGGCACGTCGCGGCTGACCTCCACGATTTCCGTCCCGTCTTGGGAGAAGACCTGCACGTCCACGTGGACGTTCTCGCCCTGAATCAGGCCGTGGACGCCCATCGGCGCGACGCAACCCCCGCCCAACTCGGCGAGGATGGTGCGCTCGACGGTCGTCTCGACCCGCGTCCGCGGGTGGTCCAGCACCGCGTTCAGGTCGCCCGCGAGGTCGCCGTCGAGCGCCGTCACCGCGAGCGCGCCCTGCCCCGGCGCGGGCACGAACTCGCCCTTCGGCAGTTCCACGTAGTCGAGGTGGTGCGCGAGACCGCTCCGCTCCAGTCCGGCCTGCGCGAGGACGATGGCCTCGAATTCGGTCTCGACTTCTCGCTCCAGCGCCCGGCGCTCTATCTCCGCGAGGTCGTTGAACCACTCCTCGACGGTCCTGTCGAACTCGCCCTCGTACTCCTTCTTGTGGCCCTTCTGGGCCATCGCCTTGTCCGACTGCTTCTCCTTCTCGGCCTCGGTCCGGCGCTCGTGTTCGTCTTGGAGCGCGGGCGCGAGCAACTTCTCGGCGCGCGTGTCCACGTTCCCCCGGAGCGGCTCGACGTTCAGGTCGGGTCGGCGGTGGAGCAGTTGGGCCTTCCGCCGCAGACTGGAGGTCCCGACCGTCGCGCCCTCCGGGAGTTCGTCCAGTTCCTTCCCGTCGGGCGTGACGAGTACGTCGTTAGCGCTCGCGCGCTCGGGGATGGCCGCGACGACCAACTCCTCGGGGCTCTCGGTCGGCATGTCCTTCATCGAGTGAATCGCGCCGTCCAACTCCCCGTTCATCACCTTCTCGTCCAAGCTCCGGACGAACGCGCCCGTCTTGCCGAGTCGGTGGATGAGTTCGTCCTGAATCTCGTCGCCGGTGGTCTCGACTTCGACCAGTTCGACCGAGAACCGCCGGTCCTCCAGCGCCGTCTTCACTTCGCCCGCCTGCCGGAGCGCGAGGTCCGACCCCCGCGTGGCGAGGCGTATCTCTGTGCCGTGGTTGCTCATAGGAGAGGGTCGGCGTCGGAGGTTGAAACACTTGTTCGTTTTTGCGGGCGGATACGGACGATTCGACCGAGAAGGGAACGTCGCCGCGCCGGACTCACCACGGCACGTCGGGCGTCCCGACGCGCTCGCGGCGCTCCTTCAGGTAGTAGACCGCGAAGGGGACGCTGACCGCGAACCCGGCGACGACCGGCCACGTCGGCGGGAGTCCGACGACGAACGCGGCTACCCCGACGGCGACGAGGACGACCAGTCCGGGCGCGGCCAGTAGCGCCTGACGCATCGGATTGGGTGCCCACTGCCCGCTGGTGCGGTTCACGTAGTCGGCGTCCCGGTAGACCGCCACCGGGAAGTACGCCGTCAGGAAGGCGAAGGGAACGCCGAGCGCGACCAGCGAGAGGTTCACCACGTCCGCGCCGAACCCGAACGCCTCCCACGAGGCGGCCATCGCCAGCCACGCCAGCGTCAGCATCCAGAGGAGAAAGCCCGCGGGGATGGCGGCCACCCAGTACCAGTGGTGGGACTGGCGGCGTCGTATCCGCCCCCGATTCGTCCGTTCGCTGCTCATGGTCGGTACTGCGGACTCGGTGCCTAAACGCGTGTCGTCTGGCTCTCGGAACTCGCCAGTGGAGTTATCGAAATCGAGGTTCACGTGCGAGTCGTGGCTACAGTCACCTACGACGCCCCCGAGGGAGTCGAGACGGTCGAAGTGGACGCCGAGAAGATTTCGGACTCCGGGAGGGTCCACGGAGTCCGCGTCCAGCGGTCGGGCGGCCGGTATCTCCACCTCCCGTACTCGCGACTCTACTCGATAGAGACGACCGAACAGGAGGGGAAAGTGGACTACTCCGGGCCGTAGATCGGCGGACGCGGACGAACGCGGTCGTCCGGCCCGCTACAGCGCCGACTTGTACGCTTCCAGCGTCTCCTCGACGTCCTCCTCGGTGTGGGCGTAGCTGAGGAACTGCGACTCGTACTGGTTGGCGGTGAGGAAGACGCCCTCGTCGCGCATCGCGGGCCAGAACAGCCGTTCCCACCGCTCGGTCTCGGCGGCAGCCACGTCGGCCTTGTTCTTCGGGCAGTAGTCGAACCGGGGGCAGTCGGGGTCCTGTCGGCATCCGGCTTCGCACTGCCCCGAGCGGTCCCGCGGACCGTCGCGCGTGAAGACGACCTTGAACATGCTGTCGTAGCCCGTGACCGTGTACTCCGGGGCGCGGTCTTCGAGGACGTCCGTCAGCCCCGAGCGCAACTGGTCGCCGAGGTCCGCGAGGTAGTCGTACACGTCGTTTTCGGCGGCGTAGCGAAGCATCTCCAGCCCCGCGGTCAGCGAGAGCGGGTGGCCCGAGTAGGTGCCCGCTTGGAACACGTCGCCGGTCGGCGTGAACGACTCCATGATTTCGGCGGGTCCGCCGACGGCTCCCACCGGGAAGCCGCCGCCGATGACCTTGGCGAACGTCGTCAGGTCGGGCGTGACGCCGAACTTGCCTTGGGCGCACTGGAGACCGCCGACCCGGAACCCGGTCATCACCTCGTCGAAAATTAGGAGCGCGCCGTGTTCCTCGGTGGTTTCGCGCAGGCTATCGAGGTACTCCTCGACCGGACCGACCGACGCGCAGTTGCCCAGAATCGGTTCGGTCAGGACCGCCGCGATTTCGTCGCCGCGGGCCTCGAACACCTCGCGGACGGCCCGCTCGTCGTTGAACGGGACGGTGATAGTCTCCTCGGCGAAAGATTGGGGAATCCCGGCCGAACTCGGCGTTCCGGTGCCGCCCGACTTCCCCTCCACGAGCGTCGATTCCTGGGCACCGTGGTAGCCGCCCTGCATCACGACCACCTTGTCCCGGCCGGTGTAGCCCCGCGCGAGGCGGACCGCGGAGGTGGTCGCCTCGGTGCCCGAGTTGACGAACCGGAGCATCTCGACGCTCTGGACGTGGCGCGCGATGAACTCCGCGAGTTCGACCTCGACCTCGGCGGGCGCGCCGTACATCGGCCCGTCCGAGAGCTGGGACTGAATCCGGGACTCGACTTCCTGTGGTAGGTCGTGGCCCAGAAGCAGGGGACCGTAGCCCATCACGTAGTCGATGAACTTGTTCCCGTCGGCATCGACGACGTGCGCGCCGTCGCCGCGCTCGACGAAGAAGGGGTAGGGTCTGACGGCCCGAACCGGGGAGTTGACCCCGCCGGGCAGGACCGAGAGCGCCCGGTCGTACAACTCGCGGGAGTTGGCGTCGTGCATGGTCCGGACTTCGGACTCCTTCGTGAAGTCCATTTCTGTCTCGGCGACCGCGTGAAACGGTAAAGGTTCCGACCGAAACGGTGAGAAGATTAATCCGACCCCCCTACGCACGGAAAGCCGAAATGACACCAGAGCTTTCGAGCGGTCGCGCGTCGAGACGGCGAGTCCTCTCGTCGCTCGCGGCCGTCGGCGTTTCGCCCCTGCTCGGTTCGGTCACCTCGACCGCCGCCGACGCCGAATCGACCGACTCCGGACTGACCGACGCCCTCTCGCTCGGCACGTTCGAGTCGGGTCTGGACGGGTGGGAAGCCGACGGCGAGGTTCGACTGTCGCGGACCGCACGGACCGACCGCCCGGTGGCCGTCACAGAAGGCGAGTACGGCCTCGACGCGTCGGCAGACGGCGAGTCGGTCCCGGCGATTTCGCGGCCTGTCGGGGCCTTCGACCTCGCCGCTTCCCCGCACTTCGTCGCGGACGTCGCGCCCGGCCGAGTGGAGGAAACCGACGCTCGCGTCGCGTTCCGGTTCCGTCTCTACCGTCCGGCGGACTCGCTCGACGGGGACCTCGAACCGGTCGCCGAGTCCGACCCGGTCGCGGTCCGGCAGGCGACGTCGGGTCGAGTCTTCTGGGACGCCGGCGACGTGGATTGGAGCCTCCTCGACGCGGTCTCGCGGCTGGAACTGGAGTGGTACCCGGCCGACCGCGACCCCGACTCCGGGGACGACCTCGCGTACCGCGGCGGGGTCGTTCTCGACGCGATTCGGGCGACCGATTCGGTGGACGCCGTCGGGAGCGCGCGCCTCGCCGCGACGTTTCGGGACCTCCAGTTCGACCACGGCGTCTACGAGCGGACCGAAGTGACCGCCGCGTCCGAGACCGGGGAGGAGGGCGAGTTCGTCTTCGCCGACGGTGCGACCGTACACTACCGGTTCGAGAAACTGGGCGACGACCGGTTCCGACTCGCGCTCGCCGGGACCGAAGTGAAGTTGGGAGGCGGGTGGTCCTGATGGTCGAACGCGCCGCTTCGGCGACGACCGTCACCCTGCTTCCCGGCCACAGCGAGGACAGCGCGAACGGCGGCGACGACCTCGACAGCGCGATGCCAGACTACGGAGGCAAGTGCCTCGACGCGTGGTTCGTCGCCGACCAAGTGACCGACCTCCCCGACGACTTGCGGGAGGTCGAGGAGATGCGCAAGCACCTCCCGGAGTACGACGAGGGACTGCGGCAGTACCGACTGAAGAACCAAATCGAACTCTCCTTTTCCACGGACGACGGCCGGACCGTCGTGGATTCGAGCGTGACGCTCGGGACGAACGCGAACGAGAAGCCGCCGTACGTCGCCGTCGAAGGCCAGCGCGGCGAGCAGAACCTCGTCCGGGAGATAATCGAGCGCGACGACCTCGACTGGTTCGGCGGGAAGTCGAAGCTTCGGGCGGACGTCGAAGGCAAGCGCTTCGAGAGCGGCGCGGTCCGCGAGGAGGTCGGCGGTGTCGAGGGCGTGCGCGCCTCGGTCCTGCTCGGCGGGAGCGACACGTACATCGAAATCATGCGCGAGAAGTTCTACGAACTCGGCCCGGTCGAGTTCCTCGAAACCACCGGCATGGACGTGGAGACGGTGCCCGCGTTCGTCGTCCAACCGCCGAACATGTACACCTTCCTCGAACTCGCGGCGATGGCCGACGGGACGACGCTCGTCCGGGTCTGGGACGCCAGCCGATACCCGAAACACTACCTCTACGCCGACGAACGCAAGCGCGACGAGACCGATTTCGAGGAGGGAAGTCGGCTCTCGGGCGGCGAGTGGCGGCAGAACGAGAACGCCAACGAGCGGTTCGGCCAGTGGGCGCTCGAGGAGCAGGACCTGCGGTCGCCGTTCTCCCCGCGCGCGAAGTCGGGATACGAGCAGTACCTCGACCACGCCACCTCGTTCGGCCCGCACCCGGCGATGACCCACGGCGAGGGCGGCGAGGAACTCACCGCCTCGGAGGTGTCACGCGTCCTCCCGCCGCTGTTCCCGTGGTGAGCGGTCGAAGCGTCCGTACGGCGGGTCGAGACGTCCGGGGAGGTCACAGTTCGCGGCGGAGGTACGCCCCGAGCGCGCCGCCGACCGCCCCGGCACCGACGAGGTAGCCCGCGACCAGCACGAAGAGGAAGACCGCGAAGAGGCTCGACAGCGCGAGGAACGGGTCCATCCCGATGAGCAGGAACCCGGCGACGACCCACGCGAAGAGGAACGCCGGAATCGTCGCTATCGCGCCCGAGACGGCTCCGACCGTCGCGCCCTCTCTGAGGTCGGTGCCCTGCAGGTAGCCCGCGACGCCGCCGCCGGCGATGGCCGCGAACGGGAGCGCGGGCGCGGTGACGACGGTGACGACGGCACCGACGACGGCGTTCAGCAGGGTGTTCGGGTCGTCGTCGGGCGGGCGCGCGTCGGTCGTGGGAGGGCGGTCCGCGGTTCGGGCGGTGGTCTCTCGTTCGGCCATACCGAGTCTTACTACTCCGAGAGAATATATGTTGGCCGTCGCCGCGCGGCTATCGAGCGCGAGACGGTCGAAGGGAGAGGAGGACCGAATCGGCGGTCGAACGCGCTACACCGCTTCCGGTCCGCGAACGCCGGTCCGGACCTGACAGGCGTCCTCGACCGGCACGACGAATATCTTGCCGTCGCCGGGTTCGCCCGTGTCGGCGGCTTCGCGGACGGCTTCCACCACTTCGTCGGCGGGCACGTCGGCGACGACGCACTCGACTTTCACCTTCTGGTGGAGGTCCACGGTGTACTCCTCGCCGCGCCACTGGCCGGTCTTGGCGGGTTGGCTCCCGCGCCCCGAGACGTTCGTCACCGTGAGACTCGGCGCGCCGACCTGCGCCAAGGCCGTCTTGACGTTGCTGAGACGGTCGGGCCGGACGACGGCCGTGACCATCTTGATTCTCCCCGCGTTGGGTCGGTCGCCCGCGCCGTCGGCCCGCAGTCCGGCACCGTCGGTCCGCACTGCGCTCCCCTCCACGTCGGGACCGCCGAACTCGGGGTAAGTGTCCACGCCGTGTTCCGTGATGTCGAGACCCTCGCGCTCGTGTTCGGCGCTGACGCGGGCCTGTCCCAGTAGCTTCAGGACGCCGAAGACGAGGCCCGTCCCGGCGACGGTCCACAGCGCGATGACGGCGACGCCGACGGCCTGCGCGACGAAGCTGACCCCGTAGCCCGGCACGGCGAAGAAGGGGAACAACAGCGCCCCGAGGACCCCCGCCGAACCGTGGACCGGGAAGACCGCGCACACGTCGTCTATCTTTAGCTTCTTCTCGACGAACTCGAAGACGACCGGGAGCTGTCCGCCGGCGACGAGACCGACGACCAGCGCGCCGACCCACGTAATCGCGTTCGTGTTGCTCGTGATGCCGACCAGCCCCGCGAGCATCCCGTTGGCGACGTACAGAGTGTCTACCTTCTCGGTCTTGACCAGCGAGACCGCGCTCGCGCCGATTGCGCCCGCGGCCATCCCGAGCGTGGTCGTCAGCGCGACCCGGCCGACCGTGTCGGCGAACGCGCCGAGCGCGAGCGTGCCGTTCTCGACCACGAAGACGCTCGCGGCCGTGCCGACGTTGAAGCCGTACCAGCCGAAACAGAGGATGAGCGTCCCCAACACCGCGAAGGTGATGGAGTGGCCGGGGATGACGTTGACCGAGCCGTCGTCGCCGTAGCGGTCCATCCGCGGGCCGAGAATCCACGCCGCGGTCAGGCCCGCGATGCCGCCCATCCCGTGGACGACGACGCCGCCCGCGAAGTCCTGAAAGCCCGGTCCGACGGTCGTCAGGAAGCCGCCGGCCCACGTGAAGCCGACGACGACCGGGTAGATGACCGCCGAGAGCAGGACGGTGTAGGTCACGTAGGCCCGGAGCTTCGCCCGGCCCGCGACCGCGCCGGAGACGATGGTCGCCGCGGTCATGGCGAACACCGCGCCGAATAGCCAGCCGATCCACGCGTCGGAGCCGCCCCCGACGTACGCGAAGGAGTCGGGCACGCCGCCGACCACGTTCGAGAGGCCCGCCCCGACGAAGAAGTAGACGACGACGCCGACGCTCCACGTCAGCATGTTCTTCGTCAACTGGTTGGCGACGTTCTTCGACCGGACCTGCCCCGCCTCCAGCATCGCGAAGCCCGCGTGCATGAAGAAGATGAGGAAGGTCACGGTCAGGACCCAGACGTCGTTGACGCCGCTGGCTATCGAACTGGGGTCCACCTGCAGGGGCGCGTCTAGCATTCCGACCCCTCCGTCGGCGTCTCCGCCGCATCGCTCGGAATCTCGACCACGTCGTCTGGACGACTGTTCAGGAAAATCTCGAATTCCTCTCGGTTCGTGTGTTCGCTCACGATATACTGTGACGGCAAAGCAGTACATAAGCGTAAGCGTTGAAAAACTACAGAATATTCCTTCTGAGGTAGACGAGCGTCCGGTTTAAAACCGAATAATACGGATATAAGGTTGTATTCCGTCCAGAAACCGGCCGTTCGGGCGTTCAGTTTTCGGACGTTCGTGTGGGAGGGTCGACCGACGAGACGCGGCCCCGTGCGTCGGCAGCGCGCGCGACAGACCCGGAGTTGGACGCGTATCGTGGACCCGAGGACGGGTACGGCATCGCTCTCTCGGACGCGTTCGCCGTACCACTCGGTCCGCGGACCGAGGCGCGCCCTTTTCGGCGTCGGCGCCGTATCTCGACGCATGACCGACAGCGAGTTCCGCAAAGTCGCGGTCGAAGACCTCCCCGACGCTCCCAATCCGACTCGGCACAAGAAGGAAGTCGACGAAGCGGTCGGCGCTACCGAGTTCGGGTTCAACGTCTACGTCGCCGACCCCGGACAGCAGTTGCCGTGGGGCGAACACCGGCACCCGAACCACGAAGAACTGCTGTACGTCGTCGAAGGGACGATTCGCGTCGAGACGCCCGACGGCGACTACGACGTGGGGACGGGCGAGGCGTTCTTCGTTCCGCCCAACGCCAAACAGCGCACAGTATCGACTGGCGAAGGGCCCGCACGGGTAATCGCGGTCGGCGCACCGAAGGCCGACGACGGCGCGGTCATCGAGGAGCGATGTCCGGAGTGCGGCGACGAAACCGACCGCGACTACGAAGAACGGGACGGCGGTGACGCGTACGTACTCTACTGCGCGGACTGCGGGGCCGAGGTCAGACGAATGGTCGCGGGGCCGGAGTGACTCGGTCGGTGCGTCGTCCGTGAGGTAGCCTCCGGTCAGTTGTCGGACTCCGGTACCCACCGCACTGGAAACGGACCGTCCGGTTCGCGGTCGGGCTTGTATCCGATTCTCACCTCGCCGCGCTCCGCGGACCGAGGTACGACGAACGCGGACCACGCCGCGGCGGTCTCGCCGGGCTCGACCTCGAGTCCCTCGTCCGACCACGGACCTGGTAACTGAGGCGTCTAGATCCGGAAACAAATGCAAAAACGTTTTTTGCCAAATCAGATTCCATCGACCATGCTTACCCGCCGCTCCGTCCTCCGTGGCCTCCCGCTCCTGTTACCCTCCCTCAGTGGTTGTAGCACGAACAGTTCGCCGACCAGAATCTGTACAGTTGCGCTCAGGAATTTCGACCGCAAACGACACCGTTTTCATGTCCAAATCGTGTCGGACGATACCACGATCTGGGAACGAGAGGTGAACGTTCCCGCCCGCACCGACGACGTGATTCCAGGTCCGCTTTACGAAGAGGGACTCCCCGGTCAGCATTCGGTCTACACGATTCGCGTGAAGATAGACGGCAGTACGTGGCACACCGAGACTATCGGAAAACGAGACCGGTCATTTCACGTCCGCGTAGTTGCGGAGGAGGACGGAAAACCGGGAATCGCGTTAGATTCGGATTGTTCGACGCGCTCCCCCGGCACGTCCGAGTAGCGATTCCGCCTCGCTTACAACTCCTCGGCCACGTCCTCCGCAAAATACGTCAGAATCAGGTCCGCGCCCGCTCGCTTGATGGACACCAGCGACTCCAGCGCGACCTCCTCCAGGTCGAGCCACCCCTTCTCGCTGGCGGCGTGGAGCATCGCGTACTCCCCGCTGACGTTGTACGCCGCGACGGGGTGGTCGAACTCCTCGCGGAGGTCGCGCACGATGTCGAGGTAGGGCAGCGCGGGCTTGACCATCAGCACGTCCGCGCCCTGTTCCACGTCGAGGCGGACCTCGCGCAGGGCCTCCCGTCGGTTCGCCGGGTCCATCTGGTAGTGTCGCCGGTCGCCGAAGGCGGGCGCGCCGTCGGCGGCGTCGCGGAAGGGGCCGTAGAACGCCGACTCGTACTTCGCGGCGTAGCTCATGACGGGCACGTCCGGGTAGCCCGCGCCGTCGAGCGACTCCCGAATCGCGCCCACCATCCCGTCCATCATCCCCGAGGGCGCGACCATGTCCGCGCCGGCCTCGGCGTGCGAGGTCGCAATCTTCCCGAGCAGGTCGAGGGTCTCGTCGTTGCGTACCGTCAGGCGAACGTCGCCCTCGCTCGCACCGTCTTCCAGCACCCCGCAGTGGCCGTGACTCGTGTACTCGCAGAGGCACACGTCGGTAATCACGTAGGCGTCGGTCTCGCTCGTGACGCGCCGGGTCGCCTCCTGCACCACGCCGTCGTCGGCCCACGCGCGAGTCCCGCGCTCGTCCTTCGACTCGGGGATTCCGAAGAGCATGACCGCCTCGACCCCGGTTTCGAGTACCTCCTCGACGCGCGCGACCGCCTCCTCGACCGGGACGCGCTCGTGGCCGGGCATCGTCTCGATGGGGCGTCGTACGTCGGTCGTCGCGTCCACGAAGACGGGCGCGATGAGGTCCGAAGCCTGCACGTCGGTCTCGCTGACCATCTCGCGGATTCCGTCCCGCCGGAGGCGACGGGGCCGGTCGGTGAAGTTCATGTCCGGGACTTGCGGCGCGGGTCTCAAAACCGCGTCGCTCCGACGGCTATCCTGCCGGTAATTCGGCCGGAAACGCGAGAGGGGACCGACCGCTTGACCTGCGGGCGCTCGGTGTTCCGACCCACCGGCGAACGCTCGACCAATCAACCGACGGGACCGCCCTACCGATCACCCACCACGGGTGGATGAAGGGGCCGCCCGGTCGCGCTCGCGTGGTCGTCTCAGCGACCACTGTCTGACGCAACTACGTCCGTCAGGTACGTCGCTGAGCGAGCGCGACCGGGCGGGGGCTTCGAGAGACGTTCTTAGCTCGGTCGTCTCGTCTCGTTTTCATCACTGGTTCAGTTCTCGCGCGGGGTCACAACGCATTTAGCGCGCCCTGTCGATACGACAGTCACGAATGCTGTCCCCGCTCGCTCTCGTCGCTCCCGACGCGCCAGTAGCGCTCGGCGTCGCGGTCGTCGTTCTCGGAGGAGTGTTGCTGTCGAACGCCACCGAACCCGGCCGAGTCCGGCAGTTCTTCGCCGACAACGGACTCCTCCTGCTGACGGCCGGTATCGTCCTCGCGGCGGTGGTCGGGGTCGGCCTGTTCTTCGTCGGGAACGAGGAACTGGCGGAACAGTGGCTCAATCAGTACGGCCTGCTCGCGCTCTTCTTCATCATGATTCTGGAGGGTGCGATGCTGTTGTACTTCGCACCGAGCGAGGCGGTCGTACCGGTGGCCGTTACCGCACTCGCCGACTCTCCCACGGACTACGACACGATCGTCGCTATCGTGTCGGTCTCCGTTATCGCGGCTACTATCGGCCAGTACGCACTGTTCCTGTTGGCGAAGCGCGGCGGCCGGGAGTACCTGCTCGAAAAGCGGTGGTTCCGGGTCGATGGGGACCAACTCGACCGCTTCGACGGGTGGTTCGACCGATGGGGTCCCGTCGTCGTCCCGGTGAGCAACGCGCTACTGTTCACTCGCGGGATGCTGACGGTCCCGGCCGGGTTCGCCGAGATGGACGGCCGCAAGTTCGTGGTGCTGTCGGCGCTCGGCACGCTCGTCTTCGAGACGGTGCTCGCCTTGCTCGGCCCGCGCATCTTCCGGGCCATGTTGGGATTCCTGTAACGATTCGGAGTGGCCGCGCTCCGTCCGGCCCACCACGGACTCCTCGACTTTCTCCGAAATCGCGTCGCTCTTTCTCGCTGGCTGACGAACTCGACTCGCTACCCGACCGGGTTTCTCCGCGAATTGGTAGGCGTCAGACCTAACAAGTCGCAGTTCGTACGGTAAATTGCGCTCGCGTGCCGATTCATCGCGTGCCATGCAATGAACTCCACGCGAGCGCATCTCTGCCGCGATGGGTGCGGCAGCTTTTTCGATATCGAACGAACCGGGCCGTCTCGGCGCTCGAAAGTAAAACGGTCGAGAGAGGTCAGTCCGCCGCGACTTCGACCTGTTCTTTCCGACCGATAGCCTCCACGAGCAGTTCCGACACGTCGACGATTTCGATGTCGTCCTCGTAGCCGCCGGTCTTCCGGCCGTCCTCGTACATCGTCATGCACATCGGGCAGGCGACGACGAACTTCTCGACGCGGCTTCCCGAGTCGGTGTCGTTCAGCGCCTCGCGCAGGCGCTCCTCGCTCGGCTTGGGGTCCTCGTCGAAGTCCATCCAGAGGCCGCCACCGCCGCCGCCGCAACAGAACGAGTCCTCGCGGTTGCGGGGCATCTCGTCGAGTTCGCATCCCGTGGCTTTCACGATTTCGCGCGGGGCCTCGTACTCGTCGTTGTACCGGCCGAGGTGACAGGGGTCGTGGTACGTGACGGTGTAGTCGAGTTCGGACCCGGAGAGACCCAGTTCGCGGAACAGGTCTTCGACGACCTGCGTGTAGTGGAACACGTCGTCCTCGGTCCACTCGCACACCTCGAACTCCGGATACTCGTTCTTGAACGTGTTGTAGCTGTGGGGGTCCGTGCAGACGATTTTGTCGTAGTCGCAGCTCCGGATGGCCTCGGCGTTGTCCTCGACCAGCATCTCGTAGAGGCCCTCCTCGCCGACGCGGCGCACGTCGTTGCCGTCGGCCTGCTCGTCGTCGTAGAGGATGCCGTACTCGACGCCGGACTCTTCGAGGATGGTCGCCAGCGACCGCGCGACCTTCCGGTTGCGCTCGTCGAAGCTCGGGTAGTCGCCGACGTACCAGAGGTACTCGACGGACTGCTCGCGGGCGTCGGGAATCTCGAAGTCCAACTCGTCGGCCCAGTCGGGGCGCTTGCGCTGGGGTTCGCCGAACGTGTTGCCGTTCTGGAACACGTTCATCATCGTGTCCTGAACGTTGGCGTCCATCTGGCCCGACTCGGTGAGCCGGCGGTTCATCTGCGTGAACTGCTCGACGTGTTCGATTTCGACCGGACAGGCGTCCATGCAGGCCATGCAGGACATGCACGACTCCATCGTCTCCGAGTTGATGACCGAGGCACCGCCGTCGGCGACGATGGGCTTCTCCTCGGTCCGGCCCGCTTCCAAGTCCTCGCGGTACTGTTTCAGGTCGAGAATCACGTCGCGGGGGTCGAGCGGTCGGTCTGCGGCCTTCGCGGGACAGACCGACGAACAGCGACCGCACTTCGTGCAGGCGTCGTGGTCGAGCAGCTCCTTCCACGAGAAGTCCTCGATGGAGCCGTGACCGATCTCCTCGGGGCTGGCGTCGTCCGGAACGCCGGGGAGGCGCTTGCCCGCCTTCTCGTCGCGCGTGACGACGTTCGCGAAACTCGAAATCATGTGGAACGGCTTGGCGTAGGGAACCGCCGCGACGAACGCGAGCGCCAGCAGGGCGTGGGACCACCAGACGACGGGGTAGGCCGCGGTCGCCATCTCGGGAGTCACGCCCGCGACCGCCAGCACGTCGTAGACGAACCAGCCGACGAAACTCACGGTCTCGAAGGAGACGTTGCGGGTCGCGCTCGTCCCGAGGATGCGGACGCCCTCGGTGACGTAGCCGCCCACGCCGAGCAGGAAGAGGCTCCAGACGAACAGGTCGTCCTCGGTCGAGGTGTGCTTGCCCCAGAGGCGACCCTCGGCCACCCAGTAGCGCCGGTAGATGGCCATGCCGACGCCGACGACGAACAGCAGGCCCATCGCGTCCATCACCAGCGAGTACGAGAGGTAGAACGCGCCCTCGAAGAACGAGGGCTGGCCGAGCGCCTTCGTCCAGATGTCCATATCGATGGCCAGAATCGTCGTCCCGATGAGCAGGGTCAGGAAGCCCCAGAAGACGAACGCGTGCATCAGGCCGGCGTAGAGGTCCCGGTCGAACTGCTTCTGGTTCGAGAAGACGATCTTGGTCGCGGAGGCGATACGCCCGGAGAGGTCGTCGAGGCGGTCGAACCACGACTCGGTCCCCTGTGCGTAGGTCGAGAACCGCTGGTAGACCCCGACGGCGAAGATGGCTATCGCCACCGCCGCGAGGTAGTAGAAGATGGCCTCGCCGATGTGGCCGATCTTCCAGAACGTGGGGCGGGTGGCCTCGCTCCCCGCCTGCGCCAGCACAAATTTTGCCATGTTGTACACGGGGAACAGGATTCGCTTAAGTTTTACCGACTCAGGCCGCTTCCCCGGCCGAAAACGGATTCGGAGTTTACGGTTTTCCGGCTATCGTCTCACAACCGTATCACGTCCGCGACGACCGCGCCGGCCCAGATTCCGAGCGCGAAGCAGAACCCCGCCACGCCGAAATACGTCCGAACGAACCCCGTGATTTCGGGCGCTCGGCGCGCGAGCTCGGCGAACAGCGGCTCGTCGAACGCCAACACGACGACGCCCGCGACGACCGCGCTCGCCCCTTTGCCGACGCCCAAGGTCGAACTCAGTTCGACGTTCCGGTTCGTGTTTCTGGCCCCGAGATAGCCGAGCAGGTCGGCGACGACTCAGACTACCGCCCACGCTAACAGCGCGAGACTCGCGGCGAACACCGGCACGTCGGCCCGCGAGAGCGTCAGCGGCGGGAGCGTCGGGTTCCACGCGAAACACCGGGCGCGGAGCGCGAGCGCGAACCGGTCGGCCCGCGAGAGCGCCCGCGCCAGTCCCGAGATACCGACCCGACGCATCCGGGCGACGAGCGACTGCTGGTCGCCCAACCGCGCGGCCGAGGCGTCCCGAATCCGCCGGAGGTCCGCCTGCAAGACCGGCAGAAACCGGAAGACGAACCCGACGCCCGTCCCGAGGAGTCGCCCGGTCTTGCCGGGCACGAGGCGCTGAATCGCGGCCCGCGAGTCCCTGACCGGCGTCGTTCGGAGGTACGCCGCGCTCACCAGCAGGACCAGCACGACGCGATAGCTGGCGAGCGCGGTATCGAGCGCGGCCTGCCAGCGAACCCACGGCGGCCCGAGCGTCGCCGCCGAGAACAGTGGTCCCGCGAGGAGGAACGGAAAGACGAACCGGTACTCCGCGAGCGCCCGCCGGACCGACAGCCCCGACCCGACGAGGACCGCGAGGACGAGCGCGGTCAGCGCGAGCAAGCCGCGGGGCGTCGTGTGCGCGAACGCCGCGAGGGCGAACGCGACCTGAAAGGCCAACTTGCTCCGGGGGTCGAGTCGGTGTGCGAGCGAGTCGCCGGGGCGATAACTCAGCGTCACCGTTCGCCGCGAACCTCCCCCGCTGGCACGCGAATCCCGAGGTCCGGCAGTCGCTCGCGGGCGTCCGCGGGTGCGGCGTCCACGGCCACGCATCCGTCCGCGAGCGCGACGATTCGGTCCGCGAGGTCGAAGGCGTCTCGGAGGTCGTGAGTCACGAGGACGACGCCGGTGCCCGACTCCTTCAGGGTCCGGAGCTGTTCGACCACCGACTCGCGGGCCGGCGCGTCGAGTCCGGTGAACGGTTCGTCCAGCACGAGGTGGTCGGGGTCCATCGCCAGCGCGCCCGCGATGGCCACGCGCTCGCGCTCGCCGCCCGAGAGTGCGTCGATGCGCTCGTCGCGCCTGCCCGCCATGTTCACCGCCGCGAGCGCGTCCGCGACTCGTCGGTCTATCTCCTCGTTCGAGAGGCCCAGATTCTCCGGGCCGAACGCCACGTCCGCGCCGACCGTGGCCGCGACGAACCCGTCGCGGGGTTGCTGGAACACCATTCCGACGCTGGTCCGGGCCGCTACGAGGTTCTCGGAGACCGGCGTGCCGTCCACCAGCACCTCGCCCTCGTCGGGGTCCAGCAGGCCGTTGAAGTGCCGGACGAGCGTGGACTTGCCCGACCCGTTCGGCCCCGCCAGCAGGACGAACTCGCCGTCCGGGACGGCGAGCGAGACGCCGTCTACCGCCGGAGGTCCGTCGTCACCGTACCGGTGGACCACGTTTCGTGTCTCTATCATCTGGTGAGTGAGCGGTTTCTCCGTCTCGCTACTCGGCGACGATTTGGTCGCTCCGGACGACGCCGACGGCGGCCGCGATTTTGAACGCCTCGGCGGGGATGAACGCGGCCGCGCCCGCGAGGAACGCCGTTCGGAGCGTCATGTCGAGGACGAACGACATGACGACGACGCCGACGGCGTAGATGACGGCGGTGCCGACGACCATCGCGCCGACGAGTCGCGGGACGGACCGGGGCACGGAGTCGCGGAGTCGGAGACCGCCGTGGGCTATCGCGCCGACGACGAACGCCGCGACGGGGTACGACCAGAGGTAGCCGCTCGTCGGTTGAATCCACAGCACCGCCAACCCCGCCGACCCGCCGGCGAAGACGGGCGCGCCGACCGCTCCGGCCGCGAGGTACAGCGCCATCGAGACGCCGCCCCAGACCGGACCGAGCAGCAGTCCGGCGAGAAAGACGCCGAGGACTTGCAGACTCACCGGCGCGGGCGAGAGGGGATTCGGGAACGAGACGTAGGCGAACGCCCCCGTGAGCGCGGCCAACAGGGCCGCACGCGCGACGTTTCCTGCGGTTTCTTCGCCGACTAACTCGACCGAGGCCGTGTCGGTACTCATACTCGCCCGTGGCTCGTCAACCAGAAAGAGAGCTTCGGTTGACGACGCTCGCGTGTCCTCTGTCCGCCGACAGGTTTTTATATAGCCACCACGACCCACCCACATCGTAAAATAATGGACGAGAAGACCGAGGAACTCCGTGACATCTTCATGGATGTCACCGACGAATCAACCGTCACCGAACGCCAAGAGGAGACCCACGGGTCGCTGAGTTCGGAGACGGCCATCGACGACCGGTTGGCGGAGGTCGTCGGACGGATGCGAGACCGCTACGACTTCACGACGACGCTCTCCGACGACGAGTTGGTGAGCGTCGTGCGGGGGTTCTACGCCGGCGACTCCGACGCCGAAATCGCCCGCGAGCTGGGCGACGCCTCGCTCGGCAAGACGGTCGCCCGCGCCCGCATCGACCTCCACCTCCTGCGCGAGTCCGACGAGGACGCGCCGTTCGACTTGGCGGACCTCCGGGACCTCCTCGACGACGACGCCTCAACCGGCGAGTGCGCCGCGGAACTCGACGTGAGCGAATCGACGGTCCGTCGCTACCGCCGCGTCATCGACGCCAAACAGCAGCGACGCACCGTCAACGACCAGTTCCGCAACGAGTTCGAGAACGTCCTGCAGGACCGCGAACTCTCCGACCGAATGACCGAGAGCCTTCAAGAGGACGGCTTGGACGACGCGACCGAGGGGATGGAGACGAACGTTTCCTTCTGAGACGACCTTTTGCTGCACTCGGCCGCGTCTGAGCCTGCGGCTCAGACGCTCCCTCGCTGGCAAAAGCTCGACCAAAAACACGGCGTCACCGCCTCGGTCGGTCCTCACTTCGTTCGGACGCTCCTTCGACGGTTCCTTGGTCCGCTCGCGTGGCTCGCGGTGAACCGCGCTCGCTTCGCTCGCACGGATGCTAGTTCCGTATCGGTTGGTCGGCCGGGCGTTCGCTGGCGGGTGTGTAGTCGGGCGTCCGCTGTCGGCGGTTGAGCCGGGCGTTCGCCGTCGGAAGTCTGACCGAGCGTCCGCTCGCGCCTTCGCTTCGCTCGGTCGCTCGCTGGCCGTTCTAGGTTGAAGGAACATTTTCCGTTCTTTACCACGTCTATAGTTGGGCGAAGTTTATCTCGGAAGCCGGGACGATCCGCTCCCGTGTCGAAGATTCCGTTCAGCGACCTCGAAACCGCGGCGTACTGCCCGCGGAAGTTGTACTACCGGCGGCGCGAGGACGAAATCGAGGTTCCCGACGAGGTGGCCGAGCGGCGGGAACTCGCCTTTCGCTACGCCGACCTGTTAGCGGCCGACCGCGACGACCTCGCGGACCTGCCGCTCGCGGTCGGTCCCGACGAGTTCCGGTCGAATCTGGAGTACGCGCGCCGGCGCTTCGACGCCGCGTGGTCCGAACTCCGGGACCCGAGCGACCGCGAGCGCCTGACCGAGGGCAAGGACTGCCGAGGTATCGTCCACAAGGTCCTCTCGCTCGACGCGCCCACGCCCGCGATGGTCTTCACCGGCGACCCGCCCGAGGAGGGCGTCTGGCGACCCCAGTCGGTCCGACTCGTCGCCGCGGCGAAGGCGCTCTCGTGGGAGGCCGAGGAGTCGGTCGAACGCGCGTTCGCGGAGTACCCCACCCACGGCGTGATTCGGGAGGTCTCCATCGGCACGCGCCGGAAGGCCGCCTACCGGACCGCGGTCGAGGCCGCCCGGACGCTCGACGGTCCGCCGCCGCGCCTCACGAACGACGCCAAGTGCGGGGCCTGCGACTACCGGGCGGAGTGCGGCGTCAAAACGCGGTCGCTGAAGTCGCTACTCGGTTTCTGAACCGCCGCCGTTCGCGTCGAGCCACGCCCGCACGTCGTCGGCGTTCGGCCCCTCGCGCACGATGGCTCCGTCCGCGACGTTCACGACCGTACTCCCGGTCCCGCCGGTCTCGCCGCCGTCCACGACGACCGCCGCGGCCGCTCGAATCTCGTCGTCCACGTCCGCGACGCGGGTCGCGCTCGGCCGCCCGCTCACGTTCGCGCTCGTGGCCGTGACGGGTGCGGTCTCGCGCAGGAGGTCGAGCGCGACCTCGTGGTCGGGCACGCGAACCCCCACGCGAGAGCGCCCGCCGGTCAGCACGTCGGGGACCGGCTCGCGCTTCTCGCAGAGGACGGTCACGGGGCCGGGGAGGAACTCGCGCATGAACCGCTCCTCGCGGTCGGTCGCGCGGACGTACTCCAGCGCCGACGTCACGGTGGGCGCCGCGAGCGAAATCGGTTTCTCGCGCGACCGCCGCTTCGCCTCGAAGACGCGCTCGATCGCCGCCTCGTCCAGCGCGTCCGCGCCGAGTCCGTACACCGTCTCGGTCGGGTAGACGACGAGTTCGCCCCTGCGAACCGCGTCCGCCGCCTCCGCTATCGACTCGTCGGTCATGGCGCTATCTCGGGAGGCCGCGGAAAAAAGCGTAGCGTCCGAGGCCGCTCGGAGTTCGACGCCGCTCGCGGTTCGACATCCCTCACGGTTCGACGCCGGTCAGAAGAAGGCGCGCGGGACGCCGGTTCCCTGCACGGCCGCGTCGTTGTCGTAGTCGGACCGTCGCTTCGCGGCGCTCGGCTACAGCTACAGTTCCTCGATAGCCGCTTCGACGTCGTCGTAGTCCGGGAAGTCGGGCCACTCCTCGGCGACCCACGCGTACTCGACGGTCCGGTCCTCGTCCAGCAGGAACGCGGCGGGCCGCGGTTCGCTCACGCCGGCCATCCCGTCGAGGTCGTGGACGATGCCGTACTCCTCGGCGACGCCGTTCTGCGGGTCCGAGAAGAGCCGGTAGTCCATCCCGCGTTCCTCGACGAGTTGCTTGTGGGCGTAGGGGTCCGAAATGGAGAGGCCGACGATCGTGAGGTCGTGGCCGTCGTTGCTCGCGGTTTCACCGCTCGCTTCGTCCGAGGCGCGTTGCGCCTCGCTACCCCAGTTCCTCTCTCGAATCTCGTTCCAGATGTACGTCGCGGGGAACGCCCCGTCCATCGTGAAGAACACGAGCAGGACCGGCCCCTCGTCGGTCAGGTCCGAGAGCGCGGCGTCCTCCCAGTACTCGTCGTTGACCAGCGGTCGGGTGAAGTCCGGCGCGGTGTCGCCCTCCGCGACGTGGTCGGTGTCGGGGAGCGAGACGACGTCGAAGTCCGGCATTACTCGGCACCTCCAGCGCCGTAGGTGTTTTCGAGGTACTCCACGATGTTGGCGCTCTCGCTCATCGTGACGCCCGTGTTCTCGTCCACGATGGCGGGCACGGTGCGCTTGCCCGAGATGCGCTTGACGACGTTGCGGTCGCTGTGCATCGGTTCCACGAAGCGCGACCGGTAGTCGAGGTCGTACTCCTGTAGCTTGTTGACCACGCGCTCGCAGTACGGACACGCCTGCAAGCGGTACAGGGTTATCGCGGACTCGGTGCCGGTTGACTGGCTCATAGACGAGTATTGTTCCGAAAACGCCGTAAGGTCTTCGCTCGCGGCAGTCTCGCGTCACGTCCCGGGAAAAGAATAAAGAGTTAATCCCGTCCACTTGCAAGTTGGATTGTCGAATGGTGCCATTCCCGATGTCTACGGTCGCGTCTGCGGGGCCGACCCCGATAGCGGAAGTATTGGGCGTTCAGGTCTCGACAGCGATGGTTACGTGGGGTGGTGCGATAGTCATCGTCCTTCTCATCGCTCTCTCCGGATTCTTCTCGTCCTCGGAGATCGCCATGTTCTCGCTGGCGAACCACCGCGTGGACGCGCTGGTCGAGGACAAGGTGCCGGGCGCGGAGACGGTCAACGAACTCAAATCCGACCCGCACCGCCTGTTGGTGACGATTCTGGTCGGAAACAACATCGTCAACATCGCCATGTCGTCGATAGCGACGGCTCTCGTCGGTATCCACGTCGAGAGCGCCGGGGTGGCAGTCCTCATCTCCACCTTCGGAATTACCTCCCTCGTTCTGCTGTTCGGCGAGTCCGCGCCCAAGAGCTACGCGGTGGAGAACACCGAGTCGTGGGCGCTCCGCATCGCCCGCCCGCTGAAACTGTCGGAGTACGTCCTCCTCCCGCTGGTCGTCACGTTCGACTACCTCACCCGCCTCGTCAATAAGGTTACGGGCGGGCGCTCGGCCATCGAGACCTCCTACGTGACCCGCGACGAGATTCAGAACATGATAGAGACCGGCGAGCGCGAGGGCGTCATCGAGGAGGACGAGCGCGAGATGCTCCAGCGCATCTTCCGGTTCAACAACACCATCGCCAAGGAAGTGATGACCCCGCGCCTCGACATGACCGCCGTCCCGAAGACTGCGAGCGTCGAGGAGGCCATCGAGACGCTGGTCCAGAGCGGCCACGAGCGCGTCCCCGTCTACGAGGGAAGCCTCGACAACGTCATCGGCGTCATCCACATCCGGGATTTGGTCCGGGAACAGACCTACGGCGAACACGACGAACTCGAACTCGAAGACGTGATTCAGCCGACCCTCCACGTCCCCGAGAGCAAGAACGTGGACGAACTCCTGACCGAGATGCGCGAGAACCGGATGCAGATGGTCATCGTCATCGACGAGTTCGGGACCACCGAGGGGCTGGTCACGATGGAGGACATGGTCGAGGAGATCGTCGGCGACATCCTCGAAGGCGAGGAAGAGGAACCCATCGAGTACGTGGACGACGAGACCATCATCGTCCGTGGCGAACTCAACATCGACGAGGTCAACGAGGCGCTGGAGATAGACCTCCCCGAGGGCGAGGAGTTCGAGACCATCGCCGGGTTCATCTTCAACCGCGCGGGCCGACTGGTCGAGGAGGGCGAGGACATCACCTACGACGGCGTGCGCCTCCGCGTCGAACAGGTCGAGAACACCCGCATCATGAAGGCCCGCGTGACGAAGTTGGACGATCAGGAGCGCGCAGAGGCCGAACCGGACGAGGGAGCCGAGTTCGAGGACAGCGTCGAGACCGAGAGTTGAGGCGTGGTTTCCGCGAGTTTTCCGTCGGCACGTCCGTGAGGATGAGCGGTTCGCTCACACGATTGCAACTCGTAGATAGCAGTAACCGCCGTCGTAGCACGCGATTTCGTTCGGTTTTCGTCGTCGGAAGTGACTTCCAGCGAGGGGTCCGTCGCTTTCGAGCAACCGGTCCCCGACTACAGCGTCTCGATGAGCGCGAAGACGCCGTACCCGACCCCGGTGGCGATGACGAGCGACGCCAGCCACGCCAGCACCGTGTAGCCCATCTTCTCCTTGCTCACGCCGCCGTCTCCCGCGGCGTAGCCGCTTCCCACGATGGCGCTGACGATAATCTCGTTGAACGAGACCGGAATCCCGAAGAACACGGCGACCTGCGCGATGGCGAACGAGGGGATGAGCGCGGCGATGGACCGGCGCGGGCCGAGCGTCGAGTAGTCCTGCGCGAGCGCCTTTATCATCCGGGGCGCGCCGGTCCACGACCCCGCGAGCAGGCCGAGGCCGCCGCCGACCAGCACGGGGAGGAGCGGAATCTCGAAGGGGTCGAGCAGGGGCACCAGCGGGCCGATGGCGAGACCGACCTGCGACCCGCCCGCCGAGAAGGCGACGAGGCTCCCGAGCGCCAGCAGGAAGTGACGCTGTCCGGCCTCCAGATTCCGACGCACGTCCCACGCGAGCAGTCCGGCGAGGACGCCCGCGATAGCGAGCGAGACGACGATGCGGCCGGTCTCGACGCCCGCGACCGGCGGTAGCGAAAGCGCGTCGCCAGCGGTTTCGGCGACCGACTGACTCACGTCCGGCGGGCCGAAGACGACGAACTTTACGTTGGCGATGATGAGGCCGACGAACCCGGCGAGAAACGGGATGACGACCTCCTCGGCGGTGCGCTCCGAGCGCAGGAGCCTCGCGGTGATGTACGCGATGGAACTCCCGACGAACGGAGTGAGAATCCAGAGCGCCGAAATCTGGCGGTACTTCGCCCACGCCGGGTCGCCGCCCATCGCCAGTCCGACGCCGACGATGGCTCCGGTGACCGTGAACGCCGTGGCGATGGGGTAGCCCGTGAACACGCCGATGGCGACCAGCACGGCCGCGACGAGCAGTCCGGTCGTCGCCGCGATGGCGGTCAACTGGACGCCGCCGATTAGCTCCGTACCGACCGCTTCCGAGACGTTCGCGCCCTGCAACACGGCTCCGAAGAAGCCGAGCAAGCCGACGAAGAACCCGGCCCGCATCACGGAGATGGCGTTCGCGCCCACCGCTGGGGCGAAGGGAGTCGAGCCAGACGACCCCGCGCCGATGGCCCACGCCATGAACAGACTGGCGATAGCTGCGATTACCAACGTCACGACGCCGGTTCCGACCATACCGGGAATCTTTCGCCGACGATAAAATAGTGTACCGGCTTGGGCTTCGAGTCGTTCGATTTCTTTCTCCGCTCGCGCTCGACTCGACCTCCGAGAGACCCGCCGCGCTACGTCGTCTTCGAGTGGGACTCCTCGGGTTCCTCGGGCGCTTCGACGCCCTCGGCGGCCTCGGCGGTGTCGGTGCGCTTCTCGGTGGCGACGTGCCAGCGGTTCACCTCGTCCTCGTAGTCCGCCAGCTTCTCGCTGACCTCCTCCTTGAGGTCGTCGTCGTTGATGTTGACCTCGAAGACGAACGTCTCCTCTTCGCCGCCGCGGCCGACCTGCTGGACGTTGGCGCTGATGAGGTCGTTGTCGAAGTAGTAGGGCGCGAGCCGGGTCATCACCTTCTGGTAGACCGTGTCCTCGACCTTGCGGAGCGCCTTCCGACTCGCGGAGTCGGCGGCGCGCGCGACGTAGCTCACCGAGTCCTGCCACTTGCTCACGGCCTCGTCGGTGTCCTCGTCCTCCAACTTCTCGTAGGATTCGCTTATCTTCTCGCCCGCGGTCTTCAAGTCGTCGTCGGGCGCTTTCCCCTTCTTTTCGCCCTCGCCCTCGCCGACCGAGGCCTGCTCTGCGGTCTTCTCCGAGACGTCCTCGCCGAGTCGCTCGTGGTGTTTGGGCCGCCACTCCTCCCACTCGTCGTAGGCGTCGCCGGAGACCCCGGCTTCGCGGAGGGCTTCGGTGATTCGCTCGCCGTGTTCGACGATGTCGCCCCACGTGCCGCGGAGCTTGAAGCCCGAAACGCTCTCTTCCATTATAGTCGGTGACCGTATGGCGCGGGTAGGTTTATCTTTTATCCTTGGCTTCGTCACACGTTACCGATTGGCGGCGTCGGAGGCGCTGCCGGTCGGCCGCTGCGAACCGAATGCGACCGGGTCGGGCGGTCCCGACCGCTTCGCCCGTCCCGACTGGACACACCCGTTCGACGATCGAACTGTACTGACAGTCCTGCTCTTCTGACCGACCCCGCCTCCTGACCGGACGGAAACCGGGGTTTCGGGCGCCCCGTCGCCGGACTTGTCGGCCAGCCGGAGGCTTTATGCTGTCAGTCGTCGGTAACTTTCCCGAATGTCGAACCCACAGCGCACGCTCATCGCCGTCCTCTTTGCCGCGCTCGTCGTGCTGGCGGGTTGCTCCGGCGGCGGGACCGACCCCGCCACCTCGACCGCCACCACCACGACCCACACCGAGGCCGACGCGACCACGACCGACGACCCCGCTACCGCCCAGTCGGTGAACGCCACGGCGGTCAAGTTGTCCGCTGTCGCCGCGATGGCCGACGTCGAGACGTACCGCATCGACGCCCACATCGCCACTCTCGTCTCGTCGAACAACGTCGAGCGCCGGACGGTCACCGACTCGACCGGCACGGTGGACCGCGCCGAGCGCGAACTCCGGATCAACCGGACCGCCCGCGTGGCCGGGCAGTCGAGCAGCGTCTCGACTTACGTGGTGAACCGGACGCTCTACCAGCGCAGCCCGCAGTTCACTCGGGCGTTCTCCTCGAAG